>NZ_JBEXHU010000012.1:0-288734 GCF_040608175.1 Micromonospora sp. NPDC005206
CCGATGGCTCCACGCCCATATCCACCACTGTCCGCTATGGACGCAATGCCCGTGTCACCCCGATCGGCGCCCCGACCCTTGTTGAGATCACCTCACTCCACGTCGCCTGTGCGAGCAGCGGTCACGCCGAGCATTACCCGAGCTTCCGCTATCCGCATTGGCTTACGTTCCTGCCCGTTCGGGTCGGTCGATGACTTCAGGACCTCTCGGGCGTACATCTCGGCAAGCCGGTCCTCGCCCGCGATGCGGTAGCAATCCATGGCGTAGAAGTCGAACTTGGCGGGGTCGACCACGAATCGGTGATCGGTGTCCTCCGGGTAAGGCAGGGATTCCAACAATCGGTGTCCACGGTCGAGAGAAGTCTCTACCTGGCGACGGTCGCCGAGTCGCGCCCAAGCCTTCGCCTGCTGGGCGGCGAGCCGCACCGCCGCTCCATCGTTCGCTGCGGTCGCCTCAACAGCCTCGGCAGCTGCGATGACGCCTCGATAGTCTCCCTGCGTCAACGCGTACCAAGCGCGCTTCGTATCAGAATGCGCAAGTGGCTGCCGCTGCTGACGGTCTGGCTGGGTACGTTCATGCTCCTGGTCGACGTCACGATCGTGATCGTCGCCCTGCCCGACATGGTCGACGACCTCGGCGCGTCCTTCCGGGCGTTGCAGTGGGTCATCGATGCCTACGCCCTCGCGCTGGGCGCACTGGTGCTCGGCGCCGGCTCGATCGCCGACCGGGTGGGGCACCGCCGGGCGTACGTCGTCGGGCTGGCGGTCTTCGCGGTGTCGTCGCTGCTGTGCGGTCTCGCGCCGAACCCGGGCGTGCTGATCGCCGCGCGCGCCGTACAGGGCGTCGGGGCGGCGGCTATGTTCGCGACCACGTTCGCCCTGCTCAACAGCGCCTACGTCGGGCGTGACCGGGGAAGCGCGTACGGCATCTGGGGCGCGGTGTCGGGCGCCTCGGCCGCCGTGGGCCCGATCCTCGGCGGGCTGCTCACCGAGGGCGCGTCGTGGCGCTGGATCTTCCTCGTCAACCTGCCGGTCAGTGCCGTGGCCATCCTGCTGTGCGCCACGACGCTCACCGTCGCCCACGCGACCGTCCGGGGCCGGATCGACGTCGCCGGTATGGTGAGCTTCACCGCCGCCGCGGGGTGCGCGACCTATGCACTCATCCGGGCGAACGAGGACGGCTGGTCGGCAGCCGCCGTCTGGTGGCTGCTGGTGGTGGCCGCGCTCCTGCTGGCCGGGTTCGTGGCGATCGAGGCGCGCACCCGACACGCCATGTCCGACCTCGCCCTCCTGCGCGACCGCTCGTTCGTCGCGGTCCTGCTCGCCGGGCTGCTGCTGACGTTCGCGGCCTTCACCACCCTCACCTACACCTCGATCTGGCTGCAGTCCGTGCTGGGACTGAGTCCGCTCGCGGCGGGGCTCACCGGCCTGCCGATGTCCGTCACCGCGATCGCTGTCTCGGCGGCGCTGGGTCGGGTGCTGCACGGCCGCAGACCAGACCTGGTGATCGGCGCCGGTCTGCTGTTCGTCGGCCTCGGCAGCCTGCTCACCGCGGCGCTCGTGCACGGTTCGGCCAGTTGGCCGGCGCTGCTGCCGGGGGTTGCCCTGATCGGTGTCGGCGTCGGCCTCGCGACGCCCATCCTCGGCTCGGTCTCCATGTCCCTGGTGCCCGCCGAGCGCGGCGGCATGGCCGCCGGAGCCGTCAACACCACCCGCCAGCTGGGCTTCGCGTTCGGCGTCGCCGCGCTGGGCAGCGTCTTCACCGCCCAGGCGCAGACCATCGTGGCCGGACGTGGCATTGCGGACCCGGCGCACGTCGCGCACGCCATCGCCGGCGGGCAGACACCCGGTCTGCTGCGCGCCACGCCGGCAGCCGGGCGGCACCTGCTGGACAGCGCGGCGCATGCCGCCGGGGTGGCGGGTGTCCAGGCGACCTTCGCCGTGGCCGGAGCCGTCGGCGTCCTCGCCAGCCTGCTCGTCATCGTCCTCATGCGACCCGGCCGGCCGCGAACCGCCGCCTCGACCGCGCGTCCGCCCGTCGCGGAGGCGCGGGACGCTGACGGCGCCCCCGAACGCGGACCTGGCGGGCCGAGCGGCGAGGCGCGGGCAGGCATGGTCGCGGCCGTAACGGGAATCGGAGGGCCGCCAGCAGCACGCACGGAGGAGGCGCAATGACGGACCCCGGGTCGAATCGTGCCCGCCTGCCGGGATCGCCGCTGCCGGACGTGGCGTCCGCGGACGGCGGCTTCGCCGTCGTGGAGATGTTCACCTCCCAGGGCTGTTCGAGCTGTCCTCCGGCCGAGGAGGTGCTGACCGAGATCGAGCGTGACGCGCGCGCCCAGGGGCAGCCGGTCTTCGCGCTCGGGTTCCACGTCGACTACTGGGATGATCTGGGCTGGCCCGACCGGTTCGCCGACGCGGCGTACACCGCGCGGCAGGAGGCGTACGCGCGGGCCTTCGGCTCCGGACGCCTGTACACCCCCCAGATGGTCGTCAACGGCACCGTCGAGTTCGTCGGCTCCGACCGTCGACGGGCGGCGACCGCGATCGCGTCCGCCCTGACGTCGGCAACCACCACGCCGTTCACACTGTCGGTCCAGGACTACGCCGGAGGTGCGGGCGCCGGGCAGCGGGTCGTCCTGGGCTTCGAGACCGAGCGGCCTTCGGAGCGTGCGGTGCTGAACGTGGCGATCGTCGAACGCGGCCTGGAGAGCGAGGTCGCCCGGGGCGAGAACGCCGGGCGGACGCTGCGGCAGGACAACGTGGTGCGCGCCTTCACCTCGCTGGGTCTGGACGCCGAGCGCGGGCAGGTGGAGCTGGAGGCGCCGCCAGATCTCGATCCTCGGCAGGCGACTCTGGTGGGTTACGTGCAGAACAAGGGTGACCGGGCGATCGTCGCCGCCGCCGCGGTCGACCTGTCCGCCGTCGCGGGATGAGAGTGGGCTGATTGCGGTGCGTGAGCGGGCATCGCGTCACCATGGCGCTCTGGCCGAGGCGGCCTCGCCAAGCTAAGGTCCGGGAGCATGTCGGGACGGTGGAGGCGGGCACTCGGAATTCTGGCGGTCGGGCTGTTCCTGCTCGGGTGCTACGGCTGTTTCACCCGGAGTTTGTCGGTCTGGCAGATCGTTGCCCTGGGCACCATCGCAACATTCGGCGTGGTGGTGTGGACGGCGCTGACTGTGACGAAGGCGGTTCGGGACCGCGGTCCCGCCCAGGCGACCGCTGCGGCGTACCTGGACGCGCTCGTCGCGGCCGAGTTCACGGTCGCGTACGAGTTGCTCGCCGAGCAGCGTCGGCAGGCCAGCGACCTGCCGACCTTTTCCGAGCTGCACTCCGGTGGCCAGCGGCTCACCGGCTATTCGGTCGAGGGGACAACGATAGTCGGCCCTGGACAACCTCGTGCCGAGGTACTGACGCAGGCCCGCTTCGTCGATGGCGAGGTCGCGCCGCTGAAGCTGCTGCTGATCCGGCAGGCCGACGACCACTGGCGGGTCGCCGACTGGCACGCCGGCGAGCGGTGGTAGTTCAAATCGCGACATCAGCACGCAACCCGTGGGACACATTGACGGGAGTCATAGCCCTCGATTACCGTGCCGACTGGGAGAGCGCTCTCTCACTGCATCTTCTCCTCAATTCAGACAACGTGTCGGAGCCGGCAGGTCGGCATCCCGACACGCGATGGAGGCACCGTGAAACCTCCCGTCCCCCACCGCCGTTGGGTCCTGGCCGCCACCACCGCTCTGGCCCTGGTCGTCGGCGGCCTCACGATTTCCCTCACCCGTCCCGCCGAGGCCGCCCCCGTCGGCGCCGGCAGCTACACCACCACCCCGGTCGGCCCGCTCCCCACCGGCTGCGGCCCGATGTCGAGCAACCCCCGACAGTTCGCCACCGCGAACGCGCCAGCCGGTGCGGTACCGACCAACGACTGGTGGTCCTCACTGCTCTGGAAGCGCACCGACTGCGCCTTCAGCGAGCCCCTGCACGCCCACCCGCTCTCGTACGACACGTTCACCGACGGTCTCGGCTTTTCCGCCAACTCCACGCCCGCCATCAGCGGCACCTCGACCGGGGTCGGCGAGTACCACTACCCGTACGTCCAGGACATCCGGGTCGGCGTCGCCGGGCTCGGAGCGCCCGTGGTCAAGGTCGACGGCTGGACCGACTGGACGGTCAGCCCACACTGGAGCGACGGAGCCCGGACCATGCGCGCCACCATCGGCCACGGTCTGCCCTTCGCGTACTTCCAGACCACCGGTGGGGACGCGGTGATCAGCGCGACGGGCACCGCGGACGTCTGGTCCAACAGCGGCGCCACGGTCGGCTTCCGGGTCAACGGCCACGACTACGTCGGGTACGCCCCCGGCAGCGCCACCTGGACCGTCAGCGGCGGCCGGATCTCCTCCACCCTGGCCGGCCGGGGCTACTTCTCCGTCGCCCTCCTGCCGCCGTCGACGTCGGCGGCCGAGCGCGCCGACCTGGCCTCCACCTACGGCCGGTACGCGCACGCCCACGTCACCGGCACCCAGGTCTCGTACGCCTACAACCCGGCCACCAACGGGCTGACCACCACGTACGCGTTCACCACGACCGCCCGGGAGGGGACCGCCACGCAGACCGTGGTCAGCCTCTACCCGCACCAGTGGAAGTCGCTGACCGGCTCCACCCCGATCACCCCGACCTACCCGTCGGCGCGTGGCCGGATGAAGGTGCTCACCGGCGTCAACCAGTTCCGTACCGCCATGAAGTTCCAGGGGGTCCTGCCGGAACTGCCGGCCGTCGGCGACGGCGGCGGCGCCGACCTGACGACGCTCACCAACCACCTGGCCGCCGCCCGCGCGAACCCGATGGACCAGCGCGGCGGTGACACGTACTGGACCGGCAAGGGGCTCGGCCGGGCCGCCCGGCTCGCCGAGGTGGCCGACCTGGTCAACGACACCGCGACGCGGGACAGCGCGCTGAACGCGATCCGCAGCACGCTCACCGACTGGTTCGCCGCGTCGAGCGGCAAGACCGGAAGGGTCTTCTACTACGACGGCAACTGGGGCACGTTGATCGGCTACCCAGCCTCGTACGGCTCGGACCAGGAACTCAACGACCACCACTTCCACTACGGCTACTTTATCGCCGCCGCGGCGACGCTGGCGAAGTTCGACCCGGCGTGGGCCGCCGCGAGCCGCTACGGCGGCATGGTGGACCTGCTGATCCGGGACGCCAACAACTACCGCCGCGACGACACCCGCTTCCCGTACCTGCGCGACTTCGACATCTACGCCGGCCACGACTGGGCGTCCGGGCACGGCTCGTTCGGCTCCGGCAACAACCAGGAATCGTCGTCGGAGGGGATGAACTTCGCCAACGCCCTGATCCAGTGGGGGCAGGTGACCGGCGACACCGCCGTCCGCGACGCCGGCATCTTCCTCTACACCACCCAGGCCGCGGCCATCCAGGAATACTGGTTCGACGTCAGCGACCAGAACTTCCCCGCCGCCTTCGGGCACTCGACGGTCGGCATGGTCTGGGGCGACGGCGGCGCGTACGCCACCTGGTTCAGCGCCGAGCCGGAGATGATCCAGGGCATCAACCTGCTGCCGGTCACCGGCGGACACCTCTACCTCGGCAACAACCAGGCGTACGTACGGACCAACTACGCCGAACTGGTGCGCAACAACGGTGGGCAGCCGACGGTCTGGCAGGACATCCTCTGGCAGTTCCAGGCCCTCGGTGACGGCGACGCAGCGCTGGCGAACCTACGCGCGAACCCCAACTACACGGTCGAGGAGGGCGAGAGTCGGGCACACACCTTCCACTGGATCCGCAACCTCGCGGCGCTGGGCACCGTCGACACGACGGTGACCGCCAACCATCCACTGTCGGCGGTGTTCTCGCGCAACGGGGCGCGCACCTACGTGGCGTCGAACCCGACCGCGACGGCGATCACGGTGACGTTCTCCAACGGCACGACGCTCGCCGTGCCGGCCGGACGGACGGCCACCACCGGGGCGTACACCTGGAGCGGCGGCAACGCGGCCGGCGGCGTACCCCCGGGGACCCCGACGCCCACCACACCCCCTCCGACGGATCCGCCCCCGAACCCGGGCTCTCCGACCCGGTACCTGCTGCCCGGTGGCGGGCTCGGCGCGGCCGGCGGCGCGGCCACGACCACGGTCGCGGCGGCCAACGGAAACCACGACGGTACGCCGACCAACCCGCAGGTCTTCACGGCGACCGGCCTCAACCTCGCCTACTCCGGCGGGCAGACCACCTTCGACCTGTTCCTGGACGCCGGCACGGCCGTCGGCAACGGCGTGCAGGTGCGGATCTCGTACGACCTGACGGGCAACGGCAGCTGGGAGCGGGTGGAGACGTCGCGTTACTTCGCCACCGACCCTGTCCCCGGCTACGAGCACTACACCCAGAACGCCGGCCTGGCCTCGGCCACCGGCACGTTGGGCACCCTCAGCAACGGCACGGTCCGGGTCGAGGTGTGGTCGGCGATCGGCAACAACCCGAGCACGGTGGGCATCGGCAACCAGTCGGTGCTCCGGCTTCCGTACTCCTGATCCACCCGTCCGCGCCGCCGCCGGTTCGGTACGGCCGGCGGCGGCGCGGCGCACGGTCATCGGGGAGTCGGGCCGACCTCCACCCGGTGGCTCTCGTTGTCGGAGAGGAACGACGCCAGCTCCCGCCCCTGCTCGACGACGGCGGTGCGGTCGGCTCGGGAGAGGCGACGCAGCGGAATGACCGTCACGGCGCCGGCCTCGACGTTCCAGGTCGCGGCGACCCGACCGTCGACCAGCACCACGCGCTCGCCGGCGACCGACAGACCACGGTGCGCATCGTCGATGATCCGCCTCCGGTCCTGGTAACCGAGTATCGCGTTGTCAAAGGCCGGCAGGAACCGCACCGGGGCGGGTGTGTCGGGGTCGGGGCGCGGCGCGTCGGGAAGGTCCAGCAGCTCACGGCCACGATCGTCGCGGAACGCAATCAACTCGCCGCGCATCGCGGCCACCGCGGCCGGCAGCCCGGCGAGGCCGCACCAGGCGCGCAGGTCGGCCGTGGCCGCAGGGCCGTACGCGGCCAGGTAGCGGCGTACCAGCGCCTGGCCGACCGGATCGGTGTCCTCCAGGACCGGCGGGTCGATCTCCCGACCGAGCCAGGAGGAGAGCAGGACGTTGCGCACTCCGGCCCTCGTGCGCCACAGTCCGCGCGGCGGCAGTTGCACCATCGGGACGAGGGCAGCGATCACCATCTCGCCCAGTGCCCGCGTCCCCGGCGTCGGCCAGCGCTCGGCGAGCGCCCGCGCCAGCTCGGTCATCGAGCGCGGCTCGTCGTCGGCCATCACGACCCGGCCGGCCGCGGCGAGTTCGTCGAGGTCCACCCCGTCCAGCTCGCGGCGGTAGGTCCCGAGCACCCGTTGGCGCAGCATCGCATCGTGTCGGGCGCGCCAGGTCAGTGCGTCGTCAGCGGTGAGGAGGTGGACGGTGCGGCGCATGAGGTGTGTCCGCACCAGGCTTCGCTGGATCAGCAGGTCCGAGAGCACCGCCGGGTCGAACGCGCGCAGCCTCGACCAGAGCCCGACGAACGGTTCCTGCGGTTCCTGCGCCTGCAGACCGCCGAGGTGGGCGACGGCGTCGAGGACCGGTACGTCCGCGCGGTCGAGCAGCAACTGCCGGGCGAGCGTCGCGCGGTTGAGCGTGCGGTTGTCGAGCACCGTCATCGGGCAACAGTCGCAGGTGAAGCGGCCAGGGTCTGGCCGCTTCTCATGGCAGTATCGGGACCCATGCTGAAGACCTCGGCGCGGCTGCTGTCGTTGCTCTCGCTGCTCCAGGCACGCCGGGACTGGCCGGGGGCGCTGCTGGCCGAACGGCTGGACATCAGCCCGCGCACCGTGCGCCGCGACGTCGACCGCCTGCGTGAGCTCGGCTATCCCATCCTGGCCACCAAGGGTCCCGACGGGGGCTACCGGCTCGACGCGGGCGCGGAACTGCCGCCTCTGCTGTTCGATGACGAGCAGGCCGTCGCCCTCGCCGTGGCACTCCAGATCGCCACCACCTCCGGCGCCGGCATCGAGGAAGCCGCGGCGCGCGCGCTGCAGACCGTCCGGCAGGTCATGCCCGCACGGCTGCGCCGTCGCATCGACACCATCCAGGTCACCGCCGTCGAGCGGCCGGCGACCCGATCGAGCCCACAGGCCGACAGCGGCGTGCTCATGGCGCTCAGTGCCGCCGTCCACGCCCGCGAGGTGCTGCGTTTCGACTACGGCCCCGCATTCCCGCCAGCGGCCGACGACGATCAGGCCGACAGTGCGCCGCGCCAGGTCCAGCCCCACCACGTCGTCACCTGGGGAGGGCGCTGGTACCTCGTCGCCTGGGATCTCGACCGGGAGGACTGGCGCACCTTCCGCGCTGACCGGATCACGCCCCGCACCCCCACGGGGCCTCGCTTCACCCCACGGCAACTACCCGGTGCGGACGTGGCGGCCTTCGTGGTCAGCAGGTTCCACGGCCCCGAAGGCTGGCCGTGCCGGGGCGAGGTGATCCTGGACCTCCCCGCCGAGGTCGCGGCCCGTTACACCAGCGACGGACTCGTCGAGGCCCTCGGCCCGGACCGCTGCCGGCTCGTCGTCGGCTCGTGGTCATGGCCGGGCCTGGCCGCCGCCATCGGTCGGTTCGACGCCGACATCGAGGTCGTCGGGCCGACCGAGCTCAGAGAGGCCTTCGCGCGGCTGGCCGACCGCTATGCCGACGCCGCGGCCGGCGCGCCCCCCACACCACCTCGACCGGTCCGGACGGGCCGATAACCCGCTTGCGCCCGTCGCGGCTTGTCGACAGGGTCGGGAGCCATGAGCGACATGTGGGTGGACCCCACCGACGATCCACGGACCTACGGCAACCCGAAGGGCGAGAAGGCGACACTGCAGGAGTACCTGCGGAACTACCGGTTGACCCTGGACATGAAGTGCGCCGGTCTCGACGCCGAGCAGCTCGCCCGCCGCTCGGTGCCACCGAGCACCATGAGCCTGCTCGGCCTGATCCGGCACCTTGCCAAGGTGGAGAACCAGTGGTTCCAGCGGGTGCTGCGCGGCAGGACCGACCAGCCGCGCCTGTTCAGCCGGGACGACGACAGGGACGCGGACTTCACCGACGCGGTCGCCGACCCCGCGGTCGTCGAGGAGGCGTTCGCCACGTGGAAGGCGGAGATCGCGGCGGCCGATGAGTGGCTCGACGCGCTCGACGAGGACGACCTCGGGCGGGAGGTGCCAATCGGCGACGACACGGTCAGCGTCCGCGACGTCCTCGTTCACATGATCGAGGAGTACGCCCGGCACGTCGGCCACGCCGACCTGCTGCGCGAGTGCGTCGACGGCCGCACCGGCCAGTGAGTCGGGGGAACGACCAGGGCCGCTCGAGTCGGCCGGCATCCGCGTGAGCGGGTGAGCGGCGGGGGTGTGCCTCCCCCGCCGCTCACACGATCACTCGCTGCGTGCCGTCTCCGGGCCGGTGATCCTTTCCAGCAACGGCAGGGTGGACGCGATGATGCCGAGGCATGCAGCCAGGCCGACGATCACGATCGCGTAGAACCCGAGGCCCGGCGCGGTGAGGGTGTAGTCCAGCTGTGCCTTGAGGAACAGTTGGGCGGCCACGAAACCCATGCCGATCGCGACCACGGCGACGGCCAGCATCGGTACGGCGCTTTCCAGAGCGACCACACGGCGCAGGACCCGCACCGGCGCCCCACTGAGGCGGAGCAGGCTGAACGGGCGCCTGCGTTCACTCAGACCGCCGACCACGCTGACCGCCAGGCTGCAGCCGGCGAGGCCGAGGCTTGCGACGATGATGACGTTGGCCAACTGCTTCCAACCACGCAGCTGATCGGTGAAGGACGACTCGAACTCACCGGGAACGGTCGGTGCCACCCAGAAATTCGGGAAGGCCAACGAGAGGGCCGTGCGCGCCCGTTCCAGCGGGGCTGTCGAACCGTCCGTGCCGACGACGATGGACGCCACCGGCAACCGCTCGAGGTCGTCGAGGGAAACCGATGCGGCCGGCCACACCCTGGAGGCGGACGCCGACTCGTCGAACGGGATGAAGTTGTGGGCCACCGCCGCCACGGTGGCGCCGTCGGCGCATCGGCCGTACGCCTCGGGGATGTCGGTGCACGCGAGCACGCCGGGATCGGCCATCCGGTCCGGGTTCCGGTGGACCACCGTCGCGCTCCGCACGCCCGGGATCGAGCGCAGCTCGACCAGCAGTGAGTCGGGCACCGAGAGCTCGTCGTCGGAGAAGCCGGTGGAGAGGGTGGCGGCATCCGTCGACTCGATCCGGGCGGGGCCACGGTTGGCGACGATCGTGGTGATCACACCGATGGCCACACTCGTGACGAAGAGCGCGAGCATGATGCCGCTGATGGCCCGGAAGCCGGCCTTCGGGTTGTCGGCGAGGCGCCGCGCCGCGATGAGTGCCGCGGGCCGCCGGGCGCGGCTGGCCATGACACGGGCGCCGACCATGGTGAGCCAGGGTCCGGCGAGGACCAGACCGGTCATGATGAGCAGGAGACCAGGCAGGAACGCGGCGGTCTGGCCATCCGACGTCTCGGGCCTGCGGCCGATGAAGTAGGCCAGCTCGGCCACCCCGAGCGCGAGTGGGATCAGCCGGTAGGCGCGGGGTGGACGGGGGGTGACCTGCCGCGTGACGCCGAGCGGGGAGATCCGGACGCGTCGTAGCGACACCCAGGCCGCCAGCGCCGCTCCGGCCGGCACGCCGAGCGCGACCACCAGGGCGTCCAGCGGTCTCAGGACCATGTCGTCGGGGAAGAACCGCATGCCGGTGAACGGGATCGCGGCGAGCTGGCCGCGGAACGCGAAGAACAGCGCGAAGCCGAGAGCCGTGCCCGCGAGCGCCGCCACGGCCGCCTCGGTCGCCGCGATCACCGAGATCTGCCGGGGCGTCGCGCCGACCAGCCGCATCGCCGCGAACCGCTGCTCCCGGCGGGCGGCGCTGAGCCGGGTGGCCGTGCCGATGAAGATCAGCACCGGAAACAGCAGCCCACCGGCTATGACACCGACGATGAGGTCCACGACCGTCTCCGGCAGCGCGTGGGTGTCGTCGCCGATGCTGGTGACCTGGCGGACATTTGGCAGCGTCGTGGCCTCGTTCACGGTGTGGCCGACGATGACGAGGAGGGCGTCCGGTGACGGCAGCGCGGCCGAACCGATCGTGCCGAGGTTTCGCCCGGGGTAGCGATCGGCGAGTTCGGCGGCAGGGGTCGCTGCCAGCAGCGTGCTGAACTCCGGTGAGACGTAGTACTCCCCCGGCCCCGGGGTCTCCGGAATGCCGACCGGCGTCGGCGAGCCCGGGCCCGAGGCGGCGACGTCGATCCGTACGATCTGCTCGCCGCGGAAGTAGTCCTCCCGCGTGGACCACCACAGTGGATCGCCGCCACCGTCCGCCGACGGGCTGGGATACAGCGACGCGTACCGTGTGAGCTGCGCGTTCACGGCGTTGAGGCCCGCGAGGGTGACCAGCAGCAGACCGGCGCCGACCGCCACGGCGGTGGCGATGATGATGAGGCGGGTGAGTGCCTCCCGCCCGCCGGCCACGGCGAGGCGGAGCCCGAAGCGGATCATGACGCGATCCGGTCCGGCGCGTTCACGCGGCCGTCACGCACGATGACCTCGCGATCGGCGTACGCGGCGACCCGTGGTTCGTGGGTGACCAGGATGACCGTGGTGCCCTGCTCACGAGCCGCGGTGACCAGCAGGTCCATGACCTGCTCGCCGGTGAGCGAGTCGAGCGCACCGGTCGGCTCGTCGGCGAAGAGCACCTCCGGCCCGGCGACCAGACCCCGGGCGAGGGCGACCCGCTGGGCCTGCCCTCCGGAAAGCTCACCCGACCGGCGCTGCTCCAGCCCTTCCAGGCCGAGCCGCTCGAACCAGCCGTACGCCTTGCGCAGCGCCTCGGCCCTGCGTGTGCCGTTCAACAGCAGCGGCAGGGCCACGTTCTCCGCGGTGGTCAACTCGGGGACGAGCTGCCCGAACTGGAACACGAACCCGAAGCGGTCCCGGCGCAGGCTGCTGCGGCGGGCCTCGGTCATGGAGTCGACCCGAGCCCCGTCGAACAGGACCTCGCCGGAATCCGGAACCAGGATGCCGGCCAGGCAGTGCAGCAACGTCGACTTACCCGACCCGCTGGCCCCCATGATCGCGACGATCTCCCCCGAGTCGACGGCGATGCTGGCGCCGCGGAGCGCAGGTGTCTGGCCGAAGGAGAATTCGACGTTCCTCGCTTCGATCGCGATGGTCATGACCGTACCGCCTTCGTCAGGGCGTCCAACCGGGCGCCGGTCATCTCGATCCACCTCAGGTCCGCCTCCAGGTGGTACAGACCGTGATCGGCGAGCAGCGCGTCGACGAGACTGCCGGTGCGCTTGATCTCGGTGAGCTCACGCATCCGCTGCAGGTGCGCGCTGCGCTGGGTGTCGAGGTATTCGCCGGCGGGACGGTCCAGCATCAGCGCGAGCACGACCTTGGCGAAGAGGACGGTCTGCAGGTGCGGTTCCGGTTCGACCGGCTGGGTCAGCCACTGCTCGACCTCGGTCGCGCCCAGGTCGGTGATGATGTAGCGCTTGCGGTCGGGCCCTTCGCCGGGGCCGACCTCGCTGATCACCACCTTGCCGTCGCGCGCCAGGCGGCTGAGCGTCGAGTAGACCTGCCCGAACGGCAGCGGCTTACCGCGGCCGAAGTAGGTGTCGTACTCGCGCTTCAGGTCGTACCCGTGGCTGGGTTCCCGATCGAGCAGGCCGAGGAGGGTGAGTGGAACGCTCATGCCAGCACCATACACCGGGGGTATACACCGCGTATATACGCCCGGGTTCTACATCCGGGGCCGCCGTGGCCTCATGCATGTACGACGGTCCCGTGGCGTAGCGCGTCGAGCCTTCCTGTCCTGGCGACCCGAGCGAAGGCATGGGCGCTCGGTTTCGGGGTTCTGCGCAGGTCGTGGTCGTGGTCGACCGCGATCAGTCCGAACTTGGGGCGGTATCCCTCGGCCCATTCGAAGTTGTCGAAGGCGGACCAGTGCAGGTAACCGCGAACTTCGACTCCTTCCGATCGGGCCTGCGCCAGTGCGGCGAGATGCGTTTCGAGGTAGTCGACCCGCTCGTGATCGTCTTCGGTGGCGATGCCGTTCTCGGTGACGTACAGCGGGAGCCCGGCGGCGGCAGCACGGTGCAGCTGTTGGCGCAGTCCATCCGGATGGACCTCCCAGCCCATCTGGGTCAGTTGGGCGCCGGCCGGCGGTTCGGCGAACAGTGTCGGCACGGCGGGATCGACCCATTGCCGGCGGTAGTACTGGACGCCGAGGAAGTCTCCAGGGTCGGGTCCGGTGAGCCCGTCGAGGTACAGGTCGACGATCTCGGTCCGCAGAGCGCGGCAGAACGCGACGCAGCTGTCGTCGTCACGAGCCGGGGTCAGCAGCGGCAGCTGCACGGCGAGGCCCGCCCTGGACCGGGCTCCTCCATCGCGGATGGCCCGTACCGCGGCGTGGTGCGCCTCCAGGAGCACCCTGCCCACCCGTTTCCACAGGATCGGGTTGGTCATCCCCGGCGGGTGGTAGCCCTCCAGATAGCCGTGCAGGGCGATCATCTGTGGTTCGTTGATAGTGCAGACGAAGGGCATCAGGTCGCCCAGCTCCGCGACGACCCGGTCGCAGTATCGGCTGAACAGCTCGACCGCATCAGGAGCGAGCCAACCACCCCTCGCGGCGAACCAGCGCGGCAACGTGAAGTGGTGCAGGGTGACGAATCCGGTCATGCCGGCGCTGGCGAGCGCGGTCAGGACCCGGCGGTAGTGGGTGAGGGCGCTGCGGCTGAACTCCCCCGGTGCGGGTTCGATACGGGACCACTCCAGCGACAGGCGGTGGGCGTTGTGGCCCAAAGACTTCAGCAGCGCGAAGTCGTCGGCATACCGGTGCAGGTGGTCGATGCCGTCGTGGGACGACTGTTGCGCGGCGGTACCGGGGGCGTGTTCGAAGTCCCACCAGTCGTTGTTGACGTTGCCGCCCTCAACCTGGTGCGCGGCTGTCGCGGCACCCCAGAGGAAGTTCGCCGGAAAGTCGGATCCCAACGGAGCCGGCGCACTGCGACCGTCGGCGACGTCTCGGGTGCTGGTCACGGCTGCTCCTCATCGGTGCGCGGGGTACGGGCCCGGTCGCCACTCGTGGACTGAGCGGCGACCGGGCCCGTCGGATCAGTTACCCGTCCCCGGTGCCAGGAACGTGAACGAGCCGGAGGGAACGCTGTAGACGGCATAGTCTCCGTCGACACGCAGGAACGTGGCCCGGGCCGGAGGCGCGTCGAGCCGTCGTCCTCCCGCCGGCACCCACACCTGTGCGCTGGTGTTGGTGGGGACGTCGACCGTCAGCTTGAACCGTCGATCCGACGTGCTCCACTCGGACCGCGCAACGCCGTGTGGTGTCTGGTAGCTGCCCTTCACCGAGGTCAGGTCCCCGACCACCTTGGGCTGGATGACAAGGCGCCGGTAGGCGGTCGAGTCGTCGGCCTCGCGGATGCCGACCAGACTCCCCTGGAACCACTCCTCGATCTGGGCGAGGATCATGTGGTTCTTGGAGTCACCACGGTTCCACCGTTCGCCGATGGTGGTCATGCCGTTCGGGTTCGCGACCGTGGGTTCCATGAAGAACCCGTAGCTCGGTTGGTCGTTCTCCTGGAGCAGGTCCCACAGGACGTCGTCCCTGCCGCCGTCGGCGAGTGCCCGGACGGTCGGTGCCATCCCGATGGTGCCGCCGCTGAAGTGTGGACCGTCGCCGACCGGGTGGAACGCATACACGAGCTCGACGAGCGCGTCGAGGACGGCGTGACGTTCGGTGTCCGGGACGAGCCCGGCGTCGAGGGCGAGTGCCTGCGCTGTCTGCGTCGCGCCCGTGGTCCCGGCGTTGCCGTCCGCGGTGTACCGGCGTAGTTGCTGGTTGTAGAAGTGCGCGTTGAACGCCTGCTTGATCTCGTCCGCGAGCGTCCGGTACCGAGCGGCGTCGTCGACGTGGCCGGTCAGCTGCGCCATCGTGGCCAACTTGCTGATCATCGTGTAGTAGCCCCAGGTACCGGTGATCCGGCCGGATGTCTGGTCGGCGGCGACCCAGTCGGCGAGGGCGGCGTCGACGATGTGCGCGTCGGCTCCGGTCCCCACCTTCTGACGCTGGATGTAGTCGGCGAAGGCGACCATCTGGTTGTAGTACCGCGCCATCGTCGCGGTGTCGCCGTACAGCTCGTACAGCATCGACGGGACGAGGATGATCGCGTTGCCCCAGTTGATCTCGTCGCCGAAGCGTCCGCTGTAGCCCCAGTCGTAGACCGGGGTCTTCAGCGCGACGTTCCCGGCCATCGGTGTGTCAGCCAGAGACTGCCCCTCGACGAGGTGCCGCATGGTGGTCCGTAGGTAGGCGCCGAGTTCGTAGTTGCGGTGGATGGCACCCATCGGCATCGTGTAGTCGGCCGGGTACGACAGCTTCTCGCGGCCGGGGCAGTCGGTGAACACCGACATGATGTTCGCCGCGAAGGAGTACCTGGCCATCTTGTGGACGCGGTTGACGCGTGCGTTCGAGGTGGTGAAGTCGCTGGCCGACGGGGTGGCGGCCTGCAACCGGAGCCCCTTGATGAGGTCCTTCGTCGGGACGTACCCCTCGGGCAGGCCGCTGACCTGGACCCACTGCATGCCGAGGTAGTTGAAGTCGGGATGCCAGGTCTCCCCGCCGCGAAGTCCGGCGGTGGTGTACGTGTTGAACAGGTCGCGTCCCCGGCTGCCGCCGCCGCCCATGAGCGAGGCCTGGTCCACGGTGCCGTCCGCGGCCAGCGACTCGGCGGGTGACATCCGGATGGTGACGCCGCTCGGCACGGTCCCCTTGAGGCGTAGCTGGGGCCAGCCGACGATGTTCTGGCCGAAGTCGAACACCCAGGTTCCCGGTGCCGGGTTGGTCATCGAGACCGGTGTGAACGTTTCGACGACCTTCACCGGTTCGGCGGTGCGGGCGACGAGCCTGGTGGCGAGGTTCGGGGGTGGCGCGATGCCGGCGTCGACCCAGGCCATGGCGGAGCCGTCACGTCGCCTGGCGGCGGCCGTCAGGTTGGCCCCAGCCGAGTCCCAGCCCACCTGCTCGCGGCGCGCGTCGTGGTCCGCCCCGGAGTACCACGCGTCGGTGACCAGGGGGCCGAGTGCGGTCCGCCATCTGCGGTCGGAGACGACGACGTCGGTCGAGCCGTTGGTGTAGGAGATTTCCAGCCGCGCGATCATGCGGGGGGTCACCGCGGCGCCGGCGCTCGCATCGCTGGCGGCGACGTTGTTGCCCGATCCGGTCACCGCCACGCCGGCGGTGTGCGGCTTGGACAGGCCAGGGGTGAACGAGATCCCGGTTCCGTCCGCGCCAGCGGTGCCGATCGCGGTGATCGTGCGGGATTCGAGGCTGTCGCCACCGTTGCCGGTGTCGATGTTGATCGTGCCGCCAACATGGTAGTTGGCGACGCTGTCCAGCTGCACGGTCGTGGCATCGGGTGCGGCGTCGGCGGCCAGAATGCCGTTGCCCTTGAGCTGACTCTGCCACCACGAGTACGGCGCCGTCCGGCCGACGGCGGGGTTGGTGACGCTTCGCCGTACGTAGGCGGGGCCGTTGCCGAGCCGAACACCGAGCGTGTTGGCTCCGGTGCGCAGGTCGCCGCTGACGTCGTACGTGCGGTACTCACTGGAGAGCTGGTAGTTGGAGTTACCGGGTGCCAGAACCTCGTCGCTGAGGGATCGGCCGTTGAGGGACGGCAGGTGCAGCCCGACGCCGGAGAGGTAGAGGCGGGCGCTGGCCACGCGCTTGTTGCGATCGATGTCGAACTGGCGAGCGAAGAGCGGCATCGGCTGGGATTCCGTGCGACCGGGGTACTCGATCCACCGGGCCGATCCCCAGTCGCTCTGCTGGAGCAGGCCCATCTCCCACGTGGATGGCTCGCTCCAGTCCGATGGCTTCCGGTCGGCGTCCCAGACCCGGACCTGCCAGAAGACCCTCTCGCGGGAGGTGAGGGTCCGACCGGCGTACCGGATGCCAGACTGGTGGTCGGAGGGCACCCTGCCGGAGTCCCAGGTCAGCCTTCCGCCGGTGAGGTTCCGCGCGCTCGTCGCGGTGCGGATCTGGTAGGCGGTCTGCCTGTCGCCCGGGCAGGCCAACCGTGCGCCGGGTCGGCGGCAGGGATGGGCGGCGGCCCGTTTCGTTTCGGTGATCCGCCAGCCCAGGGATGGGTGGGTGTCGTCGATGCCGAGCGGTTCATCGTGTCGGTCGTTCACCCGAAGGTCGACGACGCTGACGGCGGCCGCCTGGCGGCTGGCGATGGACGGCGTGGCGTTGAGCGTCTGCGACGCGACGAGTGTGACCGCCACTCCCATCACCACGAGCAGGCGTGTCCGTCTCCTGGATTTCTGCACAGGTCACTCCTTTCCTGGCCGGCCTGCTGAGCCGGCAGGTCCTGGTGTTGACGTAGGTGCTGCTGGTGCCGTGCGGAGCCTGGTCCGCGACCGCAGGGAAGATCGGTCAGGCGCCGGCTTTGTAGTCGGCGTCCATCGCCGCGAGGACCTTGTCGGGGGTGGACTGCCCGCTGAAAACCTCCTGGAGGCCGCTGAGCATGGTCTGCTGCACCTTGGCGTTCGGCCAGAGCTGATCCATGAACGGCACGGTTCGGTTGTCGTTGATGAACGTCGACAGCTCGGTCAGCGAGGGGTCGACGGCGTAGCCCGTGTCGGCGAGGGCTGGCAGGCCGCCCTGCTTCTTGACGTAGAGGTTCATGCCCTCGGGGGACATCACGAAGTTGACGAACTTCAGTGCGAGTTCCTTGTTCTTGGCCTTGGCGTTGATCCCGTACCCGGCACCGGCCGCGGCGGGCATCAGGGCCGTGGCCGGCTCATCGGTGGCCGGTAGCGCCTTGAGCGTGAACGTGCCGTTCGGGTTCTTCCCCTTGAGCAGGGCGATGACCCAGTTGCCCTGCACGATGCCGAGCGTCTTCCCGGTGGCGGCGAGCTCCTGGCTGGCCTCGTAGCTGGTGCCGAGCGGGTTCTTCTGGAAACATCCGGCCTGGTTCATCTCCAGGTACTTGGCCAGGGCCGTCTTCCAGAGTGAGCCGGCGAAGGTCGCCTGGCCGGCCTGCATCTTCGTGTCGAAGTCCGGGTCCTTGGCGTAGACGGTCGGTGCGACCAGCCCGTACAGCACCAGCTGGGTCACCCAGTTGTCCTGGATGCCCAGTGCGAAGGCCGGCGTTCCCTTCGTCGCGGCGGCCCGGCAGAAGGCCAGCAGGTCGGTCCATGTGCCCGGTGGGGTCAGTGCGGCCTTGTCCATGGCTTGCTGGTTGTAGACCGCACCGATCCCGTTGAGCCCGAAGATCGCGTTGTAGGTCTTCCCCTCGTACTGGGCCACGCTCTTGACGGCGTCCGGCAGCTTGGCGGCCCACGGCTGGTCGGACAAATCGAGCAGGTACCCCGGTTTGGCCAGCACGTAGGTGGCTCCAGGGTTGCCGTTACCCGGCCAGACGGACATCACGTCGGGTGCGGTGCCTGACGAGAGCTGGGTCCGGATCTGCTGCTGGTACTGGTCGGCGCCGCTGGTGGTGAAGTTGACCTTGACGCCCGGGTTGGCGGCTTCGAACGCCTTGACGACGTCCTCCACGGAGCCCTGGTCGACCGAGGCGAGGGTGAGGGTGGTGGAGCTGGTTTCGGCGTTGGTGCCACCGCTGCAAGCGGCCAGCACGGCGAGGGCTGTCATTGAAGCCAGCAGGATCGGCAGTCTGCGCGTGTTCATGATGTCTCCCGCTAGGACGGTGCGGTGGTCATGACTGATCGGTGGGCCCAGCACCGGGTGCGAGGGCGCTGACGGTGTAGCGGCCAGACGCCAGCCGCAGGGTTGCCCCGGCGGTTGACGGTTGGACCCCGAGTACCCCCGGCTGGCCCGCAGCGGGTGCGCCGCTCTCGCGCACGCTGCCCGGGTCGGGCGTGGGGACCTCCAGTACGGCGGTGCTGCCGGGTGGCACCGTGACGGTCACGGTGATCCGGCCGTCGATGCGGGACCAGCCGCAGGCCACCCGTCCCCGGGCGGTCTCCTGCTCAGCCTTCGCCCAGGTGAGCCGACCGCCCGGTAGCGGCCGTAGCAGCAGCTCGCGGTAGGCCACCGACGTGGGCGTCTGGTCGATGCCGGCGACCCGGCCGAACAGCCAGTCGCCGACGCTGCCGAGGCTGTAGTGGTTGAACGAGTTCATCGCGGCGGACTGGAACCCGCCGTGGTCGGTCCAGCCGTCCCAGCGCTCCCAGATGGTGGTGGCGCCGTGCCGGATGGAGTACCCCCAGGACGGGAACTCCTCCTGGTGCAGCAACGCGTACGCCAGGTCGGCCCAGCCATGGTCTGCCAGGACCGGGCAGAGCAACGCGACGCCCACGAACCCGGTCGTGAGTCGATTGTTCCGCTTCTCGATGTCGGCGGCGAGGTGTTCAACCGCCGCCGGCACCAGAGCCTCGGGGACAAGGCCGAAGCCGAGGGCCAGCAGGTAGGCGGTCTGGGTGCCGCCCTCGACGGTGCCGTCGGCGCCGACGTACGAGTCGATGAACGCCCCTCGGATCGCGGCGTGCAGTTCCCGGTGCTCGTTCGCCTCCCGGTGTCGCCCCAGCACCTCGGCGGCATCCGCCACGATCTGGGCGCTACGCGCGAAGTACGCGGTCGACAACACGTCGCGTGGGGTGGTGGCCTCGACCTGCAGCCAGTCGCCGTAGGAGTTGCCGGTACGGTGCCGCCAGCGCAGGTCGGGATTGTGTCGCCGTACGTAGCGGACCCAGGCGACCATCGCGTCGAACGACCGCCGCAGCACCTCGCGGTCGCCGTACGTGCGCCACAGGTGCCACGGGATGAGCACCCCGGCATCGCCCCACGCCGGCGCCGCCGCGCGGTGCATGGTCATGACCGGGGCGACGTCGCGGAAGGCGCCCTCGGCGTCCTGTCCGTCCACCACGTCGCGCATCCAGCGGGCGAAGAACGCCGCGACGTCCGCGTTGCGGCTCGCGGTCGGGGCGAAGATCTGCGCGTCGGCCAACCAGCCGAGGCGCTCGTCCCGCTGCGGGCAGTCGGTGGGGATCGCGACGAAATTCCCCCGCTGCCCCCAGGTGATGTTCGACTGCAGCTGGTTCACCATCGGGTCCGAGCACTCGAAATGCCCGGTCCAGGGTGTGTCGCTGTGCACCACCCGGGCGACCACGTCGGTGGGGGCCAACTGGCCGGGGTGGTTGTCGACCTCGAGGTACCGGAAGCCGTGCAGGGTGAACTGTGGCTCGAAGACCTCGGTGTCGTCGCCGCCGGTGGTGTAGCTGTCGGTGGCCTGGGCGCGGCGCAGGTTGTCTACGTACAGCTCGCCGTCGGCGAGGATCTCCGCGTGCCGCAGTACGATCCGCCGACCCGCGGCGGCGCCGCGGACGGTCAGTCGCACGCGGCCGACGAGGTTCTGCCCGAAGTCGACGAGGAAGCGACCAGGAGCCCGCTGGTGCACGACGACCGCGGGCAGGTCGCGGGTGATCCGGACCGGGTGGTCGGGTTCGGCGACGATCGGACCCGGCTCGGTGTGGAGGACCGCGACCGGCTGGAATCCGTCATCGGACGGGCTGGGCGAGTCCCAGCCGGGCACGTGCTGGCGGGCGTCGACGTGTTGCCCCATCAGCAGGTCGGCGGCCCGGATCGCGCCGGGCCGTTCGGCCCAGCTCGGATCGGTGGCGACCACCTGCCGGGAGCCGTCGGTGAAATCGATCACGAGCTGCGCGAAGAAGGCCGGGCAGTCACCGTAGTGCTGCGCGGCGCGGCGGGCGTCGAACCCGACGTGCCCGCACCACCAGCCGTCGGCGACGACGGCGCCGAGCATGTTGCCGCCCTCGCGCACCAGCTCGGTGACGTCGTAGGTCTGATACTGGAGCCGGCGGTGGTATTCCGTCCAACCCGGTGCCAGCTCGGTGTCGCCCACCCGTGAGCCGTTGAGTCGGACTTCGTAGACGCCGCGCGCGGTGGCGTAAAGCCGGGCCCGCCTCGGTCGACGCCGCACCTCGAACGGCCGGCGGAGGTACAACGGCGGCGGCTGGAGCTCGCTAGCTGAGCCAGGGTCGCGGTCCTGCGGCGGATCCACATGGGGAACGCGAAGCGGGTCGCGCCCCACCCACACCGCGGTCCAGTCGCAGCGGTGCAGAAGGCCCGTTTCGAACCAGGTCTGCGCCGGTGCGCCCGCGGCGCCCGTCTGGTCCCAGACCTCGACCCGCCAGTGGTAGCGCGTGGCCGAGCGCAGGGTTGGGCCGTCCCAGGGCACGAGCAGCGTGTCGTCGGACTCCCGCCGGCCGCTGTCCCACAGCAGGCGACCGGGATCGTCGAGGTCCGCGGGCCGTTCGGCGGCGGTGATCCGGTACGCGCTCTGCGCGGCACCTCGCCGCTCACTGTCCAATTTCCACGACAGCCGGGGACACGACTCCCCCAACCCGAGCGGCTCATGGCGCTGCTCGGTCTGCAACCCGTAGGGACGCAGCAGCCAACGATCCGAGACGTGCGTCATCCCTTGAGCCCTCCGGCGAAGCCATTGATGATGCTGCGCTGCAGCGCGAAGTACACGGCCAGGATCGGCACGATGCTCATCACCAGCGCGGCGAAGATGAGGTTCCAGTCGGCGGCGTACTGGCCGACGAAACCGGCTATGGCGACGGGCATGGTCTGCTGGGTACTGCCGCTCAGATACAGCAGCGGCGTGAAGAAGTCGTTCCACACGGACACCGCGTTGAGCACCAGAGCCGTCACCGTGACCGGCTTGAGCATCGGGAACACGACGTACCGGAACGTCTGCAGGGGTGAGCAGCCGTCAATGAAGGCGGCATCCTCGAACTCACGCGGCAGGGCCCGCAGGAAGCCGATGTAGAGGAACGTCGTGAACGGCACCTGAAGGCCCGAGTAGAAGAGGATCAGCGCCCACGGCGTACCGAGCAGGCCAAGATCGCGCATCGTCTGATACAGCGGCAACGCGGCCAGCTGGAAGGGCAGCATCAGACCCAACATGATCAGCAGGAACACCCCCCGCGACCAGCGTGCGGTGGCGCGCGCCAGGGGGTACGCGGCCAGCGACGAGACGGCCAGGACGATGGCGACGCTCGTCGCGGTCACGAGCACGCTGTTGACCAGCGCACCGCCGAGTCCGCCCTGCTGCCATGCCTGGGTGAAGTTGTCCAGCGTCGGCGAGGTGGTCGGGCGGATCGGTGAGGAGGTGTCCGATGGCGCCCGCAGGGCAAGGTTGATCAGGACGTACACCGGGAAGCCGACCACGACGGCGGCGGCGATCATCGCCAGTTCCACCATGAACGTGCGCCCGCGATAGCGGTTCACGAGGCGGCCCTCTCATTGCGGGACAGCACGAGGTACTGCCCGGTCGAGACCACCGCCACGATGACCGTGAGCACGACCGCGAGCGCGATGCTGTATCCGAACTCCCCCAACGTGAAGGCGTCCTTGTAGATCAGCGTCGACAGCGTGTCGGTGGCGTGTCCCGGCCCGCCGCCGGTCAACGCGTACACCTGGTCGAAGAGCTTGATCCCGCCGATGATCGACAACATCAGGTTGATGGTGATCGCGGGAGCGAGCAGCGGCCGGGTGACCGACCAGAAGCGCCGCACCGGCCCGGCGCCGTCCATGTCCGCCGCCTCATTGATCTCCTTCGGTACGGACTGCAGTCCCGCCAGGAAAATGACCATGGAGTAGCCGGCGAACTGCCACACGATCACGGCCACGATCGACCAGAGGGCCAACTGGGGGTCGCCCAGCCAGTCCTGCCGCCAGGAGTCCAGCCCGACCAGACGCAGGAGACTGTTGACCGCGCCATCCGGGCCGAGCAGGTTGCGCCAGAGGTAAGCGGTCACGATCGGGGTGATCACGGCCGGGGCGAACAGGAACACCCGCAGCACATGCCGTGACTTGATCATGGTGTTGACCCCGAGTGCCAACAGCAGCCCGATCCCGTTCTGGATGATCGTGATCGACACGGCGATCAGCAGGGTGTGCCAGAGCGCCTGTACCGCGTCGGGATCGCGGGTCATGTCCGCGAAGTTGCCCAGGCCGATGAAGGAGAGGTTCGGGTCGAGGCCGTCCCAGTCGGTGAAGGCGTAGTACAGGCCGCGGGCACTCGGCACCAGGACGATGAAGGCGAAGAGCACGATCGCCGGCAGCGTGAACCACCAGGGCGGGGTCATCCGGGTACGTCCAGGGCGGACAGTGGTCCGCTCGGGAGACTGACGGGGAGGGGCAAGGGGCGGTGGCTCGACTGCTCTCGTCACTGGCGATGTCACTTTCCTGAAACGTTTCAACCTGCCGCCTGGGTCGGCCTCTTCAACCCGACCCAGGCCCGCGCCCTGCGACCCGGAGTGATCCGGAGTGATCCGGAGTCGCACCTGCGCGCCGAACGACGGTCCAGCGATCAGTGTGGGTAACGTTGCCCAAATGTTTCGCCCGACCCTAGGAGTTGACCCGATCGACGTCAATAGGTGACCACGCCTCGCCGGGCATTTCTCCTCTGCCGCCACCACCGCGGGCGGTGGCGCCGAAGGCGAAGAGCCCGCCTACACTCGTGGGGAACGTTCCCCACTTGCCGGAGGCAACATGAGGTCGCGGTCGGCGCCGCCCCGACGAGTCACCATCGTTGACGTCGCGCAGCACGCCGAGGTGTCAACGACAGCCGTGTCCAAGGTGCTGCGCAACGCGTACGGGACCAGCCCAGCGATGCGGGCGAAGGTGCGCAAGGCGGTCGCCGAACTCGGCTACCGGCCGTCCGCCGCAGCGAGGGGCATGCGCGGCCAGACGTACACCATCGGCGTGATGCTGCCCGACATCCGCAATCCGTTCTTCGCCGAGATCCTCGACGGGGTCACCGAGTGGCTGTCCGATACGGAGTACCAGGTCCTGCTCGGCCCCGGCTGCAACGGCGAGGCGGCGGAAGCCCGGGTCACCGAGACGATGATCGACCACAGCATGGACGGCGTCATACTGATCGCCCCGATCTCGTCGAGGTCACGCCTCCAGCATGTCGCCAGCACCGTGCCGACGGTGGTCGTCGGCCGACACTCCCACTCCACCGCGTACGACTCGGTGGCGGACGACGACATCGCGGGCGCCGCACTCGTCGTCGACCACCTCGCCGACCTCGGACACCGCCGGATCGCCCACATCGAGCACCTCGAAACCGACCCTGCCCGTATCGCGGAGATGCCCAACGCGATACGCGCAGAGGGCTACCGCCAGGCCATGCAGGCCCGTGGGCTCGCGGACGGCATCGACATCGTCTCCACCACGTACACCCAGCAGGGTGGATACCTCGGCGCACAGCAGCTGCTCGCCCGACCCCGTCGGCCCACAGCCATCTTCGCTGGCGCGGACATCGTCGCCATGGGCGTGCTCGAGGCGATCGCTCAGGCCGGTCTCACCGTCCCCGGCGACATGTCCGTCGCGGGATACGACAACACCACGTTCGCCGACTTCGAACCGATCTCGCTCACGAGCGTCGACCAAGCGGGCCGCGAGATCGGACGCAGTGCCGCCCGACTCCTGCTGGACCGGATCGCCCACCTGGACAAGCCGGCCGCCCACATCCGGCTCTCGCCGACGCTCGTAACCCGCCGCAGCACGGCAACCCCGCCCAGGTGACCTCGGCCCTGGATCCGCCCGGGTCGCCGGACGTCAGACGCGCAGCCCCGCCGCCAGCTCGCCGACCGCCCGCGCCGCGTACCGCTGCATCCCCGGACCGAAGGTGATCCGGCTGGCGCCCAGCCGTCCGAGCTCGGCCACGGACGCCTTGTCGTCCGGCTCGGCGGCCATGTTGATCGGGCCCTCGATGCCCTCCCGCAGCAGCGGGAGCACCTCGGGCGGTGCCATGAGCGGGTATACGCAGTCGGCGCCGGCGGCCACGTACAGCCGGGCGCGGGCCACCGCGTCGGCCGGCTCACCCGTCCCTACCAGGAAGGTGTCGACGCGCGCGTTGATGAAGAGCGCGTCACCCGCCTCCGCGCGAACCTCGGCCAGCCAGTCCGCGTGCCGCTGAGGATCCTTGAGCGTGCCGTGGCCCTCGGAATCCTCCAGATTGCAGCCGACGGCGCCCGTCTCCAGGAGCCGCCCGACCAGCTCCCGGGGGGCGAGGCCGTAACCGCCCTCGATGTCGGCGGACACGGGCACGGAGACGGCCCGGACGATCCTCGCCACCGCGGCGAACATCTCGTCGGGCGGGGTGGCGCCGTCCTCGTAGCCGAGCGATGCGGCGACCCCGGCGCTCGGTGTGGCGAGCGCGGGGAAGCCGGCGTCGGCGAGGGCCCGGGCGCTGGCCGCGTCCCACGGCCCCGGCAGGACGAGCGGGTCGCCGGCGGTGCGGCCGTGGTGCAGGGCGCGGAAGGTGGCGGCAGTCATTTGACGTCTCCCCAGGGTGCAAAGGTGTTCAGCACAGACGAGCGACAACGCTACGCGCCCGGTGGCACTGGCTTATCGTCGCTTTCCACGACGGATTCCCGAGCCAGTTCGCCAGCAGACCGGAGTTCAGGATCGAGCTGGAGCATGCGGCGGTGCAGGCGTACCGCCTCCTCCGGGTCGGCGACCTGGCGCAGTGCGAGCCAGGCGGCCCCGACAGCCGGGTGGCGACGGTGACGAACGGCCATGTCATCTACTACATCGACGGCGTGCAGGTGGGCGACCACTCGGGGAAGTTCTACCCCCGGCAGACGATGACGATCAACTGGAACCTCTGGTTCATCGACACGGCGGCCCACTCGGGCGGGCTGAGCACCTACATCCAGCAGGTCGACTGGGTGCTGTTCGCGAAGAACCAGGCACTCACCCCGGCGCAGGTGACGGCGAAGACGGCGGCGTACCGCTCGGCCGGCAGCACGTTCGCCGACACGGTGGACTCGACGGGCGGCTGCTCGACCCCGACGAACCCGCCGACGACACCCCCCACGACGCCTCCCACCACACCGCCGCCGGCCGCGAACTGTTCCACCGCACCGGAGTGGGCCTTCGGCACGGCTTACACCGGGGGCCAGACAGTGAAGCACGAGAAGAGCAGGTACGGCGACCCGAGTGGTCCAGCGTCGGGTGACGGCAAGCACCTGTGGCGGGCACGGTACTGGACACAGGGGTCCGAGCCGGGCTGGACCCAGCAGTGGGAGGATCTCGGCCGCTGCTGAGGCGGACGGCGTACAGCACGGCAAGGCACGGGCGGGCGCTCGCGAGTCACGGGCGAGCACCCGCCCGTGTTCTGACCCGGAACCGGGTCATGCCTGGAGATGAGCCCTTTCGGGTGTCCGAGCATGTCCTGTTTTGTAGGTTCGAGGCTGGCAGAAGATGTCCAGGTCGCCGGCGCCGCCGCGTCCGGTCTGGCGTCCCTAGGAGGCAGACGCCGTGACGTCGAGTCCGCTACCCCGGATTCTTCGCCGACGCGGCGAGCCCGAGTTTCCGACGTTCCTGGAACTCTTCTTCGACCTGATCTACATTTTCATGTTCTCCCGGCTCTCCGCAGGGCTGGTAAACGACCTCAGCGTCCGTAACGCGGCGCAGACCGCGGTCCTGCTGCTCGCCGCGTGGTGGGTCTGGGTGCTGACCGCGTGGCTCACCGACCTGTTCAACCCGCGGTTGCCGCTGATCCAGGCCACCGTTCTCGTGGTCATGTTCGGCACCCTGTTGATGGCCATCGCGATCCCGAGGGCATTCGGCGCGCACGGGTGGATCTTCGTGGCGGCGTACTTCGGCATCCACCTGGTCCGGGACTCGGTTCTCATTCCCGCCACCCGTGTGAACCGGCCGATCCAGGCGAGAAGCATCCGCGTCTTCTTCTGGCTCGGCGTCACCGCCGGACCATGGGTGGCCGGGGCCCTCGTGGACGGCACGGCCAGGCTGGTGCTCTGGTCCATCGCGGTGGCGGTCGACCTCGGGTCGGCCCGGATCGGCTGGCCGACACCGAGGCTCGGTCGGACCGAACTCGCCAGTCAGATCTTCACCGGCGCCCACCTGTCCGAACGGCACCGGCAGATCTTCATCATCTCCCTCGGCGAGCTGATCCTGACCGTCGGGATGGGATTGGCCGCCAGCGACTTCGAGGCCGGCCGGGTGGCGGCGTGCGCGGTCGCGTTCGTCAACGCGCTGATGCTGTTCCAGATGTACTTCCACCGGATCCGACAGCTACTGGCGCCGACCGCCGTCTCGACGGTGGAGCGGGTCCGCTCCGGCACCGCCACCTCGTACACCCACCTGGTCATGGTGGCGGGGGTGGTGGTCATCTCGGCCAGCGACACGCTCGTCATCGACCGTCCGTTCGGGGAGACGCCGTCAGGCTGGATCGTCGCCATCCTGGGTGGGCCCGCCCTGTTCCTGCTCGGCGGCTGTCTGTTCGACTTCGTGGTCACCGGTCGGATCCTCTGGCCACGGGTGCTGGGGATCATCGTGCTGGGCGCTGTCGGACCCGCGATGCCGCTGCTGCCACCGCTCGGCATCATGGTCGTGGCGAACCTGGTCCTGCTGCTCACGCTGATCGTCGAGACGGTGGCCCCCCGCTCGCGACTGACCAGCGCTCCGCTACCCACGGGGTGAGCCGAAGCACCGGTCCCGACCCGACCTGTCAGCGCAGCGCAGGTGCCGCCGTTCGGGGGTGCCTCCGGGTGCTCAGCAGGTTCACCACGGCGACCAGGGCCAGAACGATCATGGCGAGGAGTGCCACCACGAGCGGCGGCAGCAGGTACGTCGCCGGCGCCACCCCACCCAGCAGGACCAGACCAGCCAGCCGCGACCTGGACACCCGACCGAACACGGTGTAGTCGAGCAACCCACGGCCCAGCAGGAAGAGAGCCGGCCCACCGAGTATGACCGCCGCCCAGGACGGTGGGGTCTCGCCGAACGGCCGATCAACGACGAGCCTGCTGGTGACCGCCGCACCGCCGATACCGGCCACCATGATCAGGTGAGTGACCGCGGCCGACTGGCCGAGCAGGGAGGGTCTCGTCGACTTGGCGATCGCGTCGGTGAGCAGTTCCCCGGCGCGGTAGATGTAGATCCGCCACATGAGCACCACGATCAGGAAGACGACCACGAGCGCCCAGACCCGCGCGGCCGTGTAGTCGCTCTGGCTGAAGGTCTCCGCTGTCGTGAACAGCGACACGCCGAGCGCGATGATGACGAACTGGCGGTACCGCTCGGAGAGTCTCTCACCGGTCAGCCGCCACTCCTCGGAGTGCGAACGCCCCAGCCCTGGCACGGGCCAGCCGAGCGCGGCCGCGGCGTACTCGATCCCGACGGTCACCGCCCAGAGCACCAGGCGAGCCGTGTCGCCGAGCAGTGCCCCACCGATCCACCCGAATCCGGCGATGGCCTCCCAGAACAGGATCCGGCTGCTCCTGCCACGCTGGGACGGGTCCCGCAGGACCAGCAGGAAGTAGAAGCTGGAGCCGAGGTGGATCGCCAGGTACGTGATCGCGAACAGCAACCCACGGCTGCCGTACGCGTCGGGAACAGTGGCGGCCAGCAGCAGGCTTGCCGCCATCGTCCCGATGAACTTCACCCGGAGCGCTGACCGGGCCCGGTCGAGCGTGTCACCCGCCCACGCGGTCAACGCCCAGATGAACGTGAACGCGAGCAGCAGCACCAGGGTCTCGGCGGCGCCCGACCAGGTGAGCTCGGTGGCGAGCTTCTCCGCCAGGGAGATCAGCGCGAAGACGTAGACAAGGTCGAAGAACAACTCCAGGAGTGCCGGATGCGCTGGACTCTTCCGGTCGGGGTCCGTCGACCACGCGTCGCTCTCCGCAGTCATCGATCACCCCGTCGCACCCGTCCACAGCCACCGCATGACGACACTACGGGTTACGAGTCGACGACAGAGGGCAGTTGCGCAGGCCGACGGACCGATAGATCAGCGCAGCCGCCGAGCGGTGAACCTGGTTGGCGGCTCGGCGATCGCGTCCTGGGCCGAGATCAGTTGGAGCTCCCGGGTGCCCGCCGCGAGGGTTGCCTCCAGGACGGCGAAGACGGAGGCGATGGTGCGTTCCAGCGCGGTCGCCGGCGAGCCCGTCGTGCACAGATGCGCGAGGTACAGCGCCGCGGTGATGTCGCCGCCGCCGTTCGGGTTGATCGGCAGCAGCGGCGTGGTGACCGCCCAGGCGCCTTCGTCGGAGACGGCCACCACCTCCAGTGACCCCGCCGGCGCATCGCCGTGCAGGACGCTGGTGACCAGGACGTGCCGCGGTCCCGTCTCGCGTACCACGTCGACCGCCGCCAGCACCTCCGTCAGGGAGTTCGTCGTACGACCGGCGAGGAAGTCCAGCTCGAAATGGTTCGGGGTGACGATGTCGGCGCGCGGAACGACGGTGTCCCGCATGTACTCCGGGATGCCCGGCCGGACGAACATCCCGCGGCCGGTGTCGCCCATCACCGGGTCGCAGCAGTACACCGCGGCCGGGTTGGCCTCCTTGACCTTGTCCACCGCGTCGAGGATCACCGCGCCCATCGCCGGGTCGCCCTGGTAGCCCGACAGCACCGCGTCGGCGCTGCCGAGGACCCCACGGTCCGCGATGCCGTTGATCACCTCGGCCACCTGGGCCGGCTCCAGCAGCGGTCCGCGCCACGCGCCGTACCCGGTGTGGTTGGAGAAGTGGACCGTCAGTACCGGCCAGACCTCGTGCCCGAGCCGCTGGAGGGGGAAGGCGGCGGCCGAGTTGCCGACGTAGCCGTAGGCGACCGAGGACTGGATGGACAGGATCTTCACCGCACCATCATGGCGGCTCCCGCCGGTGGCACACGAGCACCCGCCGTTTCTGTCGGGTGGCCCACTCCGGGCGAGCCCTACCCGGGCTGGGAAATCGACGCGCGGTTGATGTAGGCGACCTGGGCGGCGAAGGCCAGCAGGGCCAACACGGCGCCGACGCCGATCGCGAACCCGGACGACAGCCCCGCCAGTCCGGTCAGCAGCGTGACCGAGAGCCCCGCCAGCAGCGCGTTCACCGCACCCACCATCGCCGCCGTGGTCAGCAGCAGTTGCGCCCGCCCGGGGGCGTTGCCGACCGCCGCCCAGCTCGCCCGCATGATGCCCTCGCCCTGCACCGCATCGGCGAAGAAGTCGTGGTCGCCGGCCAGCCGGTGCTGGTAGTACGCCCTGATGCGCTGAATCCGCGCGAGATCCAGCTCGTTCTCCACCATGTTCTGCACCAGCCGCAGGAACGTGAGCAGCCCGGTGATCATCAGCGTGGGCAGCACCGCCCCGAGGTACGGCCCGACGAACGCGGCGTTGCTGGCGACGAAACCGAGCCCGATCAGAGCGGCGGAGAGCATGGAGAGGAAGATCGTCGCCCGGCCCACCGACTCGGTGACGGTGGCGCTGCGGGAGGTCTGGAGCACGAAATGCTCGGTGGTCAGGGCGGTGAGCAACGCCTGCTCGCGTTCACCGTCGTCCATCCACCTCACCGTCCGCGCCGACCAGGGGTCATCGTCACGATACGAGGTCCGAGGGCGCGGGTCCGGAAAACCGACGGTCGCGAACGGGCTCGCTCCCGACCTGCGGTCAGGTCCCGTCCAGGCCGCGACCGTCGTGGTGACCGCGCCGGTCATCCCCGTCGCCGGGATCCCCGCCGTGCGCCCCGTCACCGCTGTCATCGCGGCGGCTGAGGCGATGGCCCCAGGTCGGTGCCGCAAGCACGAGCAGTGCGATCGCAAGTATCGGCACGAGCGCCAGCAGCGGTGCCGTTACCAAGCCGGGCGAGGATTCGTGGCCCAGCGCCACCGCACCCGCTACCTGAATCCGGATCCCCGGTTCAAGAAACGCAGCCTGATCATTGAACGAGTGCGTCTCAGCCACGGCAACTGGCCGAAGCGGCGCCACAGCCGCCAGGTTGGCGTCGATGACGGCAGCGGTCAGCAGCAGGGCCCCCAGCATGGCCGGGACGCCGAACCGCCGCTGCCGCCCGGCGGCCACCACGAGCACTGTCAGCCCGGCGGCAACCGCCACCAGGGTCGGCAACCGGACGGCGAGCGTGACCAGCAGGCGAATCGGGTCCCCTCCGCCGAGGGGGGTGAGCACGACGACGGCCAGCCCGGCGACGGCGGCCCACGCGACCCAACGGATCCACCGTGTGTCGGTCCGCGCCCGATCGGTCAACGTCACCACCGATCCGCCGCAGATCAGCGCAAGGCCCAGCAGTGCGGGCCAGTGCTGGGTGACCTGCGCCGCCAACGCCTCACCCAGCCACGCGAGATCCTCGCTGACGGACGGTGGTGGAGCGTTCAGCGGCGCATAGAACGGCGACAGGTACTTCGGCCCGTCCGAGCCCTTCGCCGCCACCACGGCGTCGATGGCGAGCACGCCGACACCAACAGCCACGGCGACGCGGCCCCGCCCGGCACCGAGCAACACGATCACCGCGAGGCCGGTCAGTGTCACCCCGGTCGCCTGCCCCGCGAGGACCGACGCGTCCGACAGCGCGCCAACCACATGCACCACCGCCGCGCCCGCTACAACGGACCAACACACTGGTTCAGGGGACAACCGCACGGCGCACATCCAACCACGGGTCCGGTCGCCTCGTCGCCCCCGACGCCCACCACCACACGACGCAGACCGGTGATCCTTATCGTTCAGGCGACAGGCTTTCGGCGAACGCGGGAATCTCGGGGTGCCCGAACATTCCGGGAAGCCCGCCCGTGTGGATGAAGACTGTTGTCTGGCCCGGTCCGATCTCGCCTCGCCGAATCGCCGCGATGAGACCCGCCATCGCGCGCCCGGTGTACGTCGGGTCGAGGATGATCCCCTCGTGCCGGGCGACGAGTGTCAGCGCCTCCCTGACCGTCGGGGTCAGGCTCGCGTAGCCGCTGCCGACGTGATCACGGTCGACGCGCAGGTCGTCGGCGTGCACGTCCGGCGAGAGCGGGGTGACGAACGACGCGACGCGCTGCCGGGGGTCGTCCAGCGCCCCCACATCGACACCGAGCGTGCGGTCCGGGCCCAGGCTCGCGACGAGCCCGGCCATCGTGGCGCCGGAGCCGAGCGCGACCACAGCGGTACGCAGGTCGGGCACCTGGGACAGCAACTCGTCACCGCACTGTGCGTAACCGCGGGCCGCCAACACGGTGGACCCGCCGAACGGGATGAGGGCGGGGCGTGCGCCTTCGGAACGCAGCCGGTCGCATACCTGCGTGGCGGCGTCTGCGAGCGCCTGCTGACCCGTCACACCGGTGAAGACGACGTCGGCGCCGAGGAACGCGTCCAGAACGAGGTTGCCGGTTCGAGCCGCCACCGGTTCGCCCGGGAACACCAGCACGGCGCGCAGACCGAGGCGCGCGGCGGCCGCGGCGGTGAGCCGCGCGTGGTTGCTCTGTGGCGCTCCCGTGGTGACCAGCGTGTCGGCGTCGTTCGCGAGTGCTTCGGCGACCGTCCATTCCAACTTGCGAACCTTGTTGCCACCGCCGCCGAGGCCGGTGAGGTCGTCCCTCTTGACGAGAAGGTCGTCGCGGCCGAGCCCGAGAGCGCTCGCCAGGCGGGGCATCGGCTCCACCGGTGTGGGCCACGTGCCGAGCGTGAGCGGAACGATCGGTCCGGGCATGCTGGTGACTCCTTGCCGTCGGGTGGGCAGCGTGACGATATAGGCCTGCGACGCCCATCCGGCACCCGCCGCTCGTCACCGCCCTACGTCAGGAAATCCAGCAGTTGCCGTGTGGTCTCCTCGGGAGCCTCTTCTGGAATGAAGTGCCCAACCGGGACCGGGCCGCCACGAACGTCGTCGGACCATTGTCTCCAGATGCCGAGCGGGTCGTCATAGAGCCTCGCGACCTGACCCCGTTGACTCCAGAGAAACAGAACCGGGCAGGCGATCTTTCGGTTGCCTCGGTCCGCCTCGTCCTGCTGGTAGTCCACCGTCGCGGCGGCGCGGAACTCCTCGCAGATCGCGTGGACGGTGGCGGGATCGCTGAACTGCCTGACGTAGGCGGCTCGCACCTTAGCCGGGAACGCGTCCTTCACCTCGGGCCACGTGTCCAGCATGAAATCCACGAGGACGGCGGGCGCCGCGGCGATGAACCGCTCGGGCACCGGCGCCGGCGCCGCCAGAAAGGACCAGACCCAGTACGAGAGGCTGAACGCCATGTCGGCCCGGTCGTACACGTCGCCGACCGGGACGACGTCCAGGACGGCGAGCCGGGTGACGACGTCCGGTTCGTCGAGCGCGAGACGGTACGCGCACCGTGCGCCGCGATCATGCCCGACGAGCCCGAACCGCTCATGGCCCAGACTGCGCATGACCTCGACCTGGTCGCGGGCGATCGCTCGCATGCTGTACGGCTCATGATCGGCGCTGCTCGGCGGTGTGCCGCTGTCGCCCCAGCCGCGCAGGTCGGTGACGACCACGGTGTGGTGCTCGGCGAGCCGCGGCGCCACGCGATGCCACATGAGGTGCGTCTCGGGGATGCCGTGCAGGAGCAGGACCGGAGGCCCGCTTCCGCCACGGCGTCCGTGGATCGTCGCCCCCGACGTGGGGATGTCGAACTCCTCGAAGCCCTCGAACATGGCCCCGGACCCCCCGCGACTCGTGCGGACCGTCGTCGCACGGTCTGCTCAGGCGGCACCCGCGACGGTCGGCTGATGGCTCAGGCGGCGTGGACCGCTGACGGAAGCTCCCCGGGCAAAAACGACGCTAGCAGGAGAAGAGGCGATGGTCGGACCACCGGCGAAATTCCCCCGTCACCCCTCGGCGGCCAGTGCGAGGACGTCTCGCGCCGTGGGCAGTGCGGCCTCGCGGTGCGCCGGAACGAGACCGAGGCGGGTGCGCCGGTCGAGCAGGTCGTCGACGGTGAGGGCGAGTTCGTGCCGGGTGGCCCAGAGCAGTTCCGCGCCGGTGACCGGGATGTCGGGACCGATCGGCTGCCGGAGTTCGGTGGGCGCCTCGGCCAGGACGTCGACGGCCTCGGTGCCGTACCGGTGGACGAGCCGGCGTGGCGCGGGGACCCGGGCCAGCTGTGTTCTGCTCGCCGCGCCGGGCAGCGGGAGGCGGCGGGTGCGGCAGGGCCCGGCCGCGAGGCGGCGCTGACGGATGGCGGTGTCGACGGCGTCCTGAGCCATCCGGCGGTACGTGGTGAGCTTGCCGCCGATCACGCTGATGATCCCGTCGGGGTCGTCGATGACGGCGTGCCGGCGGGAGAGGTCGGCGGTTCGGCTGTCACCGGCGTCCAACAGAGGTCGCAGCCCGGCGTAGGCGCCCAGGACGTCGGTGGGTCGCAGCGGCTGGTCGAGGACGCTGTTGAGGACGTCGAGCAGGAACGCGATGTCGGCGTCGGTGGGTCGCGGCACGTCGGGGACCGGTCCGTTCACCGGCTCGTCGGTGAGTCCGGCGTACACCAGGCCGTCGGTCTGGGGCAGGGCGAAGACGTAGCGGGTGAACTCGCCGGGGACGGGGATGGTCAGGCCGGCCCAGAGTCCGCCCAGACGGGCGGCGGACAGGACGATGTGGGTTCCCCGTGACGGGCGCAGGCGTACGTGTGGGGTCAGGCTGCTGGCCCACACGCCCGTGGCGTTGATGACCGCGCGGGCGGCGACGTGCATGCGCGTGCCGGTGCGGGTGTCCTCGATGGTGGCGCCCTCCCGGTGCAGGCTGATCGCCCGGCAGCGGGTCAGGATGCGGGCGGAGTGCTCCGCGGCGGCGCGCGCGAGGCCGACGACGAGTCGAGCGTCGTCGCAGAGCTGGCCGTCCCAGGACAGGTGTGCTCCGCGGAGACCGGCCGGACGCAGGGCGGGTGCCATCGCGCCCGCTTCGGCCGAGCCGAGCCTGCGCGTTCCGGGAAGGGTCCGTCGGGAGGTCCCGGCGCAGGCACGCAGCAGGTCTCCGGCGTGCAGGCCGGCCGCCGCGGCGCCCGCCTGCCATCGGCTGGTGTACGCGGTCGCCGGGAGCAGCATCGGCAACGGGCGCGTCAGGTGCGGCGCGGTGCGAGTCAGCAGCAGGTGGCGCTCGGCGGCACTCTCGTAGGCGATGCCGATCTGGCCGTGCGCGAGATATCGAAGGCCGCCGTGGATCAGTTTCGAGCTCCAGCGGGAGGTGCCGTGGGCCAGGTCGTCGGCGTCGACGGCGACCACGGACAGTCCGCGGCTCGCGGCGTCGAGCGCCACTCCGGCGCCGGTGACGCCCAGCCCGACGACCAGGACGTCGACTGACGTGCCGGCGACCAGCTCGGCGAGGTCACGTTCCCGGCGGGAGACGGTCAGCGAGGTTTTCACACGCCTCCTTGCGATGCAGTGACGTTGGATGTCACTCTGTCACACATGAATATGGAAGGGGAAGCGTCGGCCGTCGGGTGGGCCCGTTGGGGCACCACGAGGAACGCGAAGGCGCTACCGGACTCCGCTTCGACGCTGCTGGCGCAGGTGCTCGAGCTGACACCCCCGCCGCCGGCCGTCCCGCTGGCCGAGGTGGCGGTGCCGGACTGCGAACTGGACGCCCGGGTCCTCGACGCGCTGCGACGGGCGTTGGGCGCCGAGCACGTGGTCACCGCCCACGACGCCCGGGCACGACACGCGTCGGGCATGTCGACACCCGACCTGCTACGCCATCGGCGGGGCCAGGTGCGGGTGGCCCCGCAGGCCGTTCTGCGTCCGGCCGACCACGCCGAGGTGGTGTCCATCCTCGATCTCTGCTCCCGGTACCGGGTGGCCGTGGTCCCGTTCGGCGGTGGCACATCCGTCGTGGGCGGGCTCACGCCGTCCGCGGCGCGGCACGTCGCCGTCGATCTGAGCCGGCTGAACGACGTCGTCGCCATCGATCCGTTGTCGCGGACCGCCACGCTGCAGGCCGGAATGCGCGCCCCACGGGCCGCCGAGCTGCTCGCCGAGCACGGGTTCACCCTCGGCCACGTCCCGCAGTCCTACGAGTACGCCACCATCGGTGGATTCGCCGCCACCCGGTCGTCCGGCCAGGCGTCGGCCGGCTACGGCCGCTTCGACGACATGGTCATGGCGCTGACGGTCGCCACCCCGCAGGGCACCGTCCGGACGGGCCGCGCTCCCGCCTCGGCCGCCGGTCCCGATCTGCGACAGATCTTCCTCGGCAGCGAGGGGGCACTTGGCGTCATCACCGACGTGACCGTCCGGATCCGGCCCCTGCCGGCGCAGTCACACTACGAGGGCTGGCGGTTCGAGTCGTTCGCCGACGGCCTGCACGCCGTACGGCGGCTGGCGCAGGACGGGCCGCGACCCACGGTGCTGCGGCTGTCCGACGAGGTCGAGACCATGATCGGGGCGACCGGATCCGGACGCGCCGACGGCGGCTGCCAGCTCATCGCCGGGTACGAGGGCGCGGACGTCCTTGCCACCGTCGACGCGGCCGCCGATGTGCTGGCTCCGCACGGCGGCGTGCCGCTGGGCGACGAGCCGGGTCAGCAGTGGGCGCGACACCGCTTCGACGCCCCGTATCTGCGGGACGCGCTGCTGGACGCCGGGGCGTTCGCGGAGACCCTGGAGACCGCGGCGTACTGGTCGGCGCTGCCGGACGTGCACCACCGGGTCCGGCAGGCGATCCTCGAGGCGTTGCCGGACGGCGCCCTGGTGCTGGCGCACGTGTCCCATGTCTACGAGACCGGTGCGTCGCTGTACTTCACGGTGATCTGCTCTCCCGGCGCGAATCCGGTCGACCGCTGGCGGAAGGCGAAAGCGGCGGCCAGCGACGCGATCGCTGCCGCGGGTGCCACCATCAGCCACCATCACGGTGTCGGCGCGGATCATCGGGCCTGGTACGCCGCGGAGATCGGAGACGTCGCCGTGGACCTGCTGCGGGCGGTCAAACAGCAGCTGGACCCGGCCGGCATCCTCAATCCCGGCATCCTGGTGCCGTGAGGTGCGGTCCTTCGCAGTGATCCTCGGGCCCACCGCACGCCGAGGATTGTCCCGCCTGATGCCGGTGGCCCATCTGCTGCGCGCCGCCGGCGCCCGGATACGGGTCGAATACACGCAGACTGCGGAGCAGGCCGGCCGGTGCGCCACGGCGGCGCTGCAGGGCGGTGAGGTCGTCGTCGCCGCCGGGGGCGACGGCACGATCCGGCTGCTCGCCGGCGTGGTCGCCGACACCGACGGTCTGCTCGGCGTCATACCCGCCGGTCGGGGCAACGACTTCGCCCGCCAGCTCGGGTTGCCGCACTCCCCGGACGCGATCGCGGACCTGTTGCTGCACGGACGGCCGCGGCACCTCGGCGTCCTCCGCGTCGCTGGACGAACCATCGTCGGCAGCGTCTACGTCGGCGTCGACGCGGCGGCCAACGAGCTGGCGAACCGGTCGCGTCTGCCCGCGCCGCTGGTGTATCCCACCGCCGGCCTGCGGGCGCTGATGCGCTGGCCGCGCACCCGGTACACGATCACGGTGGACGGCCGGACCGAGCAGACGTACGCCTACACGGTGGTGGTCGCCAACTGCGGTTACTACGGCGGTGGCCTGCACGTCGCCCCGGCGGCGCAGCCCGACGACGGGACGATGGACGTCGTGGTGATCGGACAGGCACCGAAGGTGCTGTTCCCGATCGCGCTGCGACAGATGCGCACCGGCCGGCACGTGCGGCGCGGGCACGTCTTCTCCTACCGAGGCACGTCGGTCACCGTGTGCGCCGACCGTCCAATGACCGTGTACGGCGACGGTGATCCCGTCGGCCGGACCGACGAGCTGCACGTCGAGGTCCGCCCGCGGGCACTGCGCGTCATCGCCGGCTAGCCTGGTCGCAGGTAGCCGTCGACCAGCAGCGCCAGCTCCCGGTCGAACTCGGCGACCGGCACGTCGTCGGCGACCGTGCGGACAGACAACACGAAGGACTGCGTGGTCAGAAAGACCGCGCGGGCCATGACGTCGGGTCTCCCGGGCCGGATCGAGCCGTCCTCGTGACCGTCGGCCAGCGCCGCCGCGAGGAACTGGAGCATCTCGTCCTGGCCGCTGCCCCGCCGGTCGAGCAGGTACGGGAGCAGCACCTCCGGGTCGACGTCACGGATCTTGCACAGCAGCGGATGGTCCCGTAGCTGCCCCGCCACCGCGACCACCCGCGACACCAGACGGGACCGCGCCGAACCGCCGGTCTCGACGTCCGCGGCCGCCATCAGCACCTGATGCCACTCCCGGCTCATCAGGTCGCCGATCAGGGACTGCACGTCCGGCCAGCGCCGATAGACGGTCATCCGCGAGACGCTGGCGCGTCGCGCCACGTCCGTCATCGTCGTGCGACGGACGCCGTACGCCAGCACGCAGTCCCGGGCAGCGTCGAGAACCGTGTCGTCGACGCTGCGCTCGCCGGACTGGCTCACCTCCACCACGCCGACTGTCTATCACAGGGGCGAGGTGGCCCCGGACGCGGACGCGCGCGCCACGGATGACGCGGGCACCGGGAACTGGCGGTGGTCAGTAGGCGTCGACCAGCTGCGTGCGCAGCTTGGCGAGCGCGCGGGCGAGCAGGCGGGACACGTGCATCTGCGAGACACCAACCTGGTCGGCGATCTCGCTCTGCGTCTGGTTGCCGTAGAAGCGCAGGGTGAGGATCTTCTGCTCCCGCTCGTCGAGCGTGGCCAGCGCCGGGCCGAGAGCCACCCGCAGCTCGGCCAGGGCGAACTCGCCGTCCTCGCCGCCCAGCATCTCGCCGAGTTCGGTGCCGCGCTCACCGTCACCGACCGGGGTGGACAGCGACACAGCGTTGTACGCCCGTGCGCCCTCCAGCCCTTCCAGCACCTGCTCCTCGGTGAGCCCGAGGTGGGCGGCGATGTCGGCGACCGTCGGCGACCGACCCAACGTCTGCAGAAGGGTGCTGTTGGCGTCCGAGATCGCCAGCCGCATCTCCTGCAGCCGGCGGGGCACCCGGATGTCCCACGTGCGGTCCCGGAAGTGGCGCTTGAGTTCCCCGACGATCGTGGGGATCGCGTAACCGGCGAAGTCGACACCACGGGAGGGGTCGAACTTGTCCACCGCCTTGATCAGCCCCAGTGCCGCGGTCTGCGTCAGGTCGCCGGTCGGCTCGCCCCGCCCGCTGTAGCGCCGAGCGAGGTGGTTGGCCAGCGGCAGCCATGCCTCGATCGCCCGGTCCCGCAGCGCGGCGCGCGACGGGTGGTCGGCGGGCAACGCCGCCATCGCGAGAAGAAGCTCGGTGGCGGGTGAGTCGGCGGAGGCGTCGTGGTCGGTGCGGGTGCTCGTCGTCGCGGGCCGGTCGGTGGTCGTGATCATGCTGGCTCCTCCGCATCACACCGGCCGCATTTCCGCCTGTCGGCGCCAACCGTATGAGCAGAGACTAGACCAAAGGTCAGGTGAAACCTAACCGAAAGGATGATGTGGCGCTGCCAGTCGCCACGCTTCACGTGCCGTCACCGCAGGCGGCGGCGTCGATGGCCACCCAGCTCCCGCGAGGGCGCTGTGGCTCCTCAGCGCACCGCGACGTCGGTTCGCGGGTCGGGGTTGCCGACCTCCCGCAGATGGCGCAGCCCCTCCGCCCAGGAGCGGCCCAGACTGGTTTCGTGGTAGTCGATGTCGTGCTTGGCGCAGAACCGCTGGACCAATGGCCCGGCGCGACGCAGGTTGGGGCACGGCATGTTCGGGAACAGGTGATGTTCGATCTGGTAGTTCAGGCCGCCGAACACGGTGTCCAGGAACCTTCCGCCGCGGACGTTGCGCGAGGTGACGACCTGCCGCCGCAGGTAGTCGAGGTTGTCCTCGGCGCCGAGGATCGGCATGCCCTTGTGGTTGGGGGCGAAGGAGCAGCCGAGGTAGAGGCCCAGCACGCCCTGGTTGACGAGGATGAACGCGACCGCCTGCGCGGGACTCAGGACCAGGAACACGGCGGCGAGGTAGCCGCCCAGATGCAGGACCAGCAGCCCCGCCTCTGCGGGTCGACGCGCCAGGCGGCGCGGGCCGAGGACAGCCCGCAGGCTGATGGCGTGCAGGTGCAGGCCCTCCAGCAGAAGTAGTGGAAAGAAGAGGTACGCCTGATGACGGACGAACAGTGCGCCAAGGCCGCGCCGTCGCCGGACCTGGTCGGTGGTGAATGACAGGGGCGCCACGCTGATGTCGGGGTCCATGCCTTCGGTGTTCGGGTGGGCGTGGTGCCGGTTGTGTTTGTCCACCCACCAGCCGTAGCTGATCCCGGTCAGGAGGTTGCCGTGCACGATGCCGATCAGGTCGTTCGCCCGGCGCGAGCGGCCTATCTGCCGGTGCCCGGCATCGTGGCCGATGAACCCGGCCTGGGCGATCACCACCGCGAGGGCCACCGCCACCCCAAGCTGCCACCACGACTGACCGAGTCGCCCGAACAGCGTCCACAGCCCCACGAAGGAACCGACGACAAGACTGATACGTACGGCGTAGTGGCCTCGCCGCCGCTCGAGCAGACCCGCTGCGCGGACCTGCCGGGACAGGTCGGCGTAGTCACTGCCTCGTTGGCGGTCGACGCCGAGACTGGTGTCGCTCATGATCACAGCTCCGCTGGCCCCTGGTCCGCCAGGTTTCTCAGCGGCGGCCGGTCAGGCGGGCCATGAGCTGTTGAAGCTTCTGTTGCGTGCTGGGCTTGGCCGCCTGGCGGCGACCCCTCTGCATCAGGTCACGCCCGCGTGGGCTGTTGAGCAGGCCCTTGATTCGTTGGCTCATCGATCCTGATGTCACGGCGCGCTCCCCTCGGGCCGGCCCCGCCGGCTGGCTTCCCGTACTGCCAGTTTCGCCTGACGAGCCTGCCGGTCGGAAGGGATTGGGCGGATTGCGCCGGAGAGGGCCGTGACGAGGTGGAAGCAACAGGTCGGAAAATCCCTTGTGCGCCAGCCGACGACGCGGTTACCTCACGCTGTGTCGATGACCGCTGCCGATCGAGTTGATTCCTACTTCATCTGCGGTACCCCGCGCACCGGCAGTTCGCTGCTCCTGGGGTTACTGGAGTCCACGGGCGTCGCCGGCCACCCGCAGGCATACTTTCGCGCTCCGGACGAGGCGTTGTGGGCTGAGCGCTGGCTGCTTCCCCGCACCGCTGACGGCGGCTTCGACTACGCCGCCTACGTACGTGCGGCACGTGACGCCGGACGTACCGACAACGGTGTGTTCGGCGCGAAGCTGATGTGGGGCACGCTCGACGAGGTGGTCGACAAGCTCGGCATGGTCCACCCCGACCTCGCCGGCCAGGATGTCGCGTTGCTGGAGCGGGCATTCGGGCGTACCCGGTTCGTGTATCTGCGGCGTGACGACGTGCTGGCGCAGGCGGTGTCCTGGCTGCGGGCCGAGCAGACCCAGGCCTGGTATATCGACGGCAACAGCGAGAGCAGTGGTGGCGACCGCACCGGAAAGGAGCCGACTTTCGATAGGGAAGGAATCGACGGCCTCATTCAGACGATCGACGATCACAACGCCGAATGGCAGGCGTGGTTCTCCGCGACCGGCGTGCGGCCCCACGTCGTCCGCTACGAGGACCTCGATGAGGACATGGTCGCCGTCACGCGCGGGATCCTGCATTTCCTCGGCCTGGACATGCCGGCCGGTCGCGCTGTCGTGCCGCGACACCAGCGTCAGGCCGACGACCTCAACCGTGAGTGGATCCACCGGTACCGGGCCGAGTCGGGTGTTGGCGGACACCAGGACCTCCCCGATCATGGTTAGGAGTAGCACTCCGCGCCGGCAGGTCAGCTGACCAGCGTGGTTGGATGGGCCGGTGCAGTTCACCGTGACAGACGCGCCGACGCGGGAGCGATTCGAGGCGCGCGACGAGGCGGGCGTGGTCGCCGGCGTGGTCACCTACCAGCTGACCGGCACCATCATCGTCTACACCCACACCGAGGTCGATCCGGAGTTCGAGGGCAGGGGCGTCGGGTCGACCCTGGCGCGTGCGGTGATGGACGACGCGCGGGCCAAGGGCCGGACCGTCGTTCCGCTCTGCCCGTTCCTCAGCGAATGGCTGGTCAAGCACCCCGAGTACGAGGGCATCGTGGCCCGATCGACTCGGAAGGTCAAATAGCGGTTCACCAGCCTGACCGGTCGACCAGTCCGGGCGGTAGGTCGTGCCCGGGGCGTCGTCACGTCACGGGCGGGACTGTTTCGCCGTTCACCGTCGGGGTGACCGCCGGTGCCGTCATCATGACCGCGTAGCCGCTTCGGTTGCCAGGCGGGCGCCGGTGGTGGAGGGGGTGCGGCGAACGTGCGGGAGATGTCGGTAGCGCCGATGGTCACGGGGGCCGCCTCGCCGGGCCTGGCGGACATGGTGTGGGACAACGCGCGTCAGGATCCCCACGCGGTGCAGTTCCTGCGCCCGGCCCCGGTCTCCCCGGCCTGGCCGGCGGAGCCATCGGCACACGGCGACGTGCCCGTGACGTGCGCGCAGTTCCGCGGTGACGTGCTTGCTCTCGCCCGCGGGTTCATCGACGCCGGGATCGGGCACGGTGACCGGGTGGGGTTGATGAGTCGCACCCGCTACGAGTGGACGCTCGTCGATTACGCGCTGTGGTCCATCGGGGCCGTCACCGTCCCGATCTACGACACGTCCAGCCCGGAGCAGATGGAATGGATTCTGTCCGACTCCGGCGCGGTGGGGTGTGTGGTCGAGGCCAACAGGCACGCCGCCATTCTCGCCGGCCTGCGCGACAACCTGCCCGCCGTGCGTCAGGTGTGGCGGATCGACGCCGGTGACCTGATCGCGCTGGCCGGTCAGGGTGGAACCGTCGACGACGCCCAGGTCGACGTCCGCCGTACGGCGGTCACGGGCAGCGACATGGCGACGATCGTCTACACCAGCGGCACGACCGGTCGGCCGAAGGGCTGCGTGCTGACGCACCGCAACATCTACTGCGACATCGGCAACGCCACCGCGGTGCTGCCGGAGCTGCTGCATCCGGGAGCGTCGACGGTGCTGTTCCTGCCGTTGGCGCACGCGTTCGCCCGCCTGATCCAGGTCGGCATGGTGCTGACCCGCGCCACCCTGGTGCACAGCTCCGAGATGACCGGCGTACTCGCGCAACTACAGCAGCACCGCCCCACCTTCATCCTCGCCGTGCCGAGGGTGTTCGAGAAGATGCACACCCAGACGCGGCAGAAAGCCGCTGACGCACGCCAGGAATGGCTGTTCAGCATCGCGGACGCCGTCGCGGTGCGCTACAGCCACGCCATGGACACGCCAGGGGGCCCCGGAGGACTGCTACGGCTGGCGCGCACGGTGTTCGACGTGATCGTTTATCGGAAACTGCGTGCCGCGCTGGGCGGCCGCTGCCGCACCGCGATCGTCGGCGGCGCCCCGCTCGGGGAGCGACTCGGGCACTTCTTCCGCGGCGCCGGCCTGACAGCGCTCGAAGGGTACGGGCTGACCGAGACGTCACCGGCGTTGACGCTGAACCTGCCGTCCTCGGTGCGGATCGGCACGGTCGGTCGCCCGATACCCGGCGTGGAGATCCGCATCGCCGACGACGCGGAGGTCATCACGCGCGGCGAGATGGTGTTCCCCGGCTACTGGAACAATCCCGACGCGACCCGGGCCACCTTCACCGCGGACGGGTGGCTGCGAACCGGGGACCAGGGCAGCCTCGACGACGACGGCTACCTGCGCATCACCGGCCGTACGAAAGAGATCATCGTGACGGCGGCGGGAACGAATCTCGCCCCCGCCCCGGTCGAGGAACGCATCCGCGCCCATCCCCTGGTCAGTCAGTGCGTCCTGATCGGTGATGACCGGCCGTACGTCACGGCGCTGATCACCATCGACCAACATGAGTGGAGGCGGTGGGCAGCCGGCCACGGCCATTCCGGCGCGTCGGTAGCGGAGCTACGAGACAGCCCCGAGCTGTGCAGGGAGATCCAGGTGGCCGTCGATGAGGCCAACGGGACGGTGTCCCGGGCCGAGAGGATCAAAACGTTCCGCATCCTGCCCCGCGACCTCACCGAAGACGACGGCGAACTCACCCCCACCCTCAAGATCAAGCGCGCGGTGGTCGAGTCACACTTCGCCGCCGATGTCGACGCCCTCTACCACGGCCACTGACCCCGCGACCCGCCCCGAAGCGCCGGGGCGGCGGGCTCTCCGGCCCGCCGCGCCGGCGAGGATCAGGGTGAGTCCAGATCAATGCGTACCGTCAGCGGGCTCGCGTTCATCGCCTTCGAGGTGCGCACGCAGAGCCGGCGCACGAAGCTGCTCCTCCCGAACATCCGCTGGCGCTCACGAGGGTCATCGTCCTCGAGCATCCGCGCCGTCCCGGCCCGCCAGCGTGCGCGTGGTCCGCCGCCGACCTTCACCCGGACGCGGGGATCGGCCTCGACGTTTCGCACCCAGTCAGCACGGCGTCCCCGCTGCGAGACCAGCCAGAAGATGTCACCGTCCAGGCCATCACACACCGGGGTGTACCGCGGCCGGCCCGTACGCCGTCCGGTCGTCTCCAGCAGGGCATCGCCGGGGATCGGGAGTTTCCAGTTCCACGCGCGCCGGACGATCGGGTTGATCAGGCGCTGCTGGAGCGCGCGAGGCATCCCGGCCAGCCAGGACACGTCAGGGACCCGCCCTCAGCCCTGCCGGGCCTTCTGACGCCGGTCCGCCTTGTTGATCACGAAAGTCCTGCCTCGACGGCGTACCACGATCGAGTTCATCTTGTTCTTCAACCCGCGCAGTGAGTTCCTGACCTTCATCGCAGTCACCCTCCTCTGGTCGTATCCGGGTTCCGGCCGACGATCCGGTACCAGCGGGGCGATTCACCCGAGATGCGACACTCGCCCCTTCACGGCTTCGGTCCGCCACGGTCGTTCTGCCATCGCTCCGCTCGCGTACCCGACGGGTCGTCGCTCATTCGTCGCGTCGGTGCCGGTTCGCCTCCGGCACGTCGGCGGCCGCCAGCACCGGTGGTGGAGGCGGGTACGGCTCATGGCGTCACCGGCCGTCGGTAGACCGACACGTGGTCGCGACTGCCGTCGGTGAAGGGCCAGCCCGCCCAGTCCTCCCACCGGTGTTCCCGGGCCATGCCCGACAGTTCGGCCATCAGGTCGAGTTCGGCGGGCCAGGCGTAACGGTGGTTCGCGGGAAGCAGGTCGACCCCGGTCCCGGTGAGCCGGATCTTGGTGGTGGTCATCCGCTGCTCCGCCGGGTGCAGCAGAGCGGCCTCCAGCATGACGGTGTCCTGCGCGACCCGGACCGGCCGCAGTGCCGCGCCGGCCCGGAACGCGGCCAGGTCCGGCACCCATGCCTCGACGACGAAGCGACCGCCGGGACGCAAGTGCGCGGCGGCGTTGCGGAAGCACGCGACCTGCGCGGCCTGGTCCGGCAGCGCGAAGATCGTGTTGAACGCCAGGAGCACCAGAGCGAACTCACCCGGCGCCCGGGTCGCGGCGAAGTCGCCGATGGCCACCTCGATCCGTTCCCCACCCGGCTTCTCCCGCAGTCGAGCGGCCATCGCCGGGGACCCTTCCACACCGGCGACGGTCAGACCGCGTTCCTGCAGTGGCAGTGCCAGCCGGCCGGTGCCCACCCCGAACTCGCAGACCGGACCACCGTCCGCGAGTTCCACGAGCCGCTCGACCGCCGCCGTCGGATCCAGGTGCGCGAAGGCGTCGTCGTAGACGTCGGCCGGCACGTGCCGGCCGTACTCGCTCGCGTCGAACGGCAAACCGTGCCTCCTCAATCGCGGTGGCGAGCCCGGTAGCGGGCGGGCGCCCGCAGCACGTGCCCGTGTTCCGGCCGATCAAACCGCAGCTCCGTCGACCAGGCCGACCTGACGCACGCATCCCGGCCCGGAGCATTCTCCCTACTCTCAGTCACCGCGTGGACACGATGCGGCGTGAATGTCATCACCGCCGAGGGTCTCCGCCCTGATGCCGCGTGGCAGCCAAAAACTTTTGGTGGTTTCCTACAAATGAGGGGCGAGTGGTTCGGTGATTGCGTCATGGCGCTGCCAGCCGTCAGACGGAAGGGTGATCACTGCGGGGGCCGTCGTCTCTCCGCGAGCAGATCATGGTCTACCAAAGGGGTCAGTCGGGTGTTCAACCGTGTCGCCATCGTCAACCGTGGTGAGGCAGCCATGCGCCTCATCCACGCGGTCCGAGAGCTGGCCGCGGAGACCGGCGTCCGGATCGAGACGGTCGCCCTGTACACCGACGTCGACCGTACCGCCACCTTCGTGCGCGAGGCGGACATCGCCTACGACCTCGGTCCGGCGTTCACCCGCCCGTACCTCAATCTCGCGGTGCTGGAGCGCGCCCTGACCGAGACCGGCGCCGACGCGGCGTGGGTCGGCTGGGGCTTCGTCGCCGAGGACCCGGCGTTCGCCGAGCTGTGCGAGAAGATCGGCGTCACGTTCGTCGGGCCGAGCGCGGAAGCCATGCGCCAGCTCGGTGACAAGATCGGCTCGAAGCTGATCGCCGAGGAGGTCGGCGTGCCGGTCGCGCCGTGGAGCCGCGGCGCCGTCGAGACGCTGGCCGCCGCCCGGGCGGCGGCGGCCGAGATCGGTTACCCGTTGATGCTGAAGGCGACCGCGGGAGGCGGCGGGCGCGGAATCCGGGTGATCACCAGCGAGGCGGAGCTCGACGACGCGTACGAGCGCACCAGCCAGGAAGCGGCGCGGGCGTTCGGCAGCGGCATCGTGTTCCTGGAGCGCCTGGTCACCGGGGCCCGGCACGTCGAGGTCCAGGTGATCGCCGACGGGCAGGGCACCGCCTGGGCGCTCGGGGTCCGCGACTGCTCGGTCCAGCGACGCAACCAGAAGGTCATCGAGGAGTCGGCGTCGCCGGTGCTCAGCCCGGCGCAGGCCGCCGAGCTCAAGGCGTCGGCCGAGCGGCTGGCCCTGGCGGTCGGCTATTGCGGCGCGGCCACCGTCGAGTTCCTGTACCACCCCGGCGATCAACTGTTCGCGTTCCTCGAGGTCAACACCCGGCTTCAGGTCGAGCACCCGATCACCGAGCTGACCACCGGGTTCGACCTGGTCAAGGCGCAGCTGCACGTCGCCTCCGGCGGCCGGCTCGACGGCGAGCCACCGGTGGAGCGCGGGCACGCCATCGAGGCCCGGCTCAACGCCGAGGACCCGGACCGCGACTTCGCGCCGTCGCCGGGCCGCATCGCCCGGCTGGACCTGCCCAGCGGCCCGGGCATCCGGGTGGACACCGGCGTCAGCGAGGGTGACACCATCCCGGCCGACTTCGACTCGATGATCGCGAAGATCATCGCGTACGGCCGCGACCGTGCCGAGGCGCTCGGCAAGCTGCGCCGGGCGATGGCGAACACCACGGTGATCATCGAGGGCGGCGCGACGAACAAGAGCTTCGTGCTCGACCTGCTCGACCAGCCCGAGGTGATCGACGCCAGCGCGGACACCGGCTGGATCGACCGTGTCCGCGGCGAGGGCCGACTCGTCGCGCACCGGCACTCCGGAGTCGCGTTGGCGGCCGCCGCCATCGAGGCGTACGAGGAGGAGGAGAGCGTCGAGCGGCAGCGCCTGCTGTCGACGGCGTCCGGTGGGCGCCCCCAGGTGCAGCACCAGAGCGGCCGGCCGCTGGACCTCAAGCTGCGCGGGGTCACCTACCGCATGCGCGTGGCGCGGGTCGGCGCGCACCGGTTCCGCGTCGGCATCGAGGTGGGCGCCGCGGTGCGCACCGCCGACGTCGAACTCGACCGGTTCGACCGGCACACCGGCCAGATCGTCGTCAACGGCGCCCGGTACCGCCTGCTGACCGGCACGCACGGGCCGACCCACCTGGTCGAGGTGGACGGCGTGACGCACCGGGTCAGCCGCGACGAGGGCGGCGTCGTCCGGTCCCCCATGCCCGCGCTGGTCGTCGCCACGCCGCTGGAGGTGGGCGCCGAGGTCGAGGCGGGCGCGCCGGTGCTGGTGCTGGAAGCCATGAAGATGGAGACGGTGCTGCGGGCGCCGTTCAAGGCGCGCCTGAAGGAGTGCGCGGTCTCCGTGGGCAGCCAGGTGGAGGCCGGCGCGCCCCTGCTGCGGCTGGAGCCCCTCGCCGACGACGCCGACGAGACCACGGACGACCCGGCCGCCGGCTCCGTCGAGCTGGACCTTCCCGCCACCGCCGAGGATGTTCCGGCGTACCTGCGTAGCCGGCGCGGCCAGGAGGACCTGCGGGGCCTGCTGCTCGGCTTCGACGTCGACCCGCACGACGACCGTCGCGTGCTCGACGACTACCTCACCGCGCGGCGGGAGGCCACCGAGGCGGGCCACCGGCCACTGGCCGAGGAACTCGACCTTGTCGACGTGTTCGCCGACCTCACCGAGCTGAGCCGCAACCGGCCGACGGGTGAGGACGGCGGCGCCCACGTCCGCAGCGCCCGCGAGTACTTGCACACCTACCTGCAGAGCCTCGACGTCGAGCGGGCCGCTCTGCCCGATTCCTTCCAGGGCAAGCTCGCGAAGGCGCTCGGGCACTACGGCGTCACCGACCTGGAGCGCTCGCCCCAGCTCGAAGCCGCCGTGTTCCGGATCTTCCTCGCCCAGCAACGCGCGACCGCCGACGCCGCGGTCGTCGCGGCGCTGCTGCGCTCCTGGCTGCGGGAGACCCCGCCGGACGAGACGCTGCGCGAGCCCGCCGGTCTCGCGCTGGAGCGGCTGGTGGCGGCGACTCAGGTCCGCTTCCCCGCGGTCGCCGACCTCGCCCGTGGCGTGGTGTTCGCCTGGTTCGCCCAGCCGCTGCTGCGCCGAAACCGCGCCCGCGTCTACGCCGAGGTCCGTGGGCACCTGAGGCACCTGGACGCGCACCCGGACGCGGCCGACCGCACCGAGCGCATCGCGGAGATGGTACGCAGCACCGAACCCCTGGTACGGCTGCTCGGCCAGCGGCTCGTCCGTGATCACCTCGACAACGCGGTGATGCTGGAGGTGCTGACCCGCCGGTACTACGGCAACAAGGCGCTCACCAGCGTGCGCAGCAGCGACGTCGCGGGCTGCGCGTTCGTGGTCGCCGAGCGCGCGGACTCGAGCGTGGTCTCCGCCGCGGTCAGCTTCGACGCGCTCGGCAGCGCGCTGCGCGGGCTCGCCGAGCTGGCACGTGGCGAGGACGGCGTCGACGCCGACATCTACCTCGGCTGGGAGAACCAGCCGGAGGACTTCGACGCGATGGCGGAGGCGCTGCTCGAGGTCATCACCGCGCACCCGCTGCCGCCCCAGGTCCGTCGGCTCACCGCCACCGTCGCGGGTCGCGGCGGAGCGGTGATGCACCACCACTTCACCTTCCGCCCGTCCGGCCCAGGGATGACCGAGGACCGGCTGATCCGCGGCCTGCACCCGTACATCGCGCAGCGGATGCAGCTGGAGCGGCTGCACCAGTTCGACCTGACCCGGCTGCCGTCGTCGGACGAGGAGGTCTACCTCTTCCAGGCCGTGGCGCGGGAGAACCGGGCGGACGAGCGCCTCGTCGCGTTCGCGCAGGTGCGTGACCTGACCGAGCTGCGCGAGCACGACGGCCGGCTGGTCGCGTTGCCGACGACCGAGGACGCGGTCGCGGCGTGCCTCGACTCGATCCGCCGCGCCCAGTCGCGGCGACCGTCGAAGACACGCTTCAACACCAACCGGATCGTGATCTACGTCTGGCCGCCGAGCGAGCTGACCCGCGAGGAGATGGAGATGATCGCCGGGCGCGTGCGCCCGACGACTGCGGGCGCCGGGCTGGAGGAGATCTTGTTCATCGCGCGGCAGCGCGACCGGCGTACCGGCGAGCTGACCAAGATCGCCGTGCGGATCTCCTTCGACACGGCGGGCGGCGCGGAGCTGGCCATCGGCGCGCCGCCGGTGGAGCCGGTCGAGCCGCTCGACGAGTACCGGTTGAAGGTGCTGCGCGCGAGCAGCCGCAACACGGTGTACCCGTACGAGCTGACCGGCCGGCTCGGTGACTTCGTCGAGCACGACCTCGACGACGACCACGCGCTGGTGCCGGTGGACCGGCCGAAGGGGCGCAACGGCGCCGCGATCGTCGCCGGGGTGGTCACCACGCCGACCGTGCGGCATCCGCAGGGTGTCACCCGGGTCGTGCTGCTCGGCGACCCGACGAAGTCGCTGGGCGCCCTGTCGGAGCCGGAGTGCCGGCGGGTGATCGCCGCGCTGGACCTGGCGGAGCGGATGGGGGTGCCGCTGGAGTGGTGGGCGCTGTCCGCCGGGGCCCGGATCTCCATGACCTCGGGTACGGAGAACATGGACTGGGTGGCCGCGGCGCTCAAGCGGATCGTCGAGTTCACCCAGGCCGGCGGTGAGATCAACATTGTCGTCGCGGGCATCAACGTCGGCGCGCAGCCGTACTGGAACGCCGAGGCGACGATGCTCATGCACACCAAGGGCGTCCTGGTGATGACACCGGAGTCGGCGATGGTGCTCACCGGCAAGCAGTCGCTCGACTTCTCCGGTGGCGTGTCCGCCGAGGACAACTTCGGCATCGGTGGCTACGACCGGGTGATGGGGCCGAACGGGCAGGCGCAGTACTGGGCGCCGAACCTGACCGCCGCGCGGGACGTGTTGATGTCGCACTACGACCACACGTACGTCGCGCCCGGCGAGGACGCGCCCCGGCGGGCGACCACCATCGACCCGGTGGACCGCGACATCTCCGCCTTCCCGCACGACGTGGCGGGCAGCGCGTTCAGCACTGTCGGCGAGATCTTCTCCGCCGAGTCCAACCCGGACCGTAAGAAGCCGTTCGACATCCGAACGGTGATGCGGGCGCTCTCCGACCAGGACCACCCGGTGCTGGAACGCTGGGCGGGCATGGCCGACGCGGAGACCGCGGTGGTGCAGGACGTGCACCTCGGGGGCATCCCGGTGTGCCTGCTCGGCATCGAGTCACGATCGGTGCCGCGGCGCGGCTTCCCGCCCACCGACGGCCCGGACACCTACACCGCGGGCACGCTGTTCCCGCGGTCGTCGAAGAAGGCCGCGCGGGCGATCAACGCGGCCAGCGGCAATCGGCCGCTGGTGGTGCTGGCGAACCTGTCGGGCTTCGACGGCTCACCGGAGTCGATGCGCAAGCTGCAACTGGAGTACGGGGCCGAGATCGGCCGGGCGATCGTCAACTTCCGGGGGCCCATCGTCTTCTGCGTGATCTCGCGGTACCACGGCGGCGCGTTCGTGGTGTTCTCGAAGGCGCTGAACCCGAACATGACGGTGCTCGCGCTGGAAGGCTCGTTCGCCTCGGTGCTCGGTGGCGCTCCCGCCGCCGCCGTGGTGTTCGCCGGGGACGTCAACGCCCGCACGGCGGCCGACCCTCGCGTACGGGCCCTGGAGGCCCGGGTCGCGGCCGCGGCCGGCACCGAGCGCGCCGCGTTGACCGCGGAGCTCGACGAGCTGCGCTCCTCGGTGCGCGCGGAGAAGCTCGGCGAGGTGGCCACCGAGTTCGACCGCGTGCACAACATCCAGCGCGCCGTCGAGGTGGGCTCGGTGGACGCGGTGGTCCGCGCCGCCGAACTGCGTCCGCGCATCATCGACGCGATCGAGTCCCGTCTGCGCTAGCCGGCCGGTGCGGGCCGTCCCCTCGCGGGGGGACGGCCCCACCTGCCGGGCGGGGGTCAGGGCACCATCCAGCCGAGGACCGGCGAGCCCTGGAGCGCGACCAGCACACACATGAACAACAGCAGGAGCAGACTCCAGCCGAACACCTTGCGGAAGATCTCCCCCTCCCGGCCCGCCATGCCGACCGCGGCGGCGGCAATGGCCAGGTTCTGAGGGCTGATCATCTTGCCCAGCACCCCGCCGGAGGAGTTGGCGGCCGCCAGCAGCACCGGGTCCAGCCCGGCCCGCGCTGCCGTCTCCACCTGCAACGCCCCGAACAACGCGTTGGCCGAGGTGTCCGAGCCGGTGACCGCCACGCCGATCCAGCCGAGGATCGCCGAGAGGAAGACGAACGCCCCACCGGCGGCGGCCAGGAACGCGCCGAGCGTGTTGGTCTGCCCGGACTGGTTCATCACGTACGCCAGGGCGAGCACCGCCATGACGGTGACGATCGCGTACCGCAGCTCGACGTAGGTGCGCCCGTAGGCTCGCAGCGCCTGGCCGGCGGAGACCCGCAGCACCAACGCGGTGAGCACCCCGGCGAGGATCATCAGTGTGCCGGCGGCGGGCAGCCAGTTGAGGGTGTACGTAACCGACGACAGCGGATTGCCGTTCCCGCCGAGGATGTCCAGGCCCGGCCAGGCGAACTTCACCGTCCACGGCTCCTTCGCCAGGGCGTCCTTCACCGCCCCGAGGTTGGCGATGGAGAAGATCGCGATGATGATCAGGTAGGGCGCGTACGCGCGGGCCACCTCGGCGGGGGTGTCGGCGGGCCGGGGAGCGGCCGCTCGGGTGTGGCCCGCCCCGGCATCGGCCGCCGTCCGATCCCGATCCTCCCCCGGCGCGTCGTCCGAGACGAACGGGTCCCCCGGCGGGGACTCGCCGCCCGGGCCGTCGAGCGACGGCACGGCTGCGGTGGTCGTACCGGAGCGGCGGCCGGCGGTGGCGCGGACGGCGCCCGGGTCGGCAAGCTCGGCCTCGGCGGGCTCGCGGGCGGCCGGCACGCTCGCCACCTCCGGCTCGCGGCCCAGGTCGGCCGGGGTTACCGGGCGCCAGACGCGGATCAGCAGCACGACGGCGGCGGCCGAGACCAACGCCGCGACGATGTCGGTCAGCGGCACGGAGATGTAGTTCGCGGCGACGAACTGCGCCAGGCCGAAGGTCACGCCGGCGACCAACGCGGCGGGCCAGGTCTGCCGGATACCGCGCCGTCCGTCCACCAGGACCACCAGCAGCAGCGGTACGACCACCGCGAGGATCGGCGTCTGCCGGCCGACCATCGCGCCGAGGGTGTCCACGGTGAGCCGCGAGTCGTCGTTGACGCCACTGGTGACGGTGGCCAGGGTGACGACCGGGGTGGCGAGCGCGCCGAACGCCACCGGCGCGGTGTTGGCCAGCAGCGCCACCGAGGCCGCGTGGATCGGGCGGAAGCCGAGCGCCATCAGCATCACCACGGTGATGGCGACCGGCGTGCCGAAGCCGGCCAACGCCTCCAGCAGCGCGCCGAAGCAGAACGCGATGATGATCGCCTGGATCCGCATGTCCGGACTGACCCGTTCGAACGAGCGGCGCAACACGTCGAAGTGTCCGCTCTCGACGGTGAGGTTGTAGACCCAGATCGCGTTGAGGACGATCCACAGGATCGGGAAGAAGCCGAAGGCGGCGCCCTCGGTGGCCGAGAGCACGGCCTGCCCGACGGGCATGGCGTAGATGGCGACCGCCACCACCAGCGCGACCGCGAGCGAGATCAGCCCGGCCAGCCAGGCCCGCACCTTCAGCACGCCGAGCAGCACGAAGAGGGTGAGCAGAGGCAGGACGGCGAAGATTGCCGAGAGCGCGACGGAGTCGCTGACGGGATCGGTGACGACTGTGAACTGGTCGAACATGGGTCACCTCGACGCTCGGAGACGGTGGCGGGTGAGTTGGGGCCCTACAGCAGCTCCTCCACCGGGCGGGCGCGGAGGGAGGCGTCGAGGACCTGGGCGGTATGGGCCAGCGCGATGTCGCCGCCGGCGCGGGTCACCGCGGCGGCGACCTGCATGAGGCAGCCGGGGTTGGCGGTGACGAGCAGCCGCGCCCCGGTGGCCAGTACGGTGCGGGCCTTGCGGTCGCCGAGTTCGGCGGCCGGCCCGGGGTGGAGCACGTTCCAGATCCCCGCCGACCCGCAGCAGATCTCCGGGTCGGCGATCTCCCGCAGCTCCAACCCGGGAATGTCGCGCAGCAGCCGGCGGGGCTGGGCGCGGACGCCCTGGGCGTGGGCCAGGTGGCAGGCGTCGTGGTAGGCGACGGTCACCGGCAGCGGGTGCCGGGTGGCGACCGGACCCAGCTCGTCGAGAAGCTCGGACAGGTCACGCACCTTGCCGGCGAAGTCGGCGGCGAGCGCCGCGTAGCCGGGATCGTCCCGGAGCAGGTCGCCGTACTCCTTGAGGGTGGAGCCGCAGCCCGCCGCGTTGACCACGAAGAAGTCGATGCCGGCGGCGGCGAACGTGTCGAGCATCCGGCGGGCGAAGCGCTGCGCCTCCGCCTCGCGCCCGTTGTGCACGCTCAGCGCACCGCAGCAACCCTGCCGGTCGGGCAGGATGACCACGTCACAGCCCTCGGCGGCGAGCACCCGGGCGGTGGCGGCATTGACCTCGGGGAAGAACGCACCCTGTACGCAGCCGGTGAGCATGCCGACCACGGCCCGCCGGGGGCCGACCGCGGGAACCCGCTTCGGTGGGCGTTGCGGCCGGCGGAGCCGGGGGGCGAGGGACTCCAGCGCCGCCAGGGTGGGCGCCAGCCGGGGCAGCAGTCCGGTCCGCTGGACCAGACGGCGCACTCCGCTGGCCTGGTACGCGCGCAGCGGGCCGCGTAACAGCCGCAGCCGCCGCGGGTACGGGAAGAGCGCGAAGATCGCCGCCCGCAGCGCCCGCTCCCGGGGACCGCGGTGGTGCCGGCGTTCGACCTGCTGCCGGGTGTCTTCGATGAGGCGGTCGTAGCGGACGCCGGACGGGCAGGCGGTCACGCAGGACATGCAGCCGAGACACTGGTCGAAGTGGGTGACCATCGAGTCGGACAGCGGCTCGCCCTCCAGGCCCTCCTTCATCAGGTAGATCCGCCCGCGCGGCGAGTCCATCTCCTCGCCCCACAGCACGTAGGTGGGGCAGGTGGGCAGGCAGAAGCCACAGTGCACACAGTCTGAGACCAGCTCGGCGGCGGGCGGATGGTGCGCGTCGAACGCGCCTTCGCCGAGCGGTTGGGCGGCCAGGCCGAGCACGTCGCGGGGCCCACTTGCCGGGCGGGTTCCGCCCGGCGAGCTGAGCGGCGCGGTCTCCGCGGACCGGGCCGCGCCCGCCGGATCCCGACGGTCGGGCTGCCGGGGAATGGACATCAGATGCCTCCCACGAATCGGCCGGGCGCGAGCCGGGCATCGGGGTCGAAGCGCTCCTTGACCCGGCGCATCAGTGCCAGACCGTCGACGGGCCCCCACAGGTCCACGCGGTCCCGAACGGGCGGGGGCGCGGTGAGCACCACGACGTGTCCGGCGACGGCGGCGCTCGCCGTCCGCAGCGCGTCGATCAGGCCGGCGACCCGCTCCGGGTCGGCCGTGCCGGGCAGCCCGGCGTAGAGCACCCCGACGCCGGCCGAGCCACGCAGCGCGAGCGGCAGACCACACCTGTCGGCCGCCGCCCGGGCGTCGGCCAGCAGCCGCGGTACGCCGGAGAGCGCGGCGGTCAGCTTCAGCCCGATGTCGCCGTCCCGCCACGGGTACCGGCCCCAACCGTCCGGAGGCTCGTCGGAAGCGGTGGCGTCGCCGCCGAGGAGCCGTCGGGTCGCCTCCACGCGGGCGGCCACCCCGGCAGCGGTGCCCTCCAGCAGCACCGTCACCGCCGCTCCCCCACCGGCCGGCGCGTCCACCTCCAGCGCGGTGGGCACGAGCTGCGCGGCGCGTACGGTGCCGGCGAGCCGTCCCGCCTCGGCCGGGTCGTCGGTCCGGCGGGTGACGTACGCGACCGCGGACGGCAGCGGGTGCAGTCGGAACGCGCACTCGGTGATCAGCCCGAGCGTGCCGTACGCGCCGGTGACCAGCTTGGCCAGGTCGTAGCCGGCGACGTTCTTGACCACCTTGCCTCCGGCGTGCGCGACCACACCGTCGGCGCGGACCAGGGTGACCCCGATGATCAGGTCGCGCACGGTGCCGTAGAGCATCCGGCGAGGTCCGCTGGTGTTGGTGGCGACCGCGCCGCCGACGGTGCCGCCGGGCAGCGGCGCGTCGAGGGCGAGTTGCTGGCGGTCGCCGGCCAGGGTGGCGGCCAGCTCGTCGAGGCGGGTGCCGGCCCGGACCACGGTGATCAGGTCACCGGCGGCGTGCTCGACCACCCCGGCCAGCGCCGTGGTGTCGAGGATCAGGTCGAGTCGCCGGGGCGGGCTTCCCCACGCCTGCTTCGTGGCCGCGCCGCGGACCGTCACCGCGAGGTCGAGGGCGGCGGCCGCCCGCAGCAGGGTCGCCGCCCCGGCGGTGTCGCGGGGTGTGGCGACGTAGCGCGCGGGCATCCCGGCGATCACGTCGTGGTCGCCGGCCGGCCGGACCGACTCGGAGCCGTCGGGCCGCGGGCCGTCGGTCGCGGCCTCCCGGGCGGCGGCGCGGAGCCGGTCGAGGATCACGTCGGCGGGCATCAGAACGCCTCCGCCAGACCGGCCTCCTGCGCGGGGTGGACCCCCTGGCGTCGACCGGGGATCTCGCCGCAGAGCCGGGGTGTCGGAAAGACCTTGCCCGGATTCGCCAGACCGGCCGGGTCGAACGCGCAGCGCAGCAACTGCATGGTGTCCAGGTCGTCGTCGGTGAACATGCGCGGCATGTACTTCGCCTTGTCCATGCCGACGCCGTGCTCTCCGGTGATCGAACCGCCGTGGCTCACGCAGAGGTCGAGGATCGCGCCGGAGACCTCCTCGGCGCGTTCGGTCTGCCCGTCGACGCCCGCGTCGAACAGGACGAGCGGGTGCAGGTTGCCGTCACCGGCGTGAAAGACGTTGGCGACCCGGATGCCACGTTCGGCGGAGAGTTCACCGATGCGGCGCAGCACCGCGGGCAGGGCGGTGCGCGGAATGACCCCGTCCTGGACGATGTAGTCGGGGCTGATCCGTCCGACGGCGGCAAACGCGGACTTGCGACCCTTCCAGAACAGCGCCCGCTCGGCGTCGTCGGCGGCGATCCGGATCTCGAACGCCCGGTTGTCCCGGCAGAGCCGTACGACCTGGTCGAACTGGGCGGCCACCTCCGGGTCGGGCCCGTCCAGCTCGACGATGAGCACCGCGCCGGCGCCGGCCGGGTAGCCACAGTGCACGGCCGCCTCGGCAGCGGAGATGGCGAGCGCGTCCATCATCTCCACCGCCGCCGGCACCACCCCCGCCGCGATGATCGCCGAGGTCGCCGCGCCCGCCTGGTCGGTGCTCTCGAAGGCGGCCAGCAGGGTGCGCACCGACTCGGGCAACCGGGTCAGCCGCACGGTCACCTCGGTGGCGATGCCGAGGGTGCCCTCGGAGCCGACGAACGCTCCGAGCAGGTCGTAGCCGGGGGCGTCGGGCGCGCGGCCGCCGAGGCGTACCCGGTCGCCGTCGGGGGTGACCAGCTCGACGCCGGTGACGTGGTTGGTGGTGAAGCCGTACTTGAGGCAGTGGGCGCCGCCGGAGTTCTCCGCCACGTTCCCGCCAATGGAGCAGATCTGCTGGCTGGACGGGTCGGGCGCGTAGTACCAGCCGTGCGGGGCGGCAGCCCGGGTGACCGCCAGGTTGATCACGCCGGGCTGCACCACCGCCCGCTCGTCGGACGGGGCGATCTCCAGGATCTCCCGCATCTGCGAGGTGACGATCAGGACGCCGTCGGCGTGCGGCAGCGCGCCCCCGGAGAGCCCGGTGCCCGAGCCACGGGCCACGAACGGGGTGTCGGCGGCGACGCAGGCGCGGACCACGGCGGCGCACTGTGCGGCGTCGGCGGGGAGGGCGACGAGGGCCGGGACCACCTTGTACTGGGCCAGCCCGTCGCACTCGTAGGTGCGCAGCTGTTGTCGGTCGCTGATCACCCGGTCCGCGCCGATGGCGGCTCGCAGCGCGGCGGTGAGAGTTTCGAGGTCCGTTCCGGCTGTGCTCATCGCCCACCTCCGCTCGTCGGGTCGGTCGTCGGTCAGGGCATCCGTTCGTACGCCGGCACGGTGAGGAAGTCGGCGAAGTCGTCGGCGACGGCGACCTCCATGAACAGCGCCCGGGCGGCGGCGTAGTCGCCCGGGTCGCCGGGGAGCTTGGCGATCTCCTCGTCGGCGATCCGCTCGACCAACTCCCGGGTGACCCGGGCGCCGGTGTCGTTGAGGGTGAGGTCGTTGTGCAGCCACTGCCACACCTGGCTGCGGGAGATCTCCGCCGTGGCGGCGTCCTCCATCAGGTTGAAGATGGCCACCGCGCCGGAGCCACGCAGCCAGCTGGCCAGGTACTGCACCCCGACGCTGACCGCGTTGCGCAACCCGGTCTCGCTGTGCGGGCCGGGGGTGGCTCCCACCGAGAGCAGGTCGGCGGCGACGACCCGTACGTCCTCGCGGGTGCGGTCGAGCTGGTTCGGCCGGTCGCCGAGCACCGTGTCGAAGACCTCCCGGCAGATCGGCACCAGGTCGGGGTGGGCCACCCAGGAGCCGTCGAAACCGTCGCCGGCCTCGCGGGTCTTGTCGTCGCGGACCTTCGCCAGGGCGGTCTCGTTGACCTGCGGGTCGCGTCGACTGGGGATGACGGCCGCCATCCCCCCGATGGCGTGCGCGCCGCGTCGGTGGCAGGTCCGCACCAGCAGTTCGGTGTACGCCCGCATGAACGGCACGGTCATCGTCACCGCGTTCCGGTCCGGCAGCAGGAAGTCCGCGCCCCGGGTACGGAACTTCTTGATCACGCTGAACATGTAGTCCCACCGGCCGGCGTTCAGCCCCGCGGAGTGCTCCCGCAGCTCGTAGAGGATCTCGTCCATCTCGAACGCGGCCGGGAAGGTCTCGATCAGCACGGTGGCCCGGATGGTGCCGCGCGGGATGCCGAGCCGTTCCTGGGCGGCCAGGAAGACGTCGTTCCACAGTCGCGCCTCGAGGTGGCTCTCCATCTTGGGCAGGTAGAAGTAGGGCCCGGCGCCGCGGTCGAGCTGCCGGCGCGCGCAGTGGAAGAAGTAGAGCCCGAAGTCGACGAGGCTGCCGGAGGTGCGCTCACCGTCGACGAGGATGTGCTTCTCGGTGAGGTGCCAGCCGCGCGGCCGCACCACGATCGTGGCCAGTTCGCCGTCGTGCAACGCGTACTGCTTGCCCTCGGGGGACGTGAAGGCGAGCTTGCCGTCGATGGCGTCGCGCAGGTTGAGCTGACCGGAGATGACGTTCTCCCAGAGCGGGGTGTTGGCGTCCTCGTGGTCGGCCAGCCACACCTTCGCGCCGGAGTTCAGGGCGTTGATGGTCATCTTCGCGTCGGTGGGTCCGGTGATCTCGACGCGGCGGTCGACCAGGCCCGGTGCCGGCTCGGCGACCCGCCAGTCGGCCTCGCGGATCTCCCGGGTCTCCAGCAGGAAGTCCAGCAGCCCACCGTCGGCCAGCTCTGCCTCACGCTGCCGTCGCAGGGCGAGCAGGTCCCGGCGACGCGGGTCGAAGGCGCGGTGCAGATCGGCGAGGAAGGCCAGCGCCTCCGGGGTGAGGATCTCGTCGTACCGGGGGTGCATCGGGCCTGTGACCTCGACGCCCGCAGGGATGGTCATCGACTCGCTCCTCACCGTGACATGCGTGGTGATCGATCAGACGCGCTCCTGCCGACTGTAGTTCTTGCCGTACGGGGCCATGCCTGAGCGACGACACAGTCGCCGGGAGCGGTCGACCCGGTGCGGCGAACGGCGCTTCAGGCGCGGCGAGCGGCAGATGGGCCGAACCGTGCGGCGGCGAGGGGGCGGATACGACCCGAAACACCGGCCCGGCGCCGCCATGATCGGCCGGCCGCGCCGGTCCCCACCTGCGGTCGAGCCGCCCTGCTGATCTGCCAGCGCCACCAACCTTCGGAAGTTTCGAACCGAACGACACCAGCACTTCGCAGGTCACGCGACGGATTTCCGGAAGTGTTCGACCTTGACGGGGTCCATCGACAGCCTTAACGTTTCGGGCAGGTTTCGGGTCTCCACCCGAAGAGCTGTCGGAGCCACCACGGTCAGCCCGAGACCTCGGACACCCGACACCGACCCTGCTCCCAGCCCATCAGCACCATGCCCACACCCTCCATCTGATGATCGATCAAGATCGATTGGTGCCGAAAGGAAGGCAGATGAAGCAACGACGGTGGATCAGTGTCGGCGCGGTCGCGGTCGCGACCGTCGCGGCACTGAACGCGGTGCCGGCCACCGCGAGCCGGCCGTACGATCCCACCGCCCAGAGCCTGGCGGCTCTCGGGCTGCGGCACGGTCTCCAGGTCGGCACCGCGGTGGACATGGCGGCCCTCAACGACGCCAACGACCCGCAGTACCGCAGGCTGGTCGCCTCCGAGTTCTCCTCGGTCACCGCGGAGAACGCGATGAAATGGGAGAGCCTGGAGCCCACCCGCGGCGTCTGAGACTGGGCGGCGGCCGACCAACTCGTCGAGTTCGCCAGGCGCAACAAGCAGAGCGTGCGCGGCCACGTGCTGGTCTGGCACAACCAGTTGCCCACCTAGCTGACCAGTGGCGTCGCCGACGGCTCCATCAGCAAGCAGGAGCTGCGCGAGCTGCTGCGCAAGCACATCACCACCGTCGCCAATCGCTACAAGGGCAAGATCTGGCAGTGGGATGTGGTCAACGAGGCGGTCAGTGACCCCTGGGACACCCCGTCGACCCTGCACTACAAGGGCTTCTGGGCGCAGAACCTCGGGCCCGGCTACATCGCCGACGCGTTCCGCTGGGCGCGGGCAGCCGACCCCCGGGCGCTGCTGTTCTACAACGACTACAACATCGAGGCGTTCGGCTCCGGCAACCCCGCCGACGACAAGTCTCAGTTCGTCTACGACATGGTCAAGGGGTTGCGCGCCCAGGGCGTCCCGGTCGACGGCATCGGCTCCCAGGGCCACCTGGGCACGCAGTACGGCAACTACGACACCCTCCAGGTGACCGCCGCGCTGAAGAAGTTCACCGCGCTCGGTGTCGCCACCGCGTTCACCGAGGTCGACGTCCGCAGCGAGATGACCGAGGCCGTCCGGGCCGGCAACGCGGCCGAGATCAACCCCCGGTTGCAGGCGTCGGCCGCCAACTTCAGCGTGCTGATGAAGGCCTGCCTGGCCGTGCGCAGTTGCCTGTCGTACACCGTCTGGGGCTTCAGTGACCGGCACTCCTGGGTGCCGGGCTGGTTCAACGACCCGCCAGAGGGCATGGCCACCATCTACGACGAGAACTACCAGCCCAAGCGGGCGTACCACGAGCTGAAGTCCGACCTGATCTTCGCCGGCCCGCCGTACGTCCTGCCGCGCACCACTCCGAAGCCGCGCCGCTGACCGACCGCTTCGGCTGAGCCGACGAGGGTCACCGGAGCACGACCGGGCCGTGTGGGGCTCCGCGCCCCACACGGCCCGCGGGCATGGTGCTCCTGCCGGTGGGCCGGCAGTAGGATCGCTGCACCTCGGCGACGACTGTCGCCTGCTTCATCCGGAGCCCGCGTGTCCGAGCAGTCAGCCGTCGACGCCACCCGCGAGACCCGTCTCCGGAGGCGCCTCCTGCTGGACGGTGCCACCGTTGGTCATATTCCGCGGACCGCGCATGGCTGACCGTTGGTACCGATCTCTCCGCTGGGCACTGGCCGTCGTGTGCCTGGTCGCCGCCGCCACGGTGCCGGCCCGTCCGCCGCTGGCCACCAGGACCGAGTCCTCGGCCCTGCGGGTGCTCCAGCTGAACCTCTGCAACAGCGGCCGCGCCGGCTGCTACACGGGTCGGTCGGTGACCGCGGCGGTCGAGGTGATCAGCGCGGAGGTGCCCGACGTGGTCTCTCTCAACGAGATCTGCCGGGGCGATGTGGCGGTGCTGGAGGCCGCGCTGGCGACCGTCCACACCGACGGCGCGGTCGTGTCCGCCTTCAAGGCTGCCGGCGACCGCCCCAGCGGCGCCGTCACCCAGTGCCGCAACGGCGAGCCGTACGGCATCGGACTGCTGACCCGCGTCGATGCGACAACCACGCCCTACACGGTGCGCAGCGGGATCTACCCGGCGCAGGATGTCTCGGACCCTGAGGAACGAGCCTGGCTCTGCGTCCAGGTCCCCGGCTCGCTGCACGCCTGCACCACACATCTGGCGGCCACCAGCATCACCGTCGCGCTCGACCAGTGCCGTCACCTGCTCGACGCGGTCGTGCCCGCGATCCGCAGGAGCGTGGGGTACGCGCCGACGGTGCTGATCGGCGACCTCAATCTCCGGCACGACCGTTCCCCCAACGTGCGGTCCTGCGTACCGCCGGAGTACCTGCGGATCGACGACGGCGCGCTGCAACACGTCATGACGACAGCCGACGTCACGATCTGTTGCCGCCGGTCGATAGGAATGCACGGGGCGACGGACCACCCCGGGCTGCTGGTCACACTCACGATCGAGGGTAGACATCCCGGCTGGACAGATTGGGCGCGCACGCGCAGGGCCTCGTCGCGGTGAGCGAGCAGCCTTCCGCCGGTGGCTATCGCGCGATGCGGGCGACGGCGCCGTTGACGGACACGTCCTGCACGGATGGTCGTGGCTGCGGCGCGTCATCCGCGCGCCACCGCGCCACGGACACGATGCCCGGATCGACGAGCTCCATCCCGGCGAGCAGCTCGGCGAACTGCTCCGTGCTCCGGGCGCGGAACCGCCCGTCGTGATTGCTGGCTTCGAGCTTCGCGGTCACGGTCGGTGGCATGTATTCCCAGGTGACGTGCGAAGCGACCACGTAGCTGCCGGCAGGGAGCGCGGCGACGAGTCGGTCGAGGATGCCCTTGGGGTCTTCGTCGTCACGGATGAAGTGCAGGATCGCCACCAGCATCAGCGCGACGGGCTGGGACAGGTCCAACGTGGTCCACAGGTCCGGATGGGTGAGGATCTTGTCGGGCTCACGCAGGTCGGCGTCGAGGTAGGCGGTGCGGCCCTCGGTTGTGCTGCTCAGCAACGCGCGGGCGTGGGCGAGGACGATCGGGTCGTTGTCGACGTAGACGACCCGGGCTGACGGATCGATCGCCTGGGCGACCTCGTGGGTGTTGTCGGCGGTCGGGATGCCGGTGCCGATGTCCAGGAACTGCCGGACGCCCTCTTGCGCCAGGAATCGCACCGCCCGCTGCAGGAACATCCGGTTCTCGACCGCAGCCAGCCGGATCGTGGGCATCGCGGCCGCGAGGGCGTCACCGGACTCCCGGTCAGCAGCGAAGTTGTCCTTGCCGCCCAACAGGTAGTTGTACCTGCGAGCCGGGTGCGCGACCGTGGTGTCGATCCGGTCCGCCGCTGACAGTTCCCCGTTCCGGCCAGTCACCAGACCCCCCATCGCCGCGTTCGATTTCTACAAGGTACACACCCGACGGTCGTAGCGAATGCCCGCGGAGAGCGGCGCCACGGCACGGCCCACCGGCGGGAGTAGCGGACCGATTCTGTCCGCTGGGCGTGGCAGGGTGGCTCGTGGATGGAAGAAGGTCTGCCCCCAGCGCGACCTCCGAGACCCACTACGAACGGAGCAACCCGATGAGCCGCCACATCCAGGTCACCTTCGACGCCCACGACCCGCGGGCGCTGTCGTCCTTCTGGTGCGAGGCGCTGGGCTACGTGCTCCCCGGCCCGCCCGGAGTCGACCTGCCCGAGGGCGCCGACCCGCTGGCCGCGTGGGACGACTTCCTCGCGCGAATCGGCGTACCGGAGGAGGAGCGCAACACGAGATCGGCCATCGAGGACCCGGACGGGCACGGCCCACGGCTGTTCTTCCAGCAGGTGCCGGAGGACAAGGTCGCCAAGAACCGCGTCCACCTCGACGTCCGTGCGGCCCCCGGGCTGCAGGGAGAGGAGCGGATGGCGGCGCTGGAGGCCGAGTGCGACCGGCTCCTCGCGCTGGGGGCGACGCGGGTACGTCGCTCCGAGCCCGCTCCCCCACTGGACGCCGGCTTCATCGTGATGGCCGACCCCGAGGGCAACGAGTTCTGCCTGGACTGAGGCGGCTCACCTGTGACGTCGCGGCTGGTGCGGCGACCTGCCGCGCTCGTCAGCTGATGGCGGGGCTACGGCGTTCCAGCAGGACGACGTCCCGCCAACGGTCGTGATGGCGACCGACGCGCTCGCGAACGCCGATGACGCGGAACCCGGCACGCTCGTGCAGGGTCAGGCTGGCGGTGTTCTCCGGAAAGACACCGGACTGGATCGTCCAGATGCCGGCGGCTTCGGTCGAGGCGATCAGCGTGTCCAGCAGCAGTCGGGCGATCCCGCGCCCGTGGGCGGCCGGATCGACGTAGACGGAGTGCTCGACGACGCCGGCGTAGACCGCGCGGGTCGAGGTCGGCGAGACCGCGATCCAACCGGCGACGCCGCTCTCGCCGCTGACGGCCACGAACCGGTGCGCGGTCAGGCGCGTGGCGTCGAACGCCGACCAGGTCGGCGCGGTGACCTCGAAGCTGGCGTTGCCGGCGTCGAGCCCGGCCTGGTAGATCGCCAGGACCCGCTCGGCGTCACCGGCAGCCATGGGACGCACGGAGATGTCAGCCATCAGCAGCTCAGCCCTGGCCGGGCTCGCCGGTCTGCTCCCACATCGACTTCATTTCGCCGAACGCCTGCTCCATGATCTGGACCATGGCGGCGCGGGCGCGGTCGCCGTCGCGACGCTGGATCGCCTGTGCCACGTCGGCGTGCAGTTGGAGAGCCTGCTCGTGGGGGTAGTGCGGCATCAGGTCGTAGTGGTGGCGGCCGGTGAGAACCTCCGCCACCAGGTCCTGCAGCCTGACGAACATCTCGTTACCCGAGGCAGCCAGCACCCGACGGTGGAACTCGATGTCGAGGTGGAGGAAGCGCTCCTCGTCCCCGGCCTTCCCGGCGGCCCACATCTTGGCCGCCAACCCGACGAGGTCGCTCGCCTCGTCGTGGTCGACCCGGCGAGCGGCCAGCCAGGCGGCGTGCGGCTCGACGGCCGTCCGTAGCTCGGTGATCGAGCGCATCTGTGCCATCCGGCCGTCCGAGGCCAGTCGCCAGCGGATCACCTGCGGGTCGAAGACGTTCCAGTCGCGTGTTGGCCGGATCAGCACCCCGACCCGGCGGCGGGTCTCGATGAACCCCATGGCGGCGAGCACCCGCAGGACCTCGCGGACGACCGAGCGGGACACGCCGTACCGGTCGACCAGCTCGTCGATGTTGAGGACGGAGCCCGGCGTCAGCTGGCCTCCGCAGATGGCGGTGCCGAGGTGGTCGAGAACTTGTGCGTGCAGCCCGGCCTCGGCAGGGGCCTTCTTCTGGACGGCTGCAACCCCTGATGAGGACCGGTCCACGCGTTGCAGCATATCAGTTGGAGATCACCCCTTGAATAAATCCGCTTTATCGGCCTAGCATCCGGACGTTAAGCGGACGTTAACAGCGAGGTCGTGCTCTACCCCCGAAGCGGCGACCACGACAGAAGGAGAGATGGACGTGCGGCGTCGATCGATATTTGGAACTTCTCTGGCCGTGGTTGCCGCCATGGGCCTGTCAGCGTGCGGCGGCGGCGGGGACGACAGCGCCTCGTCGAAGACCGTGCGGGTGACCCTGGCCAACCACGTGTGGACGGAGAACATCAAGCAGGCCCTGCCCGAGTTCGAGAAGCAGTCCGGCCTGAAGGTCGAGATCACGCAGCTCGGCGAGGACCAGCTCTCCGACCAGTACAACGTCAAGCTGAACGCCGGCTCCAGCGACATCGACGTGATGATGTACCGCCCCCTGCAGGAGGGGAAGCTGTTCGCCAAGAACAAGTACCTCGCCGACCTGTCCGACGAGGTGAAGTCCAACAAGGACTGGGACTTCAGCGACTTCCAGGCCGGCCCGGTGGACGCCACCTCGTACGAGGACAAGGCGGTCGGCGTCCCGATCATCACCGAGCAGGAGGTCCTCTACTACCGCAAGGACCTGCTGGGCAAGGCCGGTCTGACCGCCCCACCGAAGACCCTCGACGAGCTCAAGGCGGCCGCGGCCAAGATCAAGGCCGCCGACCCGAGCATCGCGGGCTTCGTGGCGCGTACCGGCAAGTCGCCGGCGGTCACCCAGTTCTCCAGCTTCCTCTACAGCTTCGGCGGTGACTTCGTCGACAGCAGCGGCAAGGCCACCGTCAACAGCGAGCAGGCCAAGCAGGCGTACGCCTACTACGGCGGGCTCCTGAAGGACCAGGGCCCGGCGAACGTCAGCACCGACATGAGCTGGCCCGAGGCGATGGCCATCTTCACCCAGGGCAAGGCGGCGTTCTACACCGAGGCCAACTCGCTCTACAAGAACGCCACCGACCCGGCCAAGTCGAAGGTCTCCGACACCGTCGGCTTCGCGCCCTTCCCGGCCGGCCCCGCCGGTTCGAAGCCCTACAACATCCCCTCGTGGGCGTTGGGCATCAACGACAACTCCGAGAACCAGAGCAACGCCTGGAAGTTCGTCGAGTGGGCGACCAGCAAGGAGCAGACGCTCGCGCAGCAGAAGTCCGGCGTGCCGGGCGCGCGTACCTCGGTCTGGGCCAACCCGGAGGGCACCGCCACGTACCCGAAGGACCTCGTCGAGGCCATCGCGGCCAGCACGAAGGACGGCGTGGGTCACGACCGCCCGCTGGTCAACAAGGTCGCCCAGGCCCGGGAGATCGTCGGCCAGCCGATCGTCGACGCCATCGCGGGCAAGGATGCGGCGGCGGCGGCCGACTCCGCCAACGAGGCGTTCCAGCCCGCACACCCACTCCTTCCCTACACCACGCACTTCCTATCTGGCGGGGCCGTCCGGCTCCGCCACCCCCGCCGGGCCCGCCCACCCCGGAGATCTCATGGCAGCAGTGACCACCCCCACCAGACCGCCCCGCCGAGCATCGGAGACGCCGGACACGCCGGCGTGGGCCCGCTGGGCCAACGACCATCGCAAGTGGCTCTTCGCGACGCCGGCCATGGTCTTCGTCGCCGCGCTGATCGTCTTTCCGCTGGCCTGGACCGGATACCTCAGCCTCACCGACGCCGAGGGCTCGGTTCGGGCGGAGTCCGAGTTCGTGGGCTTCCAGAACTACGTCGAGGTGCTCTCGGACACCGACCGGTTCTGGCCCGCCGTCGGCCGGACCGCCGCGTTCACCGTCGTCGCGTTGCTGTTCGAGGTCGTCCTCGGCATGGCGGTCGCGCTGCTGCTGTGGCGACCGTTCCGGGGTCAGAAATGGGTCCGGGTCGCCATCCTGATGCCGCTGGTCGCCACCCCGGTCGCGGTCGGCATGATGTGGCGGCTCATCTTCGACCCGAACATCGGCATGGCGAACCAGGTACTCGGCTGGGTCGGCATCGGACCCCAACCGTGGCTGGCCGGCCAGCACTCGGCGCTGCCCACGACGATCTTCATTGACGTCTGGCAGTGGACCCCGATGGTGGTGCTGATCCTGCTCGCAGGCCTGACCTCGCTGTCCGACGAGCCCCAGGAGGCGGCGCGTATCGACGGCGCCAGCACCTGGCAGCGGTTCCGGCACGTCACCCTGCCGCTGGTGATGCCGACCGTGATCGTCGCGATCCTGCTGCGCGGCATCGACGCGCTGAAGACCTTCGACATCCTCTACGCCACGAAGGGCCGCGGCGGCGGCTCCTTCCACGAGGTCGAGACGCTCAACGTGTACGCCTACGGACTGAGCTTCGACTACAACGAGTACGGCATCTCATCGACGGTCCTCATCGTCTTCTTCCTGATCATCATCGGGTCGATGTGGGCTCTGACGTCGCGTAGGAAGGAGGCGAAGCGATGAAGTCCAGCCCCGCCTACCGGGTGTTCCGCGTGGTGGCGCTCACCGTCGTGGTGATCGCGCTGCTCGTGCCGCTGCTCTGGATGGTCGCCGCCTCGTTCAAGACGAACGTCGACATCTACGACACGGGCAAGGCGTTCGCCTTCTCGCCCACCCTGACGAACTACGCGAACGTCCTGGAGCAGGCCAACTACGTCGAGTTCATCGTCAACAGCCTCTGGGTGGCCTTCGCGGCCACCGTGCTCTCCATCGTCCTGGGCGTGCCCGCGGCGTACTCCATGAGCCGCTTCAACATGAGGAAGTCCGCGCTCGTCGTGCTGATGGCGCGGGTCATCCCCGGCGTCTCCCTGCTGGTGCCCTGGTACTACGTCTTCTCGAACCTGAAGATGGTCGGCGGCTTCAGCGTGCTCATCCTGAGCCACATGTTCGTGTCGCTGCCGCTGGTGGTCTACATCATGATGGGCTACTTCGACAGCCTGCCCATCGAACTCGAGGAGGCGGCGCTCGTCGACGGGCTGACCCACATCGGCGCGTTCCGCCGGATCACGCTGCCGCTGTCGATACCGGGCGTGGCCACCGCCGGCATCCTGTCCTTCATCTTCTCCTGGAACAACTTCATGTTCGCCCTGGTGCTCTCCGGCGCCGACACCAAGACCCTGCCGGTCGCGATCTTCGACTTCGTCGGCTACGCCAGCATCGACTGGGGCGGACTCATGGCGGCGGCCAGCGTCGTCACCCTGCCGATCATGCTGATCGCCCTGTTCGTGCAGAAGTACGTCGTCTCCGGCCTCACCGCCGGCGCGACGAAGGGCTGAGGACACCGTGACGACAATCGCTCGGGTCGAGACCTTCCTGGTCGCCCCCCGCTGGCTCTTCGTCCGCGTCGAGACCGAATCCGGGATCGTCGGCTGGGGCGAGGCGACCTGCGAGGGCCGCTCGGAAACCGTCCGCACCGCCGTGGAGCAGCTCAGCGAGTTGCTGATCGGCCGGGACGCGCTGCGGATCGAGGACCACTGGCAGACCATGACGAAGGGCTCCTTCTACCGGGGCGGCCCGATCCTGGCCAGCGCGGTGTCCGGCCTGGACCAGGCGCTGTGGGACATCGCCGGCAAGCGGTACGGGGCGCCGGTGCACCAGCTGCTCGGCGGCCCGGTCCGGGACCGGATCCGGGTCTACGGCTGGGTCGGCGGCGACGAGCCCAGCGAGGTCCGCGACCACATCGCGGCGCAGGTGGAGGCCGGACTGACCGCGGTCAAGATGAACGCCTCGGGGCGGATGAGCCCGATCGCGTCCGTCGCCGAGCTGGACGGGGTGGTCCAGCGGGTCGCCGCCGCCCGGGAGGTGCTGGGCGACGAGCGTGACGTCGCTGTCGACTTCCACGGCCGGTTCACCCTCGCCAACGCCCGCCGCGTCGCCCCGCTGCTCGAGCCGTACCGGCCGCTCTTCCTCGAGGAGCCGGTCGTACCGGAGAACTCCCACCTCATCGGCGACTTCGTGCGGTCCACGACCACGCCCGTGTCGACCGGGGAGCGGCTCTACAGCCGGCAGGAGTTCCTGCCGGTCTTCCAGGCCGGCATCGCGGTCGCCCAGCCGGACCTCTCGCACGCCGGCGGCATCTCCGAGGTACGCCGGATCGCCGCGCTCGCCGAGGTCTACGACGTGCAGCTCGCCCCGCACTGCCCGCTCGGGCCGATCGCCCTCGCGGCGTGCCTGCAGATCGGCTTCGCCACACCCAACTACCTGATTCAGGAACAGAGCATCGGCATCCACTACAACCTCGGGGCCGAGGTCCTCGACTACGTCGTGGAGACCACCCCGCTGCTCTTCGTCGACGGGCACATCGAGCGTCTCACCGCGCCCGGGCTCGGCATCGAGGTCGACGAGCAGGCGGTACGCGCGGCGGACAAGCGCGGGCACGTGTGGCGCAGCCCCACCTTCCGGCACCCCGACGGCTCCTACGCGGAATGGTGAGCATGACCCTCGACCTCACCGGTGAACTCGCCGCGGCCCGCCTTCTGGGGATCATCCGCGGCACCGACACGGCCGCCTCGATCGCCACCGGCGTGGCGCTGCTCCAGGAGGGCGTACGCATCGTCGAGGTGGCCCTCACGACACCCGGAGCGTTACGCGCCATCGAGGCCATCCGGGCGGCCGCGCCGGTCGGCGCGCTGGTCGGCGCGGGAACGGTGCTGACCGCCGCCGACGTCGCCGACGTGGCCGCCGCCGGCGCGCACTTCGTCGTCACCCCGGCCGTCGTCGACTCGATCCCCGAGGCCGTTCGCCGCGGTCTGCCGGTCGCCGCCGGGGCGCTCACCCCGACCGAGGCGTACACCGCGGTCCGGATGGGGGCGTCGGCGGTGAAGCTCTTCCCCGCCTCGCTCGGCGGCCCGGCGTACCTCAGGGCGCTACGCGACCCGTTCCCGGAACTTCCCCTCGTCGCGGTCGGCGGGGTGGGTCTGGCCGAGATGCCCGCCTACCTCGACGCCGGGGCCATCGCCGTCGGCGTCGGCGGCCCGCTGGTGGGCGACGCCGCGTCCGGCGGCGACCTCGACGCGCTGCGCGCCCGGGCGCGCGGCTACCTGACGGCGGCGACCCACCGGCCGGTCCCATGACCGCGGTCGACCTGCTCACCTTCGGCGAGTCACTGGTGTCGCTGCGGGCGGCCGGACCGCTCGCGGTCGGTGGCGCCCTGACCATGCACCTGGCCGGTGCGGAGTCGAACGTCGCGATCGGCCTGGCCCGGCTCGGCCACCGGGCCGCCTGGGTCGGTCGGGTCAGCGACGACGAGCTGGGCGAGTACGTGCTGCGGCAACTGCGCGCCGAAGGCGTACGCGTCGACGGCGTGACCACCGACCCCACCCGGCCCGCCGGGCTGATGTTCCTGGAACGGCGCACCGCCGACGTGACCCGGGTGCGGTACCACCGGTCCGGCTCGGCCGGGTCCGCCCTGAGCATCGAGGACGTGCGCGCGCCGATCGCCGAGGGCGCCCGGGTGCTGCATCTGAGCGGGATCACCCCGGCGCTGTCCGACAGCGCCCGCGAGGCCACCACCTGGGCGGCCGAGGCGGCCTCCCGGTCCGGGACGCTGGTCTGCCTCGACGTCAACTACCGGGCCCGGCTCTGGACCCGGGAAGCGGCCCGCACGACGCTCACCCCGCTGGCCGCGTACGCCTCGCTGGTCATCGCCTCCGCCGACGAGCTGGACCTCGTCGACGAGCCCGGGGCGGACGAGTCCAGCGTCGTCGCGCGCCTGCTGGCGCGTGGCGTGCGGACCGTCCTGGTCAAGCTCGGCGCCGACGGCGCCCGGGCCCACACCCACCAGGGCGTCCGGCACGTCGCGGCGGTGCCGGTGACCGCGGTCGACACGGTGGGCGCCGGTGACGCGTTCAGCGCCGGCTACCTCTCCGGGCACCTCGACGGGCTCGACCTCGACGGCCGCCTGCGTCGGGCGGTGACCGTGGGCGCCTTCGCCGTCGCCGCTCACGGCGACTGGGAGGGCCTGCCGCGCCGCGCCGAACTGTCCCTTCTCGACGAACACGAGACTGGAAGCACCATCCGGTAAACCCGCCCAGCGCGGCACCTGAGAAAGGCACCCCGTGAAGATTGTCGCAGCGGACGTCATCGTCTCCAGCCCGGACCGCAACTTCGTCACCCTGAAGATCACCACCGACGACGGGGTCACCGGACTGGGCGACGGCACCCTCAACGGGCGGGAACTGGCGGTCGCCTCGTACCTGCGCGACCACGTCGTCCCGCTGCTGATCGGGCGGGACCCGCACCGCATCGAGGACACCTGGCAGTTCCTTTACCGCTCCGCGTACTGGCGGCGGGGCCCGGTGACCATGGCGGCGATCGCGGCCGTGGACGTCGCCCTCTGGGACATCAAGGCCAAGGCCGCCGGCATGCCGCTCTACCAGCTGCTGGGCGGCGCGTCGCGGACCGGCATCATGGCGTACGGCCACGCCTCGGGGCGGGACGTCCCGGAGCTGTTCGACTCGATCCGCCACCATCTCGAACTCGGCTTCCGATCGATCCGGGTCCAGACGTCCGTCCCGGGCATCAACGCCGTCTACGGGGTCGCCGCGCAGCCCAGCGCCGACGGCACGCGGTACGACTACGAGCCGGCGCAGCGCACGCCACTGCCGGCCGAGGAGGACTGGGACACCCGCTCCTACATGCGTCACCTGCCCGGCGTCTTCGAGGCGGTACGCAACGAGTTCGGACCCGAGCTTCCGCTGCTGCACGACGGTCACCACCGGATGACCCCGATCCAGGCCGCCCGGCTCGGCAAGGACCTGGAGCCGTACGACCTGTTCTGGCTCGAGGACTGCACTCCCGCCGAGAACCAGGAGGCCCTGCGCCTGGTCCGCCACCACACGACCACGCCGCTGGCGATCGGCGAGGTCTTCAACACGGTGTGGGACTACCAGACGCTCATCCGCGAACAGTTGATCGACTACGTCCGGTCCGCCGTCACCCACACCGGGGGCATCACGGCGATGCGCAAGCTGCTCGACTTCGCCGCGCAGTACCAGATCAAGTCCGGCATCCACGGCCCGACCGACATCTCGCCGGTCGGCATGGCCGCCGCCCTGCACCTCGACCTGGCCATCCACAACTTCGGCATCCAGGAGTACATGCGGCACGGCGCCCTGACCGACGAGGTCTTCCGGCAGTCCTTCACGTTCGCCGACGGCTACCTCCACCCCGGCGAGCAGCCGGGTCTGGGCGTCGAACTCGACGAGGAGGCCGCCGAGCGGTTCCCGTACGTGCCGGCCTACCTGCCGTTCAACCGGCTCAAGGACGGGACCGTCCATGACTGGTGAGCAGGGTGCCGCCGCCGGGCCCGGCCGCCGGCAGCCACCCCGGCACGTCGTCGTGATGGGCGTGTCCGGTGCCGGCAAGACGACCGTGGCGAGGGGAATCAGCGACGTCGCCGGCCTGACCTTCGCCGAGGCCGACGAGTTCCACTCCGCGGCCAACGTGGCGAGGATGAGTGCCGGGGTACCCCTCGACGACGAAGCCCGCTGGCCCTGGCTGCGTGCCCTCGCCGACTGGATGGCCACCCGTGACGCCGAGGGCGTGTCGACGGTGCTGGCCTGCTCGGCGTTGAAGCGGTCCTACCGGGACGTGCTCCGGCAGGGACCGCCGAGCGTGGACTTCGTCCACCTGGACGGGACCGCGGAGGTCATCCGGGAGCGGATGGCCCGACGCGCCGGGCACTACATGCCGGCGAGCCTCCTGGACTCTCAACTGGCCATCCTGGAGCGGTTCGAGCCGGGCGAGCCGCCGGGCCTGGTGCTCGACGTCGCGCTGTCTCCGGAGCAGCTCGTGTCGGCCGTGGTGGACCGTCTCGGACTGCCCACCGGAGCCGCCGTCGTCGGCGGGTAGCCCCTCGCCCGCCATGCCGCCGTCACCCCGACCGAGGTCGAGGTGACGGCGGTGGTCTGGGTCCGTTTGACTGGCCCGATCTCCATTGCCTGACTAAAGTCAGCTATATGACGCTCGATCTCGTCGCCGCAGTGCGGCGCTTCAACCGGACCGTGACCCAGCGCGTCGGCGCGCTCGACGACGAGTACATGGCCTCCGGACGCCCTCTCGCGCAGGCGCGACTGCTGTGGGAGATCGGTCCGGACGGCGCCGAGGTCGCGGCGCTACGGGCCCGACTCGGCCTGGACTCGGGCTACCTCAGCCGGCTGCTGCGCACCCTGGAAGGCGACGGGCTGGTCACGGTCGGGCCGGCCGAACCGGTCGGCGGTGACGCGCGGGTCCGGGTGGCCACGCTCACCGAAGCCGGGCGGGCGGAGTGGACCGCCCTCGACGCGCGCTCCGACCAGCTCGCCTGGTCGATCCTCGAACCGCTGTCAGGGCAACGACGCGAGCAGCTCGTCGCGGCGATGACCCAGGTCGAGCGGCTGCTCATCGCGTCGATGGTGGTCGTCGAGCCCTGCCCGCCCAGCGATCCGCGCGCCCGGGCATGCCTGCGCGCCTACGCCCGGGACCTCGCCCGGCGCTTCGACGACGGGTTCGACCCGGCACTGAGCAAGCCTGTCCACGACGAGGAACTCGTCCCGCCCGCCGGCGTGTTCCTGCTGGCCACGCTGAACTCCGAGCCGGTCGGCTGCGGCGCGGTCAAACTGCACCCCGACGCACCTGCCGAGATCAAGCGGGTCTGGGTGGCGGACACCGTGCGCGGTCTCGGCATGGGCCGGCGGATACTGAGCGACCTGGAGCGGTACGCGGCCGAGCGAGGCTGGACCAGCGTACGGCTGGACACGAACCGGAACCTCACCGAGGCGATCGCCATGTACCACTCGTCCGGGTACCGGGAGATCGAGCCGTACAACAGCGAGCACTTCGCTCACCACTGGTTCGAGAAGCAGCTCGACCCGGCCGGGCGCTGGGGCGGCGCGTGAGAGTGGTCCGATGTGGGGGCCTGGCGCGGGCCGGCTTCAGTCGCGCCCGGCACCGCGATCGGGTGCGCTCATGTCCCCCGTCCCGGGCGTGCCACCGGCGAGCCCGTAGCGCAGGTACACAGTGCCCTTCGGACTGGCCACCGGCGGTTCGAGAAGTGTGAGGTTCGCGGGCACCGCGCCACCGTCGAACACCTTCTTGCCGACGCCGAGCACGATCGGGTGCACCCAGAGGTCCAGACGGTCGAAGAGCTTCTCGCGCAGGAGGGTCTGCACCAGGTTCAGGCTCCCGACGACCTTCACGTGTTCGTGCCGGTCACGGATCTCGCGTACCGCGCCGGCCAGATCGGGGCCGAGCTGCGTGGACCCGGCCCAGGAGAGGTCGGGCCTGCCGCGGGAGGCCACATACTTCGGGACGCGGTTGAAGAGTGTGGCGATCTCGTTGTCCTCGCCGCCCTCCTGGTGCGGCCAGTAGGCGGCGAAGATGTCATACGTCCGCCGGCCGAGCAGGAGGGCGTCCGTGCCCTCGTACGCGGCGAACACCTGCGCCCCGGCGACCTCGTCCAGCAGGGGCGCCTGCCAGCCGCCGAACGGGAACCCCACCGGGTCCTCGTCGGGGCCGCCGGGCGCCTGCCCGACGAGGTCGAGGGTCGCGAACAGTTCGATGTGGAGGAGGCCCATGCCGTACTCCTGATGGGTTGATCGTCTCGGTCGGGAGGTAGACCTGTGGGCGCCGGCAGACTCATCGCCGCGACGGCACCCCGTTTCGTACCCGCCGACCCACCCGGCCGGACCGTCGCACCGGCCCTCCCCCGCGCACCGTACAACACTGACCGCGTCCAAACTGGTGGCTGCCCACGTCCGGTGTCACCGCAGAGATCCTTCGGGTCGAGCCGTCCCCGATAGACCCGGTCGACGGCGCGGCCACGCACCCCGACGATCCTGCCGCCGGCGACCGCGATGTCCATCGCGTCTCCGTTGGAGTGCAACACCGACGCCGACTGGACCCACCGATCGACGTCCGCCTCGGTGCGGTCACCGTCGAGGAACCGGTCCACCCGGACCGGCCACTCCTGCCCCGGCCCGTACGGGGTTCGCGCACCCCACGGATCGGCGATCCGATCAACCATCACGCGCTCCTCTCGTCGAGGACATGTCGGACACCGCCCACACCGGCATGGGCCGACCCGACACCCGACCGTACGACCAGTCCACAGCGGTGACCAGGACCACCGCGCCGGCCGCGATGAGCAACTGCGTCGGGGTACGCAGCAGGCCCAGACTCACGATCAGCGTCGTCGCGCCCGCCGGGGGATGCGACGCCTTCAGCAGCACCAGAACCAGCATGGTCACGGCCAGCGACCCTGCCGCCGCGACGACCCGCAGCCCGTCGACCCCCTCCTGAAGCGCCGAGGGGTCGTCGGACAGTCCGCAGACGACAAGGAACACGTACCCGGCCAGCAGGGCCACCCCGTGCCCGATGAAGGTGCTGCGGGGCGACGACTGGGGCGCGTCCGGCTTCTCCACGTGCAGCATCACCGCCGGCCCGAGACTGGGAAACAACCACGGCTGATGGGTGAGGACCGCGACCGCGCCGGCAACGACGACCGCCAGCGCGCTGCCTGCGAAGGCGTGCACCGACCGCCGCAGCTGCCTCATCGGACTCCCCTCCGCCTCTGATCGTCACACTTCTCCCGTCCTGGTCAGCGCAAACAACCAACCCGCCCGCAGGGTTTGTCCGCCTGAGGGCCGGGAACTCGGGGCGACCTCCCTCTGGCCACGACAGGAGCGGACGAACGATGACGCGACGTTCCACGGTCACCACCGCCGCGCGACCGGGCACGGACGTGCTCACGCTCGGCGTGGAGGAGGAGTACCTGCTCCTGGATCCGGAGACGGGCGTGAACTTGCCGGTGGCCGACCAGGTCCTGACCGCCCTGCATGGCGAAGCCCGCGAACAGAGCCGTCAGGAGTTCCGGCACAGCATGATCGAGATGGTCACGCCCGTCTGCACGGACCTCGACGAGCTCCGGGACCAGCTGGTGGAGCTGCGCGAGGCCGCGTCGCGAGCCGCCGCGAACGCGGGCGCCCGCCTGGTGGCGGTCGGTGCGACCCCCGTCGCGGAACCACACCGGTCAGTGCCGGACAGGCCGCGCTACCACGCCATGTCGGACCGCTACGGGCCCGTCGCCCACGACCCCGCCGTCTGCGGCTGCCACATCCACGTCGGCATCCCCGACCGCGAACTGGCCGTGCAGGTCTGCAACCACCTGCGGGTCTGGCTGCCAGTCGTCCAGGCCATCACCGTCAACTCACCCCTGCACGACGGGGCCGACACCGGCCACGCCAGCTGGCGCTCCATGCAACTCGAACGCTGGCCCAGCATCGGCCCCACCCCGCACTTCGCCTCCACCGCCGATTACGACCAGACCGTCGCCGCGCTGGTCACCGCGGGAGTGATGCTCGACGAGGCGATGGTCTACTGGTACGCCCGACCGTCCGCCGCCTACCCGACGGTGGAGATCCGGGTCGGTGACGTGTGCTCCACCGTCGACGACACGGTGCTGGTCGCCGGGCTGGTCCGCGCGCTGGTCGCCACCGTGATCGAGGACATCAACGCCGGAGTCGCCGTGCCCCGGGTCCGAGGCTGCCTGGTCTCCGCCGCGCACTGGCGGGCAGCGCACGATGGCCTCGACGGCACCCTGATCGACCTGCGCGCCGGCGGAGCCCGCCCCGCCTGGGAACTCATCGACGAACTCTTCGCCACCGTCGCACCGGCGCTCCTGCGCCACGGCAACCTCGGCTACGTTCTGGCCCAACTGGCCCGGCTACGCCGTGACGGCACCGGCGCCCATCGACAGCGCCGGACGCTCGAGCGCACCGGCGACCTCCGCGCCGTGCTGGATCTGCTGGCGACACAGACCACCGCCCGGTGACGGCCTGGATCCGCGGCGCGCCGGTTCTGCCTGGTCACCGACCACCCACCGGAGGCCGCACCCCGGCGCGGGACCCTACCTCCGCCGTCCGGATTCGGCGTGGGCGGCGGCGCGCGGCAGCGGGCCCACGTCGGAACGGCGACCGGGATGCAACGCCGCGTGCCGCTGGCCGGGGCCGGCGCCGTCGCGGGAGGCGAGGGCATCCGCGACCGCTCCGGTAGCGGTCATCACCGCCGCCCCCGCCAGCCCGGCCACCAGCCCCTGCCACACCGCACGCCTCAGCATGGCCACCCCCTACCCGCCGGTTGGGCGCCTACACCCGCCAAGCTGGGGGCGGAGCCCTTAGCCCGGGGCTCGGGATCGTGTCGGCCCGAGCAGGCACCAGCCTCCTCGGGCCGGGGGTGTCACCGGTTGCGTGGTGCCACCAGCCCCGATTCGTAGGCGAGGACCACGAGTTGGGCGCGGTCGCGGGCATGGAGCTTGGCCATGGCCCGGTTGACGTGGGTCTTGGCGGTCAGTGGACTGATCACCATGCGTTCCGCTATCTGGTCGTTGGACAGGCCCTGCGCGACGAGGGCCACGCTCTCGCGCTCGCGGTTGGTCAGCCCCTCCAGCCGCCTGTCAGCGGCTGTGTGGAGCGGCTCGGTGACGTACCGATTGATCAACTTGCGGGTGATCGACGGTGCGAGGAGCGCGTCGCCGCGCGCGGCGACGCGCATGGCGTGCAGGAAGTCCTCTGGCTCGATGTCCTTGACGAGAAATCCGGCGGCCCCGGCGCGCAGGGCGTGGAAGACATGTTCGTCGAGGCCGTAGTTGGTCAGGATGACGACGTGCACCCGGGCCAGCGCCGGGTCCGCGGCGATGCGCCGGGTCGCCTCGATGCCGTCCATGACCGGCATCTGGATGTCGATGAGCGCGATGTCGGGCAGGTGTTCCCTGGCGAGAGCCAGGCCCTCCTTCCCGTCGGCGGCCTCGGCCACCACCTCGATGTCGTCCTCGACGTCGAGGAGCGCCCGGAAGCCGCTGCGAAGGAGCGGCTGGTCGTCGACCAGCAGGACGCGGATCATGACGGCCAGGCCACGGGCAGATCGGCCTGGACGGTGAAGCCGCCCTCGTTGCGTGGTTCGGCGCGCAGTCGACCGCCGAGGGCGGTGACTCGTTCGCGCATCCCGAGCAGCCCGACGCCGGGAATCGGGGCGGCGTCCGGTGTAGCCCTGCCGTCGTCGTCGACTCGTATCGCGAGGGCGTCCGGACGGTAGTCGACCCGGACCGACGCCGTGGCGGCGGCGGCATGACGGGCGATGTTGGTCAGCGACTCCTGAACGATCCGGTACGCGGTCCGGTCCACCGCGGCCGGCACGTCGTGCCGTTGTCCCTCAATGGTCAACGTCGCGTCCAGGCCCGCCATGCGGGCCCGTTCCACCAGTTCCGGGAGGTGGTCGAGCCCGTGTGGCGGGGTCGTGTCGTCGCGCAGCGTCTCCAGGGTCGCGCGCAGTTCGCGGTTCGCCTCACGACCGGCCTCGCGGATCGCCAGTAGGGCCTCCGGCACCTGCTCTCCGCGCTTGCGGGCCAGGTGGACGGCCACTTCGGCCTGCACCTTGATGATCGAGATCTGGTGGGTGAGTGAGTCGTGCAGCTCCCGCGCGATGTGCAGCCGCTCCTCGTCCGCGCGCCGCCGCGCGGTCTCCTCCCGGGTGCGCTCGGCCTCGTCCGCCCGCCGCTCGGCCTGCCGCAGCGCTTCCCCCGCGGCACCGGCGGCGATCAGCCACGCCAGTTCGAGAGCACCCCGGGCCCGCGCGAGCGCCTCACCCACGGGCATGTCCTGCGGCGGGGCGAGGGCCGCGAGCGGGAGAGCGGCCAGCATCAGCACGGCCGCCACGACCGTGCTGACGCGGTGGCCCGCCCGCACGGCGGCGTACACCGCGAACAGGAACGCGACGGCGGGCACCTCAATACCGACCGCCTGGTAGCCCACCGCGCAGAGCCCGGTGACGGCCAGGACGGGAACCGGAGCCCGGCGGCGCGCGGCCAGCGCCAGGCCCCCGGCCGCCAACAAGGCATAGCCGAGCAGGTCGGTATCCGCGGCAGGGCTCCCGGACCGCCCAGCGACCAGCAGCACGGCCGCCACGCAGACCGCGATCGCCCAGTCTCTGACACCGGCCCGAACACCGGACCGTCCTGTGCTCATGCGCGCACCTTAGCTGGATACCGCCGGCCGGCGACTCCTGCTCACGGAGGACCGACCGCCTACCGCGCACGCAGTATCTTCGCGGCGCCTGCGGCGTCTGCGGCAGCCGGGTGCAGCAGCGGCGGCAGCGCGAAGTGCATCCGGCTGTGGGACGACCGGCGGCGCCACCGGCGACATGCTGAGCCTCGTATCCAGACGCACGAAAGAGGAGCTAGACATGAGCCGATCCGGAGCCCTGATGTCAGTCCGACTTGTCCTTGCCTCGACCGGAGCCGCCCTGATCGGAACTCTCGGGCTCGCCGCGCCGGCCGCCGCGCACGTCGCGGCTGAGCCGATCGCCGCCGGTGTCGGCACCATGAGCACCGGAAGACTCGGGGCATCCGTGGGCGCCCTGCTGGGGCTGGCCGGCGTGATCATCGGTGGGCTGGCCCTGGCCCGCCCCACCAGTCGTATCGGCATCGGGAACGGACGAGTCGGAGCCACGATGGCCCTGGCGGTGGGGCTGATCGGCATCGCCCTCGGCGGTCTGGTCGTGGCCACCTCCGACAGTGGCATCGGCACCGGCAACGGGCGAGGCGGAGCCTACGTGGCCCTGGTGGTGGGGCTGATCGCCGTGGTTCTCGGTGGCCTGGCCCTGGCTCGCTTCCGCCGCGCCGGCTGATCGGCGACGGCGACAGCACGGCCTGTGCGACGGCCGACCTCGACGGTCGTGGGCACGTCGCGTGTTGCGCCATCATCGAATGTCTATTGCCCACCGGGCTGAACGAGTGGTAGTCATCTTGGAGAAGGTTGATCACCAAGCGACCCGAGAGGCGACCATGCCCGTATCCGCGTCCAGCCACCCGAGCACCCGGATGGTCGGCACCGCGACCACCTCTGTCCGGTAGGGATCGACCGGCGAGTGTTCGAAACCCGTGGACCGTCCATCGCACCGAGACATCGGGGTACGGCTGGCGGGCGTCGCCGCGCCGGCGGCGGTGATCCCCGCAGCCGGCGCGGCGCAACCACGAGCGGCCGAACCCTCCCGTCCCGACCGCTCCCGGCGGTCCCTCGGGCGCGGGCCCCACCGTGCCGGTCGGCCAACCCGGCACGATCTCCCGCACCCCCGAGAAAGGTGGACCAAATTCATGAACCACCCGCAGAACGAAGGGCTGAGCCGGCGCCGCATGCTGGGCGGAGCAGCCGGACTGGCCGCTGGTGCCGCGGTGGTCGCCGCGGGGCTGCCGTCCGCTGCCGCCGCCGCACCCGCGCGGACCGCGCCCGACGTCGCCCGCTGGCGCAGGCAGGCCGCACACGTGACGATCACCCGGGATGACTGGGGCATCCCGCACGTGGTGGGCAGGACCGACGCCGACGCGGTGTTCGGGATGATGTACGCCCAGGCCGAGGACGACTTCAACCGGATCGAGAGAAACTATCTGGTGAGCCTCGGTCGCCTCGCCGAGGCCGAGGGCGAGAGCGCCATCTGGCAGGACCTGCGCCAGCGGCTGTACGTCGATCCCTCGGCGCTGAAGCGGGACTACGCGCACTGCCCGTCCTGGCTGCGCAAGCTGATGCAGGCCTGGGCCGACGGGCTCAACTACTACCTCGCGACACACCCCGAGGTGCAGCCGCGCGTGATCAGGCGGTTCGAGCCGTGGATGCCGCTGAGCTTCTCCGAGGGCAGCATCGGTGGCGACATCGAACGGGTGCCACTCACCCAGCTCGAAGCCTTTTACAGCGGGCGCTCGGTGCCGTTGACCGATGAAGAGCGCGGGCTGCTGTTCCGCGAGCCCAGTGGCTCGAACGGCATGGCGATCGCGCCGAGCCACACGCGCAACGGCCACGCGTTGCTGTTGATCAATCCGCACACCAGCTTCTTCTTCCGCTCCGAGCAGCACGTGACGAGCCGGGAGGGGCTCAACGCCTACGGCGCGGCCACCTGGGGGCAGTTCTTCATCTACCAGGGTTTCAACCCGAACACCGGCTGGATGCACACGTCGAGCGGCGTCGACAACGTCGACGAGTTCGCCGAGACGATCGTGACCGGCGCGGATGGGCGGCACTCCTACCGCTACGGCGACGCCCTCCGGCCGGTGCTGACGAAGACGATCACACTGTCGTATCGCACGGCCGATGGCGGGCGCGCTCGGCGCAGCTTCACCACCTTCGCCACCCACCACGGCCCGATCGTGCGAGAAGCGGACGGCAAGTGGATCGCGTTCGCGCTGATGAACAAGCCCGTCGAGGCGCTGCAGCAGAGCTTCCTGCGCACCAAGACGCGGGACTACGCGGACTTCATCCAGGTGGCGGGCCTCAAGGCCAACAGCTCGAACAACACGCTCTTCGCGGACTCCAGGGGCGAGATCGCGTTCCTGGTGCCGCAGTTCATGCCGAGGCGCGACGATCGCTTCGACTACCGCAGGCCCGTCGACGGCAGCGACCCGGAGACCGACTGGCGCGGACTGCACAGTCTCCGGAGTCTCCCGCAGGCGGTGAACCCGAGAAACGGCTGGGCGTTCAACACGAACAACTGGCCCTGGACCGCGGCCGGCACGGACAGCCCCGACGCCGCCGACTATCCGCGCTACTTCGACCAGGCCGGGGAGAACCCCCGCGGACCGCAGGCGATCCGGGTGCTCAGCGCCCGGAACGACTTCACCCCGCAGACGCTCATCGCCGCGGCCTTCGACACCTACCTCACCGCCTTCGCCCGGCTCGTGCCCGGGCTGGTCGCGGCGTGGGACAAGCTGCCCGAGGGCAACCAGCAGAAGGCGACGCTCACCGGTCCCATCGGCCTGCTGCGGGGCTGGAACTACCGCTGGAGCGCGCAGTCGACCGCGACGTCGCTGGCGGTGTTCTGGGGGGAGGCGCTCTGGACACCCCTGGCCCAGGCGGCGCGAGACGCGGGCATGTCGATGTGGGACTACCTGGCCGAGCGCGCCACCGACGCGCAGCGGCTCGCGGCGCTGGAGGCCGCGGCGGATCGGCTGACGCAGGATTTCGGCAGCTGGCAGGTGCCCTGGGGCGAGATCAACCGCTTCCAGCGCAACGACGGCGCGATCGTCCAGACGTTCGACGACGCCAAACCGAGCAGCCCGGTGCCCTTCACGTCCGCGCAGTGGGGCTCGCTCGCCTCGTTCGGGGCGAGGCGCTACCCGGGAACGAAGCGCTACTACGGCACCAGCGGCAACAGCTTCGTGGCGGTCGTGGAGTTCGGGCCGAGGCTGCGGGCCTGGGCCGTAACGGCGGGGGGCGCGAGCGGCCACCCGGACTCGCCGCACTTCAACGACCAGGCCGAACGCTACGCGAGCGGCAACCTCCGGCCCGTCTACTTCTACCCCGAGGACCTCAAGGGCCATGTCGAGCGACGCTACCGACCGGGCACGTGACCAGTCGCCGACGGCGACCTCATCGGTGCTGCGCTCGTCGAGGTCGAGGTCGATGACGCCGACGTAGGGCAGTTCGTCGACGTCGTCGCGTGTCCCGGCCGGTCACCCGGTCGCTGCACGCGTCGGCGTCGGCGCTGGCCCTGCGCATCCGCCGCAGTGCCGCGGATCTGCTGGTGAACTGCTGCCATCCGCCCTGCCGGCTCAGGGCGTGGCGAGGGTGTGCAGCGTTTCGGTGGTCGCCGGGTCGGCGGGGAAGAAGGCCTCGATGGCCAACCCGGAGACAGTGACATCCAGCGGCGTGCCGAAGAGGGTCGTGGTGCTGACGAAGGACAGCGCCTGGTCGTTGTGGCGGTACCGGAGCGGAACGACGACGCGCGAAACGGCGTCGTCGATCGGTGCCGCGTGGGCGTTGCCGCCGGGATAGCCGCGCAGTTCCTCGTGCAGTTCGTGCAGAACCGGGTCGTTGGCCGCCGCAGCCTGCTGGCGCAGCCGGTTGAGCAGGTGGGCGCGCCACTCCGGCAGGTTCAGGATTCGCGGTGCCATGCCGTCGGGGTGCAGGCTGAGCCGCAGCACGTTGATCGGTGGTGTGCGGAGGTACGGCTGCGCACCGGCGGTGAACAGGGCGACGGCAGGGTTGGCCTCGACGAGATGCCAGTGCCGGTCGACGAGTAGCGCGGGGTACGGGCCGTGTCCGTCGAGGATCTGCCGTACGGCGGCACGTACCGGCGCCAGTTCCGGATCGCTCAGCTCGTGACTGGGGTAGACGGGCGCGTAGCCGCCGGCCAGCAGCATCGTGTTGCGCTCAGCCAGCGGCATCTCAAGCTGCTCCGCCAGCCGCAGGATCAGTTCCGGGCTCGGCCGGGATCGCCCGGTCTCGACGAAGCTCAGATGCCGGGCCGACACCCCCGCCTCGATCGACAGGTCGAGCTGACTCATCCCGCGAGTTCGGCGCCAGTCGCGCAGCAGCTCCCCCACCGGTCGTCCCGGCCTGGTCATGGTCGTCACGCCACCGACCCTAATGACCGCGTCGGCGCGGCGGCCATTACCTGCGACGTAATCGACAGCCTGCCACGGCGCCGGAAATCATCTGCTCCAGAGGCGACCATTCTGGCGATCGAGGAGAGATCCATGGCAACCACATTCGACCTGCTGGCCGAGCGGTACATCGCGATCTGGAACGAGACCGATCCGGCGAGGCGGCGCCGCGACATCGACGACCTGTGGGCCCCCGAGGGCCGCTACGTCGACCCGCTGGCCGTCGCCGAGGGCCGGGACGCGATCGACGCGACGATCGCCGCCGCGCAGAGCCAGTTTCCCGGCATGACGTTCCGGTTGGCCGGGCCGGTCGACGGCCACCACAACCAGGCCCGCTTCACCTGGGAACTCGGGCCGGAGAACGTCGAGGCGCCAATCGCCGGCTTCGACGTCGCAGTGACCGACGGCAGCGGACGGCTGACCCAGGTGCTCGGCTTCCTGGACCGGCTCCCAGCGGCGTAGGGAGCTCCGGGGCCGCGGACACCCAGCGGCCCGCTGCTCGACACGACCGGCACAGGCGCCGGGAGACCGGCCTCAACGGAGGAAGACCCATGACCGCGTACGCGCTCGCACACCTGCGCAAGGCACCAGTCCACGCCGACGTGCTGGAGTACCTGGAGCGCATCCAGGCCACCCTCGCCCCGTTCGAGGGCCGGTTCATCGTCCACGGCGGGACCATCGACGTACTGGAAGGCGACTGGCCGGGTGACGTGGTGATCATCGAATTTCCCGACCTGGTCACGGCCCGCTCCTGGTACCACTCCAGCGCCTACCAGGAGATCAAACCCCTGCGGACGAGGCACCTCACCGGCGAGGTGATCCTCGTCGAGGGAGCGGAGACCGACCACAGCTCGTCGCAGATGGCTGCCGAAATCCGTCATGTTGATGGTCGGTAGCCTCGCTGATGCGGGGTCAGACCCGTCTGCGCGGCGGAAGGGCGGCGGCAGGCCATGCGGGTGACGATGACGAGTGCCGCGGCTCGGCCCGGCCGCGCGAACGAGGACTTCACCGGGGCCGTACCGACGGCGGCGGTGCTGATCGACGGCGCCGGCATTCCCGGCGCCGAGTCGATCTGCCGGCACGGCGTGGCCTGGTACGCGAGCCGCCTGGGAGGCAGCCTCCTCAGCCTCCTGTCACTCGTGCCGGACCGCAGCCTTCCGGCGCTGCTCGCCGAGGCCATCGAGCAGGTGACGAACGCCCACCGGGACACCTGCGACGTCGCCGACCCCATCAGTCCGTCGGCGACCGTGGCGATCCTGCGCCTGTCCGACGGCCTCATCGAGCACCTGGTGCTCGGTGACTCGGTCGTCGTGCTCGACCGAGCGGATGCTGCGCCCCTCGTCGTCTCCGATCCCCGAGAGGTGATCATCAGTCGGTCGTACCAGTCCGCGCTCGAGGCCGTCGCCGAGGGCAGCGACGAGTACCACCGGATCCTCCGGGACCTGCGCGCCAACCGGAACCAGCCGGGCGGCTTCTGGGTGGCCAAGGACGACCCGCGGGCGGCAGACGAGGCGATCACCGGCAGCTGTCCGGTCTCCGAGCTGACCGGCGCCGTCCTGCTCAGCAACGGAGCCAGCCGCATCGTGGACCGGTTCCATCTCGCCGACTGGCCAGACGTCCTGGCCGGCCTGGCGTCGAGCGGACCGGCCGAGATCATCCGCCGCGTCCGGCAGGCGGAGGCGCACGACGCGGTGGCGGCGGACGACGCGACGATCGCACACTGCACCGATCTCGGCGGGGCGTGACGCGGTGTCACGTACCCCCGGTTGTCGCGGCTGACCACGAGGGCGCAGCCCGCCGTCGTGGCCAGGTTGGCCGGTCCGGTTCCCGCGCCGGTTGCCGGGGTACCGCCGCTGGCAGGACCGAGGGAGGGACGCACCGCGCCGCGCCGGCGCCGGGTCACGGTTTGCCCCCGGACCGCAAGTTCCTCACCCCGGTCTTCGGCACCTCGTGCCCACCCAAGGGCCTCTCCGGGGTGATCCGCCGGTACTCCTCCCGCAGGTACAGCGAGGGACGCGCCGCCCACTGGCTGCTCCTGCTCGCGGCGGACAACTTCAACCGCCTGCGCAAGGTCAAGGCGAAGTACGACCCCCACAACGTCTTCCAGTACGAGCAGAGCATCCCGCCGGCGACACTCTGACCGGAGTTTCCCTCGCGAGCCCGATCCCGGCCAGGCGACGAGCGTGCTCAACAGATGGAGAAGGAGCGCGCTGGCGGTGCACGGCGATCGGGCTCCGCGAAGGCGGACTAACTGCCGGCGGGCACCTGGTCCTTGACCTCGTCGTAGCCGACCTTGGTGGGTGCCACGGTCGGCGCGTAGATCACGCGGATGACGCCCGTCGGAAACGCCTCCGTCGCCGTCACCTTCAGGTGGTACGCCGTGTCCCCCTCGTCGAACAGCTTGCGGCCCTTGCGTGCCGCGACCGGATGCACCAGGAGGCGCAGCTCATCGACCAGCCCCGCGGCGAGCAGTTGCTGCACCACGGAGATCGACCCGGGGATGAGGATGCCTTTGCTGGCGGCATCGGCCTTGAGCGCGGTGACGGCACCGATGAGGTCGCCCTTCATCAGCTCGGAGTTGCGCCAGGAGAACTCCAGCGGCTGGCGCGAGACGACCACCTTGCGCACGTCTCCGAGTTGCTTGGCGAGCGGTGCGTCCTCGCCACCCGCGGTCTCGCGGTCCGGCCATGCTCCGGCGAAGCTGTCATAGGTTTCGCGCCCGATGAGCAGCACGTCGGAGGTGTCATAGTCTTCGCCGACGGCGCGACCCATGTTGTCGTCGAAGTACGGGAAGTGCCAATCGGGGTCGATCTCCGCCACACCGTCGGCGGAGATGAACAGCGTAGAGATGACCTTTGCCATCGGGGTGATCCCTTCGTGTCAGGTGGTGTCGGTGGGTAGACCGGCGCATCATCCCAAACTCATCGGCCGGCCTGGGGCCTCACACGACGAGAAGCTCGACATTTCGTGCTCGTCGCGAGACGTCGCCGCAGACCGCGGCGCACACGGCTGTCGCGGTAGGTTGCAGGGTCATGGCCACGACCGCCGACGTCCGTCACGAACTCGCCAGCCTCGCCGACCCACGTCGGGCCGAGGGATCGAGCCGGTTTCTCCAGATGATCCCGGGCGGATACGGCGAGGGCGACCGGGCAATCGGCGTCTCCGTGCCGGAGCAACGCAGGGTGGCCGCCCGGTGCTGGCGCGACCTCTCCCTCGCCGAGACAGCGGAGCTGCTGAGCAGCAGCGTGCACGAGGAGAGGCTGACGTCGCTGTTCATCCTGGTGCGGAAGTTCACCAAGGGTGACGAGGAGGAACGGGGCCAGATCTTCCGCCTCGTCCTGGCCAACACCGGCCGCATCAACAACTGGGACCTGGTGGACTCGTCCGCGCCGTACATCGTCGGCCCCTGGCTGATCGACAAGGACCGCGGCGTCCTGGATCGGTTGGCCGGGTCAAGCCTGGTGTGGGACCGGCGCATCGCCATCATGGCAACGTTCGCCTTCATCAAGGCCGGTGACTTCAATTGGACCTTCCGCCTCAGCGAACGGCTCCTGCGCGACCCGCACGACCTGGTTCACAAGGCGGTTGGCTGGATGCTGCGCGAGGCAGGAAACCGGGACAGAGCGGCGGAGGAGGAGTTCCTGGCCCGGCACTACCGGGTCATGCCGCGCGTCATGCTGCGGTACGCGATCGAGAAGTTTGAACCGCAGCGACGTAGGGAGTACCTGACCGGCGTGGTCCAGATGACTGATGACGCCGGGTGGTGGGCTCGTTAACCTCTCCCCCGTCGACCGGCAGGTGCGGACGCCGGAGCGCTACTCGCCCAGGAGTTGCTCGCGCAGGATGTCTGCGTGCCCGCAGTGCTGGGCGAGCTCGCGCAGCACGTGGAGGTACACCCAGCGCAACGGGAGCGGGCCGCGTCGGTTGCCGTACACCAGGTCGTCCAGCCCGAGGGATGACGTCGCGTGGCGTGACGCCTGGCATGCCTCGTGGTGTGCTCGTCGCACGCTGGCGACCGTGTCGTCGTCATCGAGGATGAAGGACTCGTCCGGCGTCGCGGGGATACCGATCTCGGCGCGTGGCCGGCACGTGACGGCCTCGTCGAACCAGACCTTCTCGACGAAGGTCGCGTGCTTCACCAGGCCCAGCAGCGTGGTCCGGGACGGCACCAACGAACGGCGCGCCTGCTCCTCGGTCAGCCCGTCCAAGCAGTCATTGAGCGCGCGGCGGTGCTCATCGAGAAACGCCTCGAACTGGACCTCGGCCGGTTGGGCGATCACGTCTTCGGCGAACGTCGCCGGGAGGGAGGACATCTGCGAAGCATCCCACGGCCGTTCTACGCGGCGCGGTGAGCCGGCCCCGCCGCCGGGTGACGGGGCCGGCTCGACCGGTCGGCTCCGGTCAGCTGTTCAGCTTGGCGAGCAGGGCGGTGGCCATGCCCTGCTCTCCCCGGGCGTTCGGGTGGAACGGGGCAGCCGAGTTCTGTGGCATTAGTCCCTCGACCCACCGCGTGCCGCTGCCCTTGCACGCGTCGCGGCCGATCGACGGGGCGTAGACGTCGGCGTAGGTGGCGCCGTTCGCGGTCGCGGTGCTGGCCAGCATCGCGTTGAGCGACTTCTCGATGCCGCGCAGGTACGGCACGTCCTGGTAGGCGATCGGGACGACGGGCCAGCAGCCGTATCCGGTGTCCGGCAGGATCGCCGGGTACCCGAGCACCACGACCCGCGCGCCCGGCGCGGCCCGGCGGACCGCCTGCAGCACGGCGGTCACCTTCGGCGTGGCAGCGGCGATCCGGGCCTGCAACTGGTCGGTGCCGCCGGCGGTGTACCGGTTCTTGCACGGAGATCCGAGCGGGCTGCTGAGGCTCGCCTCCGCACAGGCACTGATGATCCCGGAGAAGCCGATGTCGTTGCCGCCGATCTGCACCGTCACCAGTGCCGTGTTCGACGTGACTGCGCTGAGCTGCGGTGGCACCGCGATGCCCAGCTGGCCGCTGCCACCGTAGAGGATGTCGTCCGTGGTGGCGCCGGAGCAGCTCACGTCGGCCAACGACGACGAGCCGGACGCGGCAACCAGCGATGGGTAGTTGCGGTTGGACCGTAGGCAGTTCAGGTCGACCTGGGTGGGGATCAGCGGACCGGCGGTGTACGAGTCGCCCAGCGCGACGTACCGGCCGGCGGGCACGGCGGCGCTGGCGGGTGTGGCGACGGCGAGCAGCACGCCGACGGTGGCCACGGCGAGTGCGGCCAACCGGGCGGCTGCCGGCAGGAACGGCAGGCGGGGACGGGTCATGACGCCTCCCAAGGGGGATGACGATGGTGGTGGTGCCGAGATCCTGTCGCCCCCAATTGCGAACGTCAATATAGATGTGCCTCACTAAATGCTGTTCCGGGGTGTGGGACCGGGGGGTAGGCGAGATTCCGCGAAAGCTGATCGCGTCGGATCAGCCCGGACGTCAGGTCAGCGCCGATCGTCAGCGAAGACCGCACGCGGGTCGAGGTGCCGGCCATTCGCGTACTCCTCGCCGAAGGCCGCCGGGCCGAGCGCCTCGATCGCGGCGGCGCGCACCTTGGCGAGGTCGGCCGCGTCGTCAGGGTCCGGCACCTGGCCGAGCGACGCGAACGCGGCGTCCGCGACACCGATCATCAGCGCCGCCCGCAGGTGATCCGCTTCGGCCGAGGCGAGCGCGGCGCCCCGCCACGCAGACGTACGGCACGAAGTCGGCCCAGCCGTTGCGGAAGACCCGTTCACGCCCCTCGGCGAACAGGTTCCTCGCCCCGTCGAGATTGCCCAGACCCAGCTCACAGAACGCGAGGTTGTGATACTCGGAGTTGACCGTCATCGGCTGGTCGAGTGACTCGTTGAGAGCGATGCTCTCCCGATAGAGATCACGAGCGCGGAGCAGGTCGCCGGACATGCGGGCCACGGCGGCCAGCACGTGCCTCGGCCGTTCCTCGAGGCGGCGGTCACCGGAGCGCAGCGCGACCTCGAGGGCCTCCCCCGCCCGGGCCGCTCCGCCCGGCAGGTCACCGCCGCGGATGGCGACCCGGGCCAGGCTGTATCGGGCCTCGACCTCGCCCGCCGGGTCGCCGGCCGCCCGGGCGCGCTCGATCTCGGCCTCGCTCATGCGCACCACGGCGCCGGTCTCACCCCGCCGGAAGGCCGAGCGCACGTTCTCACTGAAGTTCATGGGGTCCTCTTGCGGTCGTGCGGCGGATCAGCTTGGTGGACACGTCCCGCCTCGTTTTCGAGCCGGGGTCTCCGGTCACCGTGCGTGGAACACGGTCCAGTTCTCCACGAGACCGAAGCCCATCGACTCGTAGAGCGGCCGGCCCATCGCGCTGGAGTGCAGGTAGGCCGCGTCCGCGCCGGCTGCGATGCCGTCCCGCAGTACGGCCTCGGTGATCGCCCGGCCGAAGCCACCGCCCCGTGCGGACGGAACGACGGCGATGTTGAACACGCCGACCACACCGGCGGTCCGCATCCCGAGCCCGGTGCCAACGGGCCGGCCAAGTTCCTCGGCCAGATAGCCGGTGATGGGGTCGGCGTCGAGCACCGCACCGCCCATCAGCGAGCCGAAGATGCCCTCGGGAGCATCGAAGCCCCGGGTGAGGGCCTCGGTGTAGAGGTCGCTCTCGTCCGCGCCGACCTGGCGCACCAGCTCCCGCTGCGCCGTGTCGGGCCGGAGCACGATGTCGCCCGCGGTGCAGGCCAGCAGCGGCAGATCACTGCGTTCGAACAACCCGTGCCGGGCAGCGAAATCGGTGACCTCTTCGCCCGCCTCGCCCCGAACCATGATCGACCAGCGCGTCGCCTGCCTGCCGACCTCGGTCGCCATCTCGTCGAGCGACCCGAGATCCGGATCCCGAGTCGTGTCGTAGGCCACGTTCAACGTTGCGACGCCGGCGTGGGTCACCGCCGCGCGGGCGGTGCCCCGCTCGGCGTACCAGCCCTTCGGGGTTACCTCGCAGAGGAACTCGATGGCGTCGAAATACGCCGCCGCCATCCGATCGGCGGTCCTGCTCATGCCTGTCTCCCCCACGCTCAAAGAAAGAACGGACGTTCTTGTTCACCTGGCACGGCCAGGTCATCGCCCCGCCGCGCAGCATATCGCCGACGGATTTCAGAAAGAACGATCAGTCTTAGGGGTAGGATCCCACGATGGCGACCACCCGGCAGTCAGCACCCCGCGAGCAGCTCCTCGCGGCGGCGAGCCGCCTGTTCTACACCGTCGGCATCAACAGCGTCGGGGTCGACCGCGTCCTTCAGGAGGCCGGAGTCACCCGCGCCACGCTCTACCGGCACTTCACCGGCAAGGAGGCACTCGTCGTGGCGTACCTCAAACGCGAGGACCAGATGATCCGGGCCCTGTGGAACGACGGCCTCGGCCGCGCCGTCTCCGCCGACCACGCGCTCGAAATGGCCATCGAGGGGATCGCCGAAGACGCCTACCGACACCACAACCACGGCTGCCCCTTCACCAAGGCGGCCGGCGAGTTCCCCGATCCCGGAAGCCCGGTGCGCCAGGTGATCAGCAAGCACCGCGCCTGGTCCCTCGCCGAGCTGCGGCGCCTGCTCGGGGAGGCCGGCCGCGACGACGTCGACGCCAAGTCCGAGACCCTCGCCATGCTGCGCGACGCCCTCATGGTCGGCTGCTTCCTCGACGACCCCGACACCACCCGCCGCACCTTCGTCCGCAATGCGCGCTGGGTGGCCGGCCTGCGCTGAGCTGCTCGGCGGCGAGTGTCCCACCGGGTTGGCGAATCACGCCCGTACGCCCCGGTCGGTGTTGTTCGATGTCATCCAGCCGTTCCCGCCGTTGGCCGCTGAGCGAGCTGGAACGAAGGAGGGAATGCATGGAGGAACGCACAACGGTGCCGTTGACGGTTGTCGGCAGCCGCACGGAGGCGGAACTCATCGTCGGCCTGCTGCGCAGTTACGGCCTCAGAGCCGTCGTTGCGGCGGATGACGTCGGCGGGCAGGAGCCGCACCTACAGCTGCAAGGGGTCCACGTGCTGATCGCCGCCGACGACGAAGCCGCCGCCCGTGAGATCCTGGCCGCCGTCGAGCAGGACGGGACGGACGGGCCGAGCGGGAGACGTTGACACCGGAGCCCCGTCGCCCGAAGGGCGATACGTCCGTCCGTCCGGCCCGGCCGAAGGTCGCCAGCAGGAGGGAAGGTCAAGCCTGGGACGTCGTCCGCTGATCTCCCCCATACCGCAGTGGGAGGGCATCCGAACACCGGATCCGCCGCTGTCCTGGTTCGTGCGAGGCTGCGCGGACACACAGTCGCTGCGCGGGCCGACGGGCCGGTGGAGCCGACGGACACGGGGGCGACGTGAGCGGCGACGAACGAATCCGCGGCCTGGCCGGGGTGATGGAACCTCGGCCCGCGACACCCGTCGGTCCCGCGATGACACAGGTGGTCCTCGTCGGTGCGCTCGGGTTGGTCGCGCTTCCGGTGCTGCTCTGGATCGGGCTGATGGTGCCATCGAACTGGAGCAACTGCTGCCGAGGTTGCCGTTCCACCTCCGCCGCTGAGATCGGGACTGTCGGCCATCGTCTTTATTTTCACGGCCATGTCGGCTGCCTTCACCACCCTGTGGACCCAGGACGTCTGCCGCGAGCTGCGCAGACAGCGCGTGGGGCAGCGGCCCCCGGTGGCGTTCAGCGGGTTGCACCAGTCGCTTCCCAGTTGGACGAGCGTCGGCGTCGGCGACGATGTCTTCGCGCTGCACGTCAACCGGTGCGTGGTCCACGTGGTGAGCCGTCTTCGCGTGTTGGACAAGCAGCCGCGCGAGTGTTGCGGCGCCGCGCCGACAACATGGGGCGGGACGGTCTATCCCGGTCACGATGAGTGGGCGGTGCTCGGTGCCGGCGGATGCGAGGCGAGCCCTGTGCACGTGGAGGCGACACCGACCCGCTTCGACGTCGCCATACCCGGCGACCTGCTCACCGTGCTGACCTGGCGCAACCGACGCGGGGACGAGCGCACCCTGAAGTACGTCGCCGACGGCCGTCTCAAACGCTCCATCAGCCTTCAGGGCCTCTATCGCCTGACCGACGAGTCCGCCGCTCGACTGGGCGCGCTGCTCGACAACGCGCCAACCCCGACCCGAACGGCATAGATCGTCCACGCGCGTCCACCGTGACGGTCGACGCGCCGTGCAGGCGAGCCCCGGTCGATCGCTGATGGATCGACCGGGGCTCGCCGTGTGGAGCCGGGTCAGTCGAGGTCGAACCGGTCCAGTTCCATGACCTTGGTCCAGGCTGCGACGAAGTCAGTCACGAACTTGTCGCGCGCGTCCTGGCTGGCGTAGACCTCCGCGAGGGCCCGCAGCTGGGAGTTGGAGCCGAAGATGAGGTCGACCGCGGTCGCGGTCCACTTCACCTCGTCGGTGGCCAGGTCCCGGATCTCGTACACGTGCTCGTCGGACTCCGACGCCTTCCACCGGGTGCCCGGGGAGAGCAGGTTGGCGAAGAAGTCGTTGGTGAGCACGCCGGGCCGGTTGGTGAGGACACCGTGCTGCGCGCCGCCGACGTTGGCCCCGAGGGAGCGCAGACCGCCGACGAGGACGGTCATCTCGGGCGCGGACAGACTGAGCATGTAGGCACGGTCGAGGAGCAGCACCTCCGGCTGGGTCTTCTCACCGGGACGCAGGTAGTTGCGGAACCCGTCGGCACGCGGCTCGAGGACCCGGAAGGACTCGACGTCGGTCAACTCCTGCGTGGCGTCGGTGCGGCCCGGGTGGAACGGCACGGTCACCTCGACGCCGGCGTCGCGCGCCGCCTTCTCGACGGCGGCCGAGCCGGCCAGCACGATCAGGTCCGCGAGCGAGATCTTCGCGCCGCCGGCCTCGTTGAACTCCCGCTGAATGCCCTCGAGGGTCTCCAGCACCGCCGCGAGCTGCTCGGGCTGGTTGACCTCCCAGCTGCGCTGCGGCTCGAAGCGGATCCGCGCGCCGTTGGCGCCGCCGCGCTTGTCGGTGGACCGGAAGCTGGCGGCGGAAGCCCAGGCGGTGGAGACCAACTGGGCGGTCGTGAGGCCGGACTCCAGGACCTTCGCCTTCAGAGCGGCGATGTCGGCGTCACCCACGAGCTCGTGGTCGACGGCCGGCACCGGGTCCTGCCACAGCTGGGGCTCCGCCACCCACGGGCCGAGGAAGCGGTCGATCGGACCCATGTCGCGGTGCAGCAGCTTGTACCAGGCCTTGGCGAACGCCAGCGCGAACTCGTCGGGGTTCTCCAGGAAGCGGCGCGAGACCTTTTCGTACGCCGGATCGAAACGCAGGGCCAGGTCGGTCGTGAGCATCGTCGGCTTGTATTTCTTGGACGCGTCGAACGGGTCCGGGATGATCTCCGGGGCGTCCTTGGCGACCCACTGCTTCGCACCGGCGGGGCTCGTGACGAGCTCCCACTCGAAGCCGAAGAGGATCTCGAAGAAGCGGTTGCTCCACTGCGTCGGCACGTCGGTCCACGTCACCTCGAGGCCGCTGGTGATCGTGTCCCGGCCCTTGCCGCTGCCGTGGCTGCTCAGCCAGCCCAGGCCCTGCGCCTCCAGCGGGGCACCCTCGGGCTCCGGGCCCACGTGGTTGTCGGCGGGGGCCGCGCCGTGGGCCTTGCCGAAGGTGTGGCCACCGGCGATGAGGGCGACCGTCTCCTCGTCGTTCATCGCCATCCGGCCGAAGGTCTCCCGGATGAAGTACGCCGCCGCCTTCGGGTCCGCGTTGCCGTTCGGGCCCTCCGGGTTGACGTAGATGAGGCCCATCTCGGTCGCGCCGACCTCGGGCGTCATCTCGGCCTCGCCGACGTAGCGCTCGTCGCCCAGCCAGGTGTCCTCGGGACCCCAGAAGATCTCCTCGGGCTCCCAGACGTCCTCGCGGCCGAAGCCGAAGCCGAAGGTCTTGAAGCCCATCGATTCCAGGGAGACGTTGCCGGCGAGCACGAGCAGGTCGGCCCAGGAGATCTGCTGGCCGTACTTCTGCTTGACCGGCCACAGCAGCCGGCGGGCCTTGTCGAGGTTGGCGTTGTCGGGCCAGCTGTTGAGCGGGGCGAAACGCTGCCCGCCGTCGCCGGCGCCGCCACGACCGTCGTGGATGCGGTAGGTGCCGGCGGAGTGCCAGCTCATCCGGATCATCAGACCGCCGTAGTGGCCGAAGTCCGCCGGCCACCAGTCCTGCGAGGTGGTGAGGACGTTGACGATGTCCTGTTTGAGGGCCTCGACGTCGAGCTTGGCGAACTCCTTGGCGTAGCTGAAGTTCTCGCCCAGCGGGTTGCTCTTGGACGAGTGGGCGTGCAACACCGAGAGGTCGAGCTGGTTGGGCCACCAGTCCCGGTTGGTGCGCGGACGACCTCCGGTCTTCGGGGTCGGCGAGTCGATCGCCGGGTTCTCGCTCTCGCTGCCGTGCGCGGTCACGGAGTCGTGCGCGACCGGGCAGCCGGCCGCCTCCTTCTTGTCCACGCCCTGGGCGCTGGAGGGAGCGTTGTCCTGGGTGTCGCTCATGTACTTCCTTCCGAACTGACGGATCGCTGGGCGGTGCGTTCGGTCGCGCAGTCGGGGCAGGTGCCCCAGTAGACGACCTCCGCCTCGTCGACCACGAACCCGTGGTCGTCCGAGGCGGTGAGACAGGGAGCCTGGCCGACAGCGCAGTCGACGTCGGCGATCGCAGCGCAGGAGCGGCACACGATGTGGTGGTGGTTGTCCGCCACCCGCGCTTCGTAGCGAGCGGTCGCACCGGCGGGCTGGATACGCCGCACCAGACCGGCGTCGGTGAGCGCGCGCAGGACGTCGTACACCGCCTGGTGGGAGACCGTGGGGAGATCGGTCCGTACCAGCCGGATCACCGCGTCGGTGTCGACGTGCGGATGGTCGCGCAGCGCGGAGAGCACCGCCAGCCGGGGCCGGGTCACGCGCAACGAGACCGCCCGCAGCTGAGCCTCGAAGTCGGACGCCACGTGCCGAACATAGTCCACTTTTCTGGAGCAGTTCAAGTTTGGCTCAGCCTCGACCCGATAGGAGGAGTTCACCGAAAGGGCGAAACCCCGCGATATCAGACACGCTACCGCGCACCGCCGATGCCGTACCAGCAGGCCGAAGAGTTGTTCATTCAGCGACGGCAGAGCCGTGGGTCAGCTGGCGGGATCGACGAGGACGCCGGGGTTGAGGATCCAGGACGGGTCGAGCGCGCTCTTGGTGGCGCGCAGCGCCAGCGCGACCGGGTCCGGACGCTGCCGGTCGTACCACGGTCGGTGGTCGCGGCCCACGGCGTGGTGGTGGGTGATGGTGCCGCCGGCGGCGAGCAACGCGTCGGAGACGGCATGCTTGATCTGGTCCCACTGGGCGAGGGTGGCGCCCCAGCGGCCGGTGGCGTACACGCCGAAGTAGGGGGCGGGACCGTCCGGGTAGACATGCGTGAAGCGGCAGGTGACCACACCGGTCGCGGCGACGGCCCGGAGCGCTTCCCCGGCCGCGTCGAGCACGGCGGCGCGCAGGGCGGGGAATCGGTCCCAGGTGCAGGCGGTCTCGAACGTCTCCACGATCATCGACCGGGCGGCGAGCGCGTCGCGCTGGTACGGCATCCGCAGGAACGCCGAGCGCCAGGCGTCGGCGGCGGTCCGCTGCCGTGGGCCGGACGGGTCGTCGCCGCGGGACGGCTCCGGCAGGGCTCCCCCGTGGTCGCGGCAGAGCTCGACGGCGCGGTCCAACCACGGTGTGACCGGGTGGTCGGCGGACTCGAAGCCCAGGACGAGCACACCGCCGCTGGCGACACCGGCGTTGAGGAGAGCCTCCACCGGGTCGAGCAGCCGGCAGTTGCTCGGGTACAGGCCGGACTGGGCGATGGCCCGGGTGGCGGCGACCGCCCGGTCGTAGTCGGTGAAGTGCACCGAGGCGCCCGCCCGCCAGCGGGGCCGGTCCTGCAGCCGCATCCACGCCTCGGTGATGACGCCGAGCACGCCCTCCGAGCCGAGGAACAGCCGATCCGGGGACGGCCCGGCGCCAGAGCCGGGCAGCCGGCGCGACTGGCTGATGCCCGCCGGGGTGACCACCCGCATCGACTCCACCAGGTCGTCGATGTGGGTGAGGACGGTGGCGTAGTGACCGCCGGCGCGGGTGGCCAACCAGCCACCCAGGGTGGAGAACTCGAACGACTGCGGGAAGTGCCGCAGGGTGAGGTCGTACCGCCGAAGCTGATCCTCCAACGCCGGGCCGAACACACCGGCCTGGATGCGCGCCGCCCGGCTGGTCGGGTCCACCTCCAGCACCCGGTCGAGGCGCCCGAGGTCGAGACTGACCGCCGCGGGATACGCGTCGTCGATCCTCGGCTCCACACCGCCAACCACCGACGAGCCGCCGCCGTACGGGATCACCGCGATGCCCCGGCCGGCGCACCAGTCGAGCACATCGACGACGTCCTGCTCGGTCATCGGCCGGACCACCAGATCCGGCGGGTCGTGGACGTCCCCGCGCAGGTTACGGACGACGTCCCGGAACGCCTTGCCGTGGGTGTGCGCGGCCCGGTCGGCGAGGTCCGTCGAGCACAGTCGGGCCAGTGACGCCGGCGGATCGACCCGCGGCGCGCGCAGGGCGAGATCGGCCACCGGCGGGGCGACGTGCGCGGTCAGGTCGGCGTCGGGCAGCAGGGTACGCACCCGATCCGCCAACGCCGTGGCCTCCGCGCCGGTCACCGCGTCCTCGACGTGCCCCCAGCCCCACCACGAACGGTGTTTCCCGGCCACGCGGCCTCCCCGTCGTCCACCATCGCCAGACGGACTCGCCGGTAACGTACTCGACGGCCGGCACCACGTCGATGCCGTCGTTCGAGCCGCGAGATTTTCGGCCACGGGCCGGCGAAGAGCGCGACGGCGACCTGGGCGACTCCGGCGGCGACGAGAGTCGGGCCCGCGCCGACGACGCCGATGATCGCGCCCCCGGCGAGCAGACCGATGGACACCGCGCCGTCGTGTACGAGACTCTCCGCTGCGAAGGCCGCTCGCCGGTCGGCGCCATCGGTGCGCGTGCTGATGATCCGGTTGAGGGCGCCGATGCCGAGCGGCATGCAGAAGCCACCAACGGCGGCCACGCACGCCAGCAGGACGACGGACGATGCCACGGCGGGCAGGGCCATGAACGTCACGCCGAGGACGGCCCATCCGATCGCCATCGTCGCGAGCGCCGGCATTCGCGGAACGAGCATCGGCGCCAGCAGCGCACCGGTGAGCGAGCCCAGGCCGTATCCGGTCATGCCTGCCGCTATGAGTACCCCGGGCCGCCCGGTCTCGGCGCCGAGGATCGCGAGACCGAGGGTGAACGCGAACCATACGAGCCCGCCGACTCCCGACATCGTCACGGCACGACGGATGTCCCTGTGCTGCGCCAGCACGTGCCGCAGGGCCGGAGCACCGGCCGAACGGGCTGGCGGGGCGACCGCCGCGGTGGCGCGAACGGTGAGCAGGAGGACCGCTCCCGCACCGACGCCGGTGGCCTCTGCCCAGAGCAGGGGCAGCGGTCCGCCGACGGCCACGGCCCACCCGGCCAGCGGTGGCGCCAGGATCATCGTGCTGCGGTGCAGGAGATCCTGCCAGGCCAGCAGCTTCGCCGCGACGGTGGACCCGAGGCTGTCGCCGATGTCCGAGAGCACCGCCCGTTGCCCCGGGCCACTCAGAGCGGTGGCACATCCGGTGACCAGCCCGGCGACGGCGAGGTGAACCGCACTGACCGTTCCGACAGCCGCGCCGATCGGAACGACGAGCAAGCCGACCACCTGGACCGCGAGCACCCGGGCGAGGGCTCTGCCCGTGGTCAGTCGCTGACGCAGGCGCCTGGCCCACCAGGGCGAGGCGAGCATGGGCAGGCCCACCGCCCCACCGACCAACCCGGTGGACCAGGCGGATCCGGTCTCGGCGAGCGCGACGAGCGGAAGCGCGACGGCTGTCGTACGTTGACCCATCCAGCTCACGAAGGTGGTTGTCAGCATGGCGGCGATTTCGCGTCTGGCATTCACGCAGTAATCGTCGGGTGGGGCAGAAAGCGCTGGTAGTTGGCGGATCGGCATCGGAGCTCATAGCCTGGGGATATGAGCTCATTCCCCTCCGTCGAGGATCTCCGGTTGGTCGAGGCCGTGGCGCGGCACGGCTCCCTCGGAGCCGCCGGGCGGGAGCTGCTCATCAGCCAGCCGGCCGCGAGCAACCGCCTGGCGGCGCTCGAGCGGCGGGTCGGTGAACGGCTCTTCGACCGGGACACGACCGGGGCGCGGCCGACGCCGGCCGGTCGTGCGCTGTGCGCCGAGGCGACCCACGTGCTTGATCATCTGGGACGCATCTTCGACCGGACGCGCGCCGCCGCGCGGGCACGAACGTTCAACGTCGGCACCTTCAGCAGCCTCGCGCCGTTGCTCTTTCCGGCGCTCGACGTGCTGATGGACGACTCGACCGTCAACCAGGTGACGGACCATGGCGACAGGCTCGTGGAGTGGGTCGGCGAAGGGTCGCTGGACGCCGCGTTCGTCGCCGTCGCCAACCAGATGCGTCTACCCACCACCGTGAGCGCCGTACCGGTTGCGAGCGACCGACTGGCCGTCCTGACACCACCGGCAGCGTCGCTGCGCAAGGGCCGGCGGCCGTTCGCCGATCTCGACGTTGCCATCTACACCTACGACATGTCCACGGACACCCTGCACCAACGACTCTCCGGCCTCGGCGCCCGGCCTCGCACGGCGGCCACCGCGGAGACGGCCGTACGAATGGCGCGACTACTGGGATGCCCGGCCGTCCTGCCCCGCGGGCTCGGGCTCGCCTACGCCCAGGATGGGGACCGGGTGTCCGCCGCGCCCGTACCCGGCCGCCTCACGCTCTTCATGGTGAGCCGCCGCCCCACTCCGGCCGCCCTCGCGGCGGTGGTGAACCGGCTTGCTGGTCGCCTCGGGCTGCAGCGCCCAGCGCCGGGACGAGCCGAATGATCCGGCCGGTACGCGCCTCGCCAACATTGATATCCGACATCAGCGAGTCGGTGATCCATCAACCATTGTCAGGGCACACGGCGCCCTGTTCGCCGACTGCTCGGCCCCGGGGGCTCAGCCGGTAAATTCGTTGACGCTGAGGGCGAAGTCCCAGTGGCCAACCCCGTTGCCGGCGAGGCCCACCGTGACCACGCCCACTCCTTCCAGCCAGTGCGCCATCTTCAGGCCGCCGACGTCCAGCGGGCGCAGCCCGAGGCTCTCGATGAATGCCGCCACGCCCGCCTTGGCCTGCGCATTGTCGCCAGCGATGAAGACGTTGGGCCGGCCCTTCTCCAGGACATTACGGAAGATGGTGTTGAATGCCTTCACCACGCTGGCGCTGGCCGGGGCCACCTTGGCGACCTCCTGCGCGATCGAGGTCTCCTCGCTGTGGGCCAGTCCGTCGAACGTGGCGTTGAAGGGGTTGCTGATGTCGACGATGACCTTGCCCGCGAGGGCGTCTCCGTACTCGGCGACGACCGGAACGACACCGTCGTACAACAGGGCCGTGATGACGATGTCCCCGGCCGGGACGGTGCCCCACTTGCCCGTCGTCGCGCCGCCGCCCAGAGCCTTGGCCAGGTCATCGGCCTTGGACTGATCGCGTCCCATGACCTCAACGGTGTTGCCGCCCGCCACCGCGAGCGTGCCGATGGTACGGGCCATGTTCCCCGTACCGATGAGGGTGATGCTGCTCATGAGGGTGCTTCCTGTTCTCGAGGTGTCGCTCTGTCTCGTTGTGGGGTGTGCCCGCGGCATTCCTGGTGTGTGTTCAGATGGCGGTGGTGCCGCCGTCGGCGACCAGTTCCAGGCCGTTGACGTAGCTGGAGTCGTCGGAGGCGAGGAACAGGGCGACGGTGGCGATTTCTTCGGGGCGGCCCATCTTTCCGCGGGGGATGAGGGACTCGAATGCGGCCTTGGTTGCCTCGTCGAACAGTTCTTCCTGCTTGGCGGTGGCGACCTGGCCGGGGGTCAGGACGTTGACCCGGATCTTGCGGTCGCGCAGTTCGTTGAGCCAGACGCGGGCCCAGGCCTGCTGGACGGCTTTGCTTCCCGCGTAGAGGCTCCAGCCGGGGAAGGCGCCGAGGGAGGCGTTGGATCCGGTCATGAAGATCGAGCCGTTGTCGTTGATCAGCGGCAGTGCCTTCTGCACGGTGAACAGGGTGCCGCGCGCGTTGAGCCAGAAGGCGCGGTGGAACTGTTCCTCGGTGATCTCGCCGAGGACGGCGGGTTCGCCCATCCCGGCGCTGGCCCACAGCACGTCGATCGAGCCCTTTTCCCGCTTGACGGTGTCGTACAAGCGGTCCAGGTCGTCCAGTTCGGCCGCGTCACCCTGGACGGCGGTGACGTTGCGGCCGATCAGCTTGACGGCGTCGTCCAGTGCTTCCTGCCGCCGGGCCTGGATGAAGACGTGCGCTCCTTCCTCGACGAACAGTTTGGCGCCGGCCAGTGCCATGCCGGTGGATCCGCCGGTGATCACCGCTACCTTGCCATCGAGCTTTCCCACGATCACTCCGTTGAATTGATGGGTATCCGAAACAGTTCGGTTCTTATATACACCGGGCTGTGTACGTAACGTACCCGATGACTGGTCGGGGCGCAAGCTACATACACCGGTCGGTACCGACCCCACCCGTGGGACGCCCGGTGCGCCATGGCGCACCGACGATCATCGGGACCGCTCTCGCCTTGCGAAATCGCCGTCATCGCGATCGGCGCACGGTCCAGGCGTATGTACACCGTACTGTATGCTTAACGTAACCGATGATCAACCCGTACGCAAGCTATGTAGACCGGTCTGTACCGAACGGTCTATACTGAAGGCATGACGGAGTTGGAGAAGGGCCCCCTGGGCCGGCGCCGTGGCAGGGGCGCACGCGAGCGCATCCTCAGCGCGTCACAGCAGCTGTTCCGCGATCAGGGCATCAACCGCACCGGCATGGACCAACTCTGCGCCGTGGCCCAGGTGTCCAAGCGCACGGCCTACCAGCACTTCACCAGCAAGGACGAACTCGTCGCCGAATACCTGCGCCGATTCGATCCCGACGTCATGCCCGGAGTGTTCGAGCGCACCGACCTCACACCCCGCGAACGACTCCTCGCCGCCTTCGAGATACCCGCGTCCACGCCCCTGTGCCCCTACATCGGGGCGGCCGTCGAACTCCACGACCCCCAACACCCCGCATCCCAGTACGCACGCGACTACAAGACCGCCATCGCCGCGCGGCTCACCGAAACCGCCCGCGAAGCCGGCGCCACCAACCCCGAACAACTCGGCGAACAACTGGCGCTGCTCATCGACGGCGCCTCGGCCCGCACCCGAGTCCTCAACAGCGAATCCTTCCCCACCGCCGCCGCCATCGCCGCCGTCCTCATCGACAACGCCATCCCCGCGTCATCTCCTCGGCAGCCCAGCGATGACCGCGGAACTACCGGGTCTGCTCCCGTTCCGGTGGGCGGCCAATGACGGCCCGATCACGCCCCGTCGGCCGGAAGACGACGTCGAGTTCGGCGCGGCCGGAGCGGTAGCTGCCGGGACTCGGGCTGGAGAGCGGGTCGCGAGATCTGGCCGCGGCCATCCGTACGTATCGTCGACTGAGTGACGGGCGTCGGCGGGCCGGACAGCGGTACGTCATCCCCGGAGTAGGGGACCACTCGCGCGCCGGTGGTGGCGGTTCGCTCAGGGCAGCGGGCCGTCGTTCCGCGCGGTCGCGCTGAGGCGATCCCGGATCAGCGCGATCACGGTGTCCGCGGTCCGGTCGAGGTGACTGCGGCCATCGGGTAGCCGGGCCTCCGGGCTGATGTAGCTGCGCGGACCCACGTGGGTGGCCGGGTCGAGGCTGTGCACGGTGATCTTCCCTGCGCGGTCGGCCCGGTTCCATCCGCTCCGGCGGAACAGCCGCCACCGCTGCGGGAACATCCAGGTGCCGACCCGCTCGATCCGGTCGCCGGCACTCGTGAGCTGGTCGAGGTGCTGGGCGTGGCTGATGTCGTTGGCGCCGTTGTGGAACCCGCCGAGAGTGATCAACCAGAGCGGAGGACGCAGCTGGGACCACAGTTCGTCCACCGCGCCGGTGGCGACCTGGGCGCCACCGCTGTAACTGAGCATCACCACGGGAATGCCGCTGTCGCGCCGATAGCCGGCGTCTCGGAGCTGAGTGGCGATCTGCGAGCCGACGGCGCGGTTGTACAGGGGACGGTACCGGCGGTCGGCGGCGACGAAGGTCTGCATCACGTTGTGCAGAAACAGCACCAGACCGATGCGGCGGCGCAGCCAGACCCACACCGGCCGGTCGGCGAGCGGCAGAGCCAGCGGGGAGTACGGCTGCACCTGGCCCAGCACCCTGAGCTCCGGCGCTCCGGCGATCAGGGCCTTGACCAGTCGGCCGCCGTCGCGGGTGTCGTGGAAGCGGCGTTTCCCGATACCGTCCAGATAGACCAGGTACGCGTCCGGGGGGCGGTCCGGGTCCGCGCCTCGGGCGGGGGGCATGCCCTTAGGTCGCGCCGCGGTGGGGCTCCGCCAGCCTGCGGCGTAGACCACCACCTCGTAGCGGGCGAGCAGAGCTTCGGCGAGCAGGACCGGTCCGATCCCGCCGAGCAGCAGCAGGAGCGCAAGTTCGATCACGGAAACCGCTCCGGTGCTCGTGTCGTGTTGAGCCGCACGACCAGGCGGCGGATGCCCTCGACGGCGACGCCGAGCCCGACTCCCGCGACGGCCACGCAGCCGGCGGCATCCCACCAGCCGAGCCCGGCCACCGTGGCCAGGGCAGTGGCGAGGCCGGCCCCCACTCCCACCATGAGGACCAGGTGCAGCAGCGGCCCGAGCAGCGGAAACGCGAGGACCGCGGCAAGCAGCAGCGGGGCGGCCAGGCACGGTGTCCAGGCCAGCGCGGATTCGTCGGACGACGCGGCGGGCAGCACCAGCTCGGCGAGGGTCCACGCGGACAGTGGCCAGAGCGCGAACACCGCGCCGTCGACCACGGCGCCGGCCAGCACCATCACCAACACCCTGGTGTGCGACACGCCGGACAGGCGTGCCACCACGGGCAGGAGGCGCCCGACGGCCTCGGACAGCCCGGCGAACAGCAGCATGACGGCGACGACCGGGGACATCGGTCAGCCCTGCGGTGGCAGGTCGGCAGAGGCCGGCTGAGCGGACGAGGCGGTCCGCTGCACGTAGCGCTCGAGTTCGTCGGCGGCGCGCGTATAGCCGCCTGCCTCGCGCTGGGCGACCCGCAGGGTGTTCGCGGCGGCCCGGAATCGGGGCTCGTCCAACAGGCGCCGGGCGAGGGCGCGCAGGACCTCCACCGTGACGTCCTCGGTGCGGATCGCGAGGCCGGCATCGAGCTCGACGATGCGGGACGCCACCAACGACTGGTCGGCGCCCTGCGGGACCACCAGCATCGGGACGCCGGCGTACAGGGCCTCGTTGACGCTGTTCACCCCGCCGTGGGTGATGAACAGCGCTGCACGGGACAGGACTTTCAGCTGCGGTACCGAGCGGTGGACGATCACGTTGGCCGGCAGCTGACCGACCGTGGCGGGGTCGGTGGGCCCGGTGGAGACGATCACGGTGCCGCCCAGCGGGGCGAGCGCGTTGGCAAAGGTGCGCAGCAACTGCGGGTCGGCGCCGAACACCGTGCCCAGCGAGGCGTAGAGCACCGGATCGCGCAGCTGATCGAGCGGGAACGACGAGTCGGCTGGGCGGGCACCGATGCTCGGCCCGACGAACCGGTAGGACTGGTCGAAACTGTCGGCCTCGGGGTGGAACGCCCGCGAGGTGTAGACCAGGTTGAGCGGCTGGCGGATGTTCGCCAGGTCGATCAGGGGCACCGCTTCCGTGTCGTACCGGCGGCTCAGCTCCCAGCGCGACTTCAGGTACCCCGCGGTGGGGCGGGGCTTGACCGCCGCCGCCGCGAGCAGCTCCCAGGAGCCGTGGGTGGGGCTGGGCACGTGCCGGTTGAACGCGAACGTGGTGAACGACGACGCCGCCGGTACGTCGAGTTCGCGGGCGACCACCGGCCCCCACAGGCAGAGGGAGTCGTGCACGACCAGATCCGGCCGGGCACCGCGCAGATCGGTGAGGACGGCGGGCAGCACGCGTACGGCGGTGCGCGCGAGCTGCTCCATCACCGTGACGGGCGTCGGCGGGCCGGACAGCGGTATGTCATCCCCGGAGTAGGCGACCACTCGCGCGCCGGTGGTGGCGATTTCCTCCGCGTAGGCGGGCGTCGTGTGGTAGGTGACGGAGTGGCCACGGCGCACAAGCTCAGCCACGACCGGCAGCGTCGGGTTGATGTGCCCGTGCATGGCGATGTTGAGGAACGCGATCGCGCTCATCGGCCGACCCTGGACGGGGGGAAGACCCGCGCCCGACAACACGTAACGATCATGATCCGCCTTCCTCGGTGACAGGGTAGACGCTGCCAGATGGCCCAGTGCCGCGGGCAGAGTTCTCGCCCTGGTTCGCGCGTGCTCCCCCACGTCGCGCGGGTCCTGGCCGCAGTCGGGCCGGCTGCCGGCCCCGCCACCGGGCACGGCCGACCTCCGTCCAGCTCACTCGGCACGGGCGGCACGCGTTTCAGCGGCACGCGGCCGCGCTGGAGCACATCGTCGGCGCCGCCACGCGCCAGCGGAGCCAACCAGGCCGGTGATCGGCAGTTGAACACGGGAAGTACGTGCGACGGCGAGCACAGCGGGAAGGTCGGTTGGATGAATGACCCATCGGAGCTGGCGCGAAGCGCGCTCCAGCGAATCCACCAGGCTGCCGTGAGACATCGGGACCTTGAGCTACACCACGCGGCCGACGACATCGTCCGAGCGGCCCTGGCGAGGGGCCTCGATCCGGGGCCTGTCGAGTCGTACCGCCCCTGCCCCATGTGCGGTGCCGAGGCGGGACAGTTGTGCATCAACGTCCCTGGTCACCCCGTGACCCCGGCCGACATGCACCTTGAGCGTACGCAAAAGGAGACCCCGTAGAGACCTGGTTTGGTCCCGGTAAGCCCTCGAAGGCGACCTCGCCAGGCTCTGCGGGCAGCTACCGCACGCAGCCCATCTCCATCAACGGGGCCTTGACCCTGTTCGGTAGGCCGACCGCGCGAAGCATGCGGTCGGGTTGGCGGCGCAGTCGCTCCATCGCCCGCGCCGTCGCGTCATCGGCCGGCAGGAGAACGACCAGCTCCTGCGCGTCGGTTCGCGGCAACTCGAGCTTCTCCCGCTGCCACCGAAGCTCCTGCCCGATGGGATGGTTGAGCCGAAACGGGGCGGGCGGTGGGGGCAGGTGGCGGTTGAGTCGTCGGGTGAACTCCATGCCAGCCAGGGGGGCGAGCTCGGCACGGAACCATTCGGAGGTTTCCGCAGAAGGCCCCAGCCACAGGTCGAAGGCACGCTCGTCGGCCACCTGCTCCCAATCGGGGAAGAATGTCCGGGCACGCGAATCGGTGAACACGTAACGCGTCAGGTTTGGCGTTCCGCTCTCGAGCAGCCCGATCCCACGCATCAGCAAGTTGTTGCTCAACCAGGGCGACGACAACTGCGCGCAACCGCTTGCCGGCCCACCGGACGCCGCTCGACCATGTGCGCATGCGGCCAGGACGTCGTGTCATTCTCGGGGTCGACGTGGGCGCCACGGCGGTGCGGGCGGCCGCGTTCGCGCTGGACGGCACCGCGCGACACGTCGCGAGGCGGAAGTACCCGCTCCTGCAGCCGGCGCCCGGCTGGCAGGTACAGGATCCGGACGTACTCGTGGCGGCCACCCTGGAGGCGACGTCCGCGTGTGTCGCCGACACCGCCGGGGCGGAGGTCGTCGCCCTCGCGATGAGCTCCGCCATGTACGGCCTGATCGGGCTCGGCGCGGCGATGACGCCGGTGACGCCGCTGCTGACCCGGGCCGACTCGCGGTCGTCGGAGGCGGCCCGCGACCTGCGGATCTCCGGGCAGGGCCGGGAACTGCACTGGTTGACGGGCACGCCGGTGCACCCGATGAGCCCGCTGTGCAAGCTCATGTGGTTTGCCCGCCATGAGCCGTACCTCTGCACGGCGACCCGGTGGTGGATCGGCCTCAAGGACTACCTGCTCTACCGGCTCACCGGCAAGCTGGTGACCGAGCTGTCCTCGGCCTCCGGAACCGGGATGTTCGACGTCCACCGTCGGGCGTGGAGCCGCGCCGTGCTCGACCTCGTCGGTGTGTCGGAGAGTCAACTGCCCCCGGTCCTGCCCACGACCGCGGCGTTGCGGCTCTCGGCCCCTGCCGGACGGGCCGTCGGCCTCCCGTCCGGTACACCCGTCGTCGTGGGTGCGGGCGACGGCCCTTTGCACAACCTCGGCGCGGCGGCGATCGACAGCACCGTCGGCAACCTGTCGCTCGGGGCCACCGGGGCCCTGCGCACGGTCGTCTCGGCTCCGCTCGTCGACGAGGCGGAAACCCTCTTCTGCGACGCGCTGACCGAGGACGCGTGGGTTGTCGGCGGAGCGGTCAGCAACGGCGGCAACGTCGTACGTTGGGCGGGACGTGCCCTCGCGCCCGACCTCGACCATGCCGCGCCCACGCTTCTGGATCTCGCCGAGCGGATTCCCCCGGGAAGCGACGGCCTCGTGATGCTCCCCTATCTGCTCGACGACCCGGCAGCAGGATCCGACCCGCCGGGGGCGTACCTGGGGCTGCGGAGCGAGCACTCCCGCGGCCACCTGGTGCGGGCCGCCGTCGAAGGCGTGTGCCTGCAACTCGGTGTCGTCCTCGACCGCGTGGCCGAGCTGACGCCGATCAGCAGCGTCCGGCTGACCGGTGACGCCTTCCGCTCTCCACTGTGGCGCGAGGTGATGGCCGCCGTTCTGGATCGTCCGGTCCAGGCGGCGGGTGACGGCGATGACGCCGCCCTCGGCGCGGCCGCGCTCGGACTCTTCGCGATCGGCCTCGCTCCCGATCTCAAGGGGGCTGTCACCCAGCTCGATCCCGGCCGTGCCCGCAGCGAGCCGATCGCGGTCGACCCCGCCCTCGCCGCGACCTATCGCGGCCTGCGCGCGAAGCTGCCCGCGCTCATCAGCGCCGCGGGCCGGGTGGGTGAGATCCTCGACGAGGTGGCGGCCGGACCGTCCCCACCCGTGGGCTTCAGTGCTCCGGCTCCTCCTTGACCTGGGCCACGAGCTGGGTCGGGTTGACGTACCGCAGCGCGACGACGAGGAGCACGAGCATCATCGAGGTGTAGATCACCGCCATCGCGTCGACTGACTGCTGCGCCCTGATCCCGGACGCGGACATCGAGTAGTAGAGCGCCACGACGATGGTCTGCGAGTCGGGCCCCGCGGTCAGGAAGGTGAGCTCGAACATGCCCACGGTCCGGACGAGCACGAGGATCGCGGAGGCGAGGATGCCCGGCACCAGCAACGGCGTGAGGACCCGGAGGAAGACCGTCCGCAGGCCCGCGCCGCACATGCGCGCGGCGCTCTCGATCCGCGGGTCGATCTGCTCGATGAACGGGGTCATGGTCAGGATGACGAAGGGAACCGACGGTACGAGGTTGGCGAGCACGACCCCGGACATGTTCCCGGCCAGCCCGAACTTGTAGAGGACGGTCGCCAGCGGGATGCCGTACGTGATCGGGGGCATCAGGATGGGCAGCAGGAACACGAGGAAGATCAGCCGCTTGCCGGGGAACGACCGCCGCGCGAGGACGTAGGCCGCCGGCACGCCGATCAGCAGCGAGAGGCCAACGACGAGCACGGAGACCTCGAGCGTCACGACGATGACCTGCATGAGCGCGAACTCGTCCCAGGCCCGGCCGTACCAGCTGGTGGTGTAGCCGTCGGGGAGCCAGGTGTCGAACCAGCGCTGGCCGAACGAGCTGACCAGCACGGACGCCACGACGCCCAGCAGGTTGAGGAAGAAGAAGATGACGACGCCCCACACGATCCAGGCGGCCGGTCGCGCGGCGATGCGCCGCCGCCGGTCGGTGGTGGCGGGGGGCCGCGCTGGTGGCGCCTGGGTGATCGTTGCCATCAGCCCTTGCCTCCGGTGGAGCCGGTGTAGAGACGGTTGCGCGCCGCCAGGACCACCGCGATGATGACCAGCTCGACGAACCCCATGATCATTGCGATCGCCGAGGCGTACGGGTAGTCGTACTGCTCGTACGCCGCCTGGTACGCGGCGAGGGAGATGACCCGCGTCTCGCCCGCCGGATTGCCGACCAGGACGGCCGACGGGAACACGCTGAACGCCAGCACGAACGTCAGGCAGAAGGTCGTGGCCAGGCCCGGCATCAGCAGCGGGAGCGTGATCCGCAGGAACCGGCGACGCCAGTCCGCCCCGAGCGTCGCGGCCGCCCGTTCCAGGGTCGGGTCGATGCCCGAGAGATAGGAGAGCACCAGCAGGAACGCGAACGGAAAGCCGGTGATCACCAGCGAGAAGAACACGCCCCAGTAGTTGTGGATCAGCCGCACCGGCTCGTCGACGAGGTTCGTGGCGAGCAGGATCCGGTTGAACCAACCGGTCGGGCCGAGGAAGTTCAGCAGCCCCTGGGCGGTGAGCACCGTGCCGAGCGTGATCGGCACGACCAGCAGTGTGGTGACCAGCCGCTTGCCCCGGAACCGACCGCGCATCCGGTAGGCGATCGGCACGGCGGCGAGGACGTTCAGGAGCGCGGCAGGCAGCGCGATCCGCAGCGTGATCCAGATCGTGCCCCGCTCGTACGCGTCGGAGAAGAACCGGGCGTAGTCGCTGAACGGCCCGCCGTTGGTCGGCTGGAACGAGAGCGTCAGGCCGTAGAAGAACGGGTAGAGGAACAGGGCGATGACGAAGATCAGGGCCGGGACCAGCAACCAGAGTTGCCGATCGACGCCCCGCTCCGCGAGACGGTGCCGCCAGTGCGCCAGCGGCCTGCCCGGCCCGGCGCCGCTCACCGCGCGGCCTCCGAGGTGTCCGCGAGCTGGTCGGGCCGGGGGTCGGTGGCCTGCTCCGCGCCTGCGGAATAGACGAGGAGCCGCTGCGGGTCGATGGCGACCTTGACCTGGTCGCCCGGTGCGATCCGCTGCTCGGTACGCAGGTGCAGCAGCTGTCCCGTCTCGGTGCGGGCCTCGGCGGCCAACTCGCGGCCCTGGTACTCGACCACCTCGATGCTCGCCGACATGGTGTTGTGGGCCTCGCCGGGCCCGTCGACGCGGATGTCCTCCGGGCGTACCGCGACCACCGCCTCCGCACCGGCCTGGAGGTCGCCCATGGCCTCGCCGAGCAGGCGATGACGGGAAGACTCGACCGTGGCCCGGGCGCCGTCCAGCTGCTCCACCCGTCCCCGCCACAGGTTGCGGTAGCCCATGAAGTCGGCGACGTGCCAGTTCGCCGGCCGGTTGTGCATCTCGCGTGGCGACCCGATCTGCTGCACCCGCCCCTCCCGCAGCACGACCAGCCGGTCGGCCAGGGAGAGCGCCTCCTCCTGGTCGTGGGTGACGTAGACGGTGCTGAGCCCCAGCGACTGGTGCAGCCGGCGAATCTCGGTGCGCATCTCCAGGCGCAGTTTGGCGTCGAGGTTGCTCAACGGCTCGTCCATCAGCACGAGGGAGGGCTCGAACACGACGGCTCGGGCGATGGCGACGCGCTGCTGCTGGCCACCCGAGAGTTGGCCGGGCAGCTTGTCGACGTGGGCCTCGAGCCGCACCAGCCGCACCGCCTCCTGCGTACGCCGGCGAATCTCCTCCTTCGGTAGCCGCCGCATGCGCAGCCCGAAGGCGATGTTCGCGCGGACCGTCAGGTGGGGAAAGAGGGCGTAGCTCTGGAACACCATGCCGAAGCCGCGGCGCTCCGGTGGCAGCGTGTCGATCCGGCGCTCGTCCTGCCAGATACTCCCCTGCGTCAACGGCAGGAGCCCGGCCAGGCAGTTCAGGGCCGTCGACTTGCCGCAGCCGGACGGGCCGAGCAGGGCCATGAACTCGCCCGCCTCGATTGTCAGGTCCAGCTCGGTGAGCGCGTCCTGGCCGCCGAACCGGCGGGACACGCCATCCAACCGCAGCTGGGAGAAGGCGCTCATCCCTGCTTGACCTTCCCGCCGCCGATCTCGCGGTCCCAGCGGTTGAACGCCGCCACGAGGCTCTTCGCGTCGAGCGGGACCTCGGTCGGGTTGCCGGCGATCAGCGCGTCGTACTCCGGGCGGCCGAACTCCCGGATCGCGTCCTGGCTCTTCTGCGGCGCCGACGAGAGCTGGACGTCCTTCACCGCCGGCCCCGGATAGAAGTAGCCCTCGTCGTACGCCTTCGCCTGCTGCTCAGGGGTGAGCATGAACGCCAGCAGGGCCAGCACCGCGGCCTGCGTGTCGGTCGACACGCCCTTGGGCATGACGGCGTAGTGCGCGTCGGTGACCCAGTGGAAACCGTCGATCGTGGCGATCCTGGCCTCCTTCGGCACCGTACCCAGCACGCGGGGGTTGATGTCCCAACCGGTCGTGCTGACGATCAGGTGAGCGGTGCCGTTGGCGAGGTTCTTCATCGTCTCGGTGGTGCCGGACGGGTAGTAGTCGACGTACTGGCCCAGCTCCTTGAGAAAGGCCCACGTCTTGTCCCACCCCGCCGCGGGATCCTTCGGGTTCGTGTCGCCCAGGATGTAGGGCAGGCCCATCAGGAACGTCCGGCCCGGGCCGGAGTTGGCCGGCCGGGCGTACTGGAACTTGCGGGGGTTCGCCTTGGCCCAGGCGAGCAGGGCGTCCGCGCTCGTCGGCGGCGCGGAGAGGCGGGACGGCAGGTATTCGAGCAGCGGGCCGGACGGATAGTAGGTGACCGTGACGCCGGCGTTGCCGGCGAGCTGCTGCATCGCGGCGGCCGGTTCCAGGTAGTTCCGCATGCCGCCGAGGCGGTCCTGGAACTTCGGCAGCACGTCCGTCCAGAGCCCCTGCTCGATGCCGGCCGCCAGGCCGTCGACGCCGGTCAGCACGAGACCGATGTCCACCCGGTCGGCTCCCTGCTGAGCCTTGATCTTGCCGGCCAGTTCGGGCGCCGGCGCCTTCGAATACGTCACCCGGGAGATCACGTTGGGGTTCTTCGAGACGAACTCGTCGATCATCGCCTGCGTCAGCTGCAGGTTGCCGGCGACGTCGAGAACGTTGAGCGTCACGGCCCGGGCGGGCCGCTCCGGTACCTCGCCCGTGGTGTCGCCCGAGGTTTTGCCGGGACCTTCCGGCGCCCCACACCCGACCGCGCCCACGAAGAGCGACGATGCCGTGACCATGAGAGCGCCGCGCCGCGTCATACCCATGAGTCGTTCCCTTCATCGACTACCCGGGCCGGCCAGGTAGGTCCACGCTCTGCCCAGGTGGGTCGCCTCGGCGAGGCCGCCCTACATGCGCCATCTGTGGAGCATTGAGACAGCCTGCGGGGCCGAACAGCAACGGGTTGCCATGTATTGCCTCGCGCGAATGCGCGCAGGAGAACCGACTGTTGCGAGGGCATTGCCGAGTACTCACCGGCGTCATAGCATGATCATGGCGCGTAGCCCGGGGGGAGCATGAAGATGCCCGACCACACCAGGCCGCCAGACAAGAGGGCCACGATCTACGACGTCGCGGCCGAAGCCAATGTCTCACCGTCCACGGTGTCCCGCGCCTTCTCCAAGCCGAGCCGCGTCAATTCCGAGACGGCCGAACGGGTCCGGCAGGTCGCCGAGCGGCTGGGCTACCGGACCAACCCGCTGGCACGCGCCCTCACCACGTCCCGGACGCACATGATCGCGCTCGTCATCCCCGACATCACCAACCCGGTCTACGCCGAGATCGTCCGCGGGGCGCAGGAGGCATCGCTCGGCGGCGAATACACCACCGTGCTGATCGACGCCCAGGAGTCCGACCGCCTGGAACGGGCGGTGATCGAACGAACGATGTCGACCGTCGACGGGTTCCTGCTGGCCAGCAGCCGGATGTCCGACTCGGCCATCCGGATGTTCGCCAAGCAGCGGCCGGTGGTCGTCCTCAACCGCGCCATCGCCGACGTGCCCTGCGTCGTGACGGACAACCCGCGCGGGGTTCGGCGGGCCGCCGAGCACCTCGGCGAGTTGGGGCACGACCACATCACGTACGTCGCGGGGCCGGAGGCGTCCTGGGCGAACGGTATCCGCTGGCGGTCGCTGCTCGAAGCGGGCATGGAGCTGGAGATCAAGGTACGCAAGATCGGCCCGTTCAGCCCGACCATGGAGGGCGGCGAGCGGGCCGCCGAGGAGCTGTGCGCGCATCCGGCGACGGCTGTCCTCGCCTTCAACGACCAGATGGCGATCGGCCTCATCCGCGGCCTCAGCTGGATGGGGGTCAACGTTCCCGGCGACGTCAGCGTCGTCGGTTTCGACAACATCCTCGCCGCTGACATCGTCACGCCCGGGCTGACCACGGTCGCGGCACCGTTCTACGCGGAGGGCTCGGCCGCCACCCGGCACCTGCTCACGATGATCGAGGGAGCGCCCGGGCACACCGGCAGACCGATGGTCCTGCCGGTACGCCTCGTGGTCCGCCGCTCGACGGCCGAACGCAACCCAAGCCCGGGGCAGGCCCGACCGCCATGGCTACGGCAGCGGCCGGCACCCAACCCGGCGGCCCACCTGTCGTGATCCCGTAAGCCACGGGCCGACGGTGTCTGCACCTACCCCTGGTCAGCCCGGCTGCGGTCCGGAAAGTCTCCGGAAATTCCGACGGTGACAACCCCGATTTCGGCTTCTGGGCCGGGACATCGAGGTGGTCAGCTCAAGCCGAAGTCGATCTGATAGGGCTGTTGGGCAGGATGAATGCCCTCCCGAGGAATGCCGATCGCCCAGGCCAAGCTTCCAACGCTGTTTCCGAAAATTGTTGACAAGCCGACCGGAGGGTCAATACGGTCGCCATCGACGGTCCTCGATCACCGTCGATGGCACCCACCGCGACCCACTCCCCCGGTCGTCGCGCAGGACGACCAACCACCACCACGTGGTACGCGCCGATGCCCGCCCGGCCATCGCCTGGCCGCCGGTTCGTGCCGCACCGCTGGCCTCCCGCCAGCCGTCACGAGGAGGACGCACGTCCATGGACGACATGAACCACACACCCACCAGACCGAGAGGGCGCGGCCGCATGCGGTTGCTCCTCGGCGCCGCGTGCGCCGCGGTGGTGGCCGTCAGCAGCACGGTGCTGGCCACCAACGCGTACGCCGAGGCCGATCGGACCGTCAGCTCGAACGCCACCGGCACGCACAACGGGTTCTTCTACTCGTTCTGGAAGGACAGTGGCAACGCCAGCATGACGCTGCGCGCCGATGGCCGATACTCCAGCCAGTGGGGCAGCGGCACCAACAACTGGGTCGGTGGCAAGGGTTGGGCCACCGGCAGCCGCAGGACGATCAGCTATTCGGGCACCTACAGCCCGAACGGCAACAGCTACCTCGCCCTGTACGGATGGACGCGGAACCCGCTGATCGAGTACTACGTCGTGGAGAACTTCGGCACCTACAACCCGAGCACCGGCGCCACCCGGGTCGGCTCCGTCACCACCGACGGCGGCACCTACGACCTGTACCGCACCCAGCGGGTCAACCAGCCGTCCATCGACGGCATCGCCACGTTCTACCAGTACTGGAGCGTCCGTCAGCAGAAGCGCACCGGTGGCACCATCACCACCGCCAACCACTTCGACGCCTGGGCCCGCGCCGGCTTGAACCTCGGCACCAACCACAGCTACCAGATCATGGCCACCGAGGGCTACCAGAGCAGCGGCAGCTCCGACATCACCGTCCGGGAAGGCGGTGGCGGCAACCCCGGCCCCGGGCCCACCACCGGCAACCCGGGAGGCGGCAACTGCACCGCGACGCTCTCCGCCGGCCAGCAGTGGGGCGACCGGTTCAACCTCAACGTCGCGGTCAGCGGCACCAGCAACTGGGTCGTCAGCCTCGGCCTTGGTGGCGGCCAGAGCCTGCAGAACAGTTGGAACGCCTCCGTCAGCGGCACGAGCGGAACCATCACCGCCAGACCGAACGGCAACGGCAACAACTTCGGCGTGACGATCATGGCCAACGGCAACTGGACCTGGCCGACGGTCACCTGCCGAACCGGCTGACCCCGACCAGCTCCGGACAACCGCACCTGTGGCGCGGCGGCCTCGGCCGCCGCGCCACAGCAGGTCTGTCACCATCCCGCCCGCCTCTGGCCCGACCTGGGGCGACTTGGGCCGGATCCCCGGGTCACCCGTCGAGGCGGGCGGTGAGGTCGGCGCCCGTGGCATCCGCCGTCGCCGACTGGACCGGCGCCACCGCGTTGCCTCCGGCCGCCGACTCCTCCGCCGTCGGTGCATCCGCCGGCTCCTCGGTCGGTGCCGCTGTCGTTGCGCCCGTGGGAGCCGGCGTCGGTTCCTGCGGGGCGCTTTCAGAGGTGGTGGGGCCGGGTGAACCCTGACTGCTGTCGCCTGAAGGCGTGGACCGGCCCGTCGTGCCCTCGGCTGCTGGACGGCTGGTCGTCGGGGTCGCGGATGCGGGCACGCGTACCGGCGGACCGGCGGAATTGCGGGTGGCGGGTTCGCCGCCACCGACGCCAGGGCCAGGCTTGTCCTGCCCGGGTGGCACCGATGTCCGCACCGCGGGCGGTACCGCGGGAGGTCCCGACGGTCGCCCGGCCGGGCCCGGCCGCATCCCGGTGGGATCAGCCAGCACCAGGACGGCAGCAACAGCGGCCAACGATCCGAGAAGCACCGCGAGCGTCGTACGTCCGGGACGGACACCCCGGCTCAATGCGCCGCCGAGGGCCAACCGCCGGGTGTTCGGGTGCTCGGTCCGCGGCCCGGTCGCGGTCGCCCAGGTGGCGGCCCTCAGTTGCGGGTCGGACGAGTCCGCGAGCGCCTGCGCCGCGGTGGCCAGGGCCGCCGCCGTCGGGAACCGGCGGGTGGGCTCCTTGGCCATCGCGATGGCCACCAGCTGCCGTACCTGCGCCGGGACGCTCTCGGGCAGCGGCGGTGGTTCCTCTTCGAGGTGGCGCAGCGCCACCGCGACGGCGTTGTCGCCCTGGTACGGGGGTTCACCGGCGAGGCAGTGGTGGACGACAGCGCCCAGCGCGTAGATGTCGATCGCCGGTGTGCTCTCGTTCTTGGACACCTGCTCGGGCGCCATGTACAGGGCGGTGCCGACGACCTGGTTCACCCCGGTCAGGCTCGCCGCCTCCGGCATGACGGCAACGCCGAAGTCGACGAGCACGACGTGCCCGTCCGGCTCGATGATCAGATTGTTGGGCTTGACGTCCCGGTGGACGATGCCGGCGTCGTGCGCGGCCTGCAGGGCTCGGGCGGTCTGCGCGGCGATTGACATCGCCTCGGCCGCGCCCAGCTGGCCGACCTCGGCGATCCGCTCCGACAGGGACTGTCCCTGCACACATTCCATCACGATGTAGGCGAGGACCGGCTCTCCGGGCCGGGACATCTCGCCGTAGTCGTAGACCTGGGCGACACCCGGGTGACGCAGGGCCGCCATGGCGCGTGCCTCGCGGCGGAACCGCTCGCCGAAGCCGGCGTCGGCGACCAGGCGGGGGTGCAGCATCTTGACGGCCACGCAGCGGTCCAGGGTCTCGTCAACCGCCCGCCACACGTCGCCCATTCCGCCGCTGGCGATGCTCTCGACCAGGCGGTAACGGTCTCCGACGACTTGCCCCACACTCGGCATGATGCTTTCGGTACCCCGGACTCATCGTTCTCAAGCACCGCGCCGCCGCCCGGTCGCCCGACCTCCGATATCGGGTTGTCGCCGCCATACGCCTCGACGATGATGGCCACGACCCGCATCCCAGCCGACGGAACCACCATGGATCTCGCCCAACGTCGTGAGCTAGCCCGCAGGGCGCTCGATGGCTACGAGAGTGGCCCTGACGCCACAACCCGGGCGATGACCAGCGCCCGGGCGAAGATGGGCGACGCTGTGGCCCTGGTCCTGGTCGAGGGTCTCAGCGACCAGATCGCGCTCGAGACGGCCGCGACCGGCGGCGGCCGGGATCTCGAAGCGGAGCGCGTCGTGATCGTGCCGATCGGCGGGGCACACGCGATCGGCCGCTTCCTGACCGAGCTGGGCCCGCTGACCACTCAGGTGCGTCTCGCCGGCCTGTACGACGTGCGTGAGGAGGAAGTCTTCCGGCGCGCACTGGTCGCCGCCCAGATCGGCTCGCCCCACACTCGCGCCGACATGGAGCGCCTCGGGTTTCACGTCTGCGTCAACGACCTCGAAGAGGAACTGATCCGGGCCGTGGGCGCCGCAGAGGTGGAAGCCCTGTTCGACTCGCAGGGCGATCTGGGTTCGTTCCGCTCGCTGCAGAACCAACCCGCCTGGCGCGGCCAGGAACCCGAGCGGCAGATGTGGCGGTTCCTCCGCAGCGGCGCGCGTCGCAATCTGCGCTACGCACGACTGCTCGCCGAGGCGGCAATCGGCCGGGGTGCGCTGCCTCGGCCACTCGCCGCGCTGCTCGAGGCGGCGAGGACCGACAGGGCTGTGGCGTGACAGAGGGATGGGATCGGCGATGGACGGCCCGACCCGGGTTGCGCCGGCCGCCGATCCGACGACCCGTCGATGCCCGCCGGCGCGCACGTCAGACGGTGATGACGACTTTCGCCCGCGCGTGTTCACCTTCGAGGTATCGCATGGCCTGGGGCACCTCGTGCAGCGGATAGGTGCGGTCGATGACCGGGGTGAGGCGGCCGGTCTCGGCGTGCGCGCGGAGCGTGTCGAGGTGCTGCCGGCTGGGTGCCGCCGTGAGGATGACGATGCGGTGTCGGACGAAGGGTGCCAGCAGCCGCCCCCGCGCGATGAGCTTGACCGGTCCGATGAGGCTCCCGCCGCGGTACACGCCGCCGCCGGAGAGCACCAGCGTCCCGGTCGGGGTCAGCACCCGCCGGAGCGCGGTGAGTGAGCGGTTGCCGACCAGGTCGAACACGACGTCGTAGCGGCGGATGTCGCGGGTGAAGTCGTCCTGGGTGTAGTCGACGACGTGGTCGGCGCCGAGGGAGCGGACCAGGTCGACGTTGCGGGTGCTGCACACACCGGTCACGGTCGCTCCGAGCGTCTTGGCCAGTTGGACGGCCATGGTGCCGACGCCGCCGGAGGCCCCGTTGATGAGAACGCGGTGGCCCGACTCGACCTGCCCGACACCGCTCAGGCCCATGAGCGCGGTGATGCCGGCCAGTGGCAGGGCGGCCGCCTGCTGCGGCGTCAGGTTCACCGGCTGCGGCGCGACAAGGGTCTCGGGTACGCACACGTACTCGGCGAACGCGCCGTTGGCGTCACCGAGGTCGCCGAAGACGGCGTCACCCGGGCGCACCTGGCGAACCTGCTTGCCGACGGCCTCGACCCGGCCGGCGAAGTCGCGGCCGCGGATGCGTGCTCGGGGCCTTGATCGGCCCATGGCCAGCCGCGCCATCTGGGGGTCACCACGCATGGCATGCCAGTCGTACGCGTTGAGCGCGGCGGCCTCCACCCGCACGAGCACTTCGTCGGCGGCAGGGACCGGCGCGTCCACCTCCGCGAGCGTGAGCGTCTCCGGCGGGCCGTAGCGGTCTTGAACGATCGCCTTCATCTTGCTCCCCTTCCCCGAGTGTACGGCGTACACCCTTAGAAACAAGGTAGGTGTACGCCGTACACCTGTCAAGAGGATTATGGTTCAATCGGCCGCCGAACGATGAGGAGCGAGATGGCTGAGCAGGCTGAGACGCTGCGCCGGACGCCGCTGAGCAGGGACCGGGTCCTGCACGCCGCCGTCGCGCTCGCCGACGGGGCCGGGATCGAATCCCTCAGCATGCGCAACCTCGCTCAGGAACTGGGCGTCGTGCCGATGGCCCTCTACAAGCACGTGGCCAACAAAGACGAACTGCTCGACGGCATGATCGACGTCGTCGTAGGCGAGATCGACCCGCCCGTGCCCGACGCCGACTGGAAGCTCACCGTCCGCCAGCGCATCCTCTCGGCGCGGCAGGTGCTGCAGCGCCACCCCTGGGCGCCGCTCGCGATCGAGTCACGGAACATGGCGACGCCGGCCATCCTGTCCTACCTCGACTCGATGATCGGAACGTTCCGGGCCGGCGGGTTCTCCGTCGACCTCGCGCACCACGTCATGCACGCGATGGGTAGCCGGATCCTGGGCTTCAGCCAGGAGCTGTTCGACGCCGGCCGGCGCGCCGGCCGGTCCGGCACGACCACCCCGGAGCCACCGGCGGCCCTGCCCCCGGAGATCGCGGCCAGATTCCCGCACGTCGCGGAGGTCGCCATGGCGGCGTCCCACGACGACGCGTCCGTCCTCGGGCAGGGCTGTGACGACCAGTTCGAGTTCGAGTTCGCGCTTGACCTGCTTATGGACGGCATCGAACGGCTGCAACAGCAGGGCTGGGCATCGCCACGCCGGCCTCGCTGAGCCGTCGGCCAGTGGTGGCGGTCCTGCCACCCGGACCATTCAGCCCACCCCTGCCGCGCCCAGCCCACTCCCCCAATCGAGCCGGCGGCCGACCCGTGCACGCACGGTACGGTCGGCGGTCGAGTTGCTAGCGTTCGGCGCTTGTGCGATGAGGAACGGACGGCGGCCGGGGAGAACGCGTTCGGCCTGGCCGCGTTCGGCTCGGCGAGTGAGATCTGCGCCGACGTATGGATCCCCGGTTTCGCGGGCGCGCCCGCGGACGCCCGACCACGCACCGGCGACGGGCACCGGACCGTGCGCGGCGGCACCGCCGACCTCTACCCGTGGCAGGGCTGCGACGAGTGGCTATTGCTGCTTTCCGGCACCGGTACGAGCACGCCCAGTTCACCTCGGTCCGTCCGGTCGCACCGCTGCCAGCCCGTTAGGGTCTGTCGAAGTCGGCGACAGCCCGTGATCTCGTCCGCCGCCTGCGGATCGTCAGATGTCCGCCCGGTCGTCGCTGACGATGATGGCGATCTTGCCGCGGCGGGAGCCTTCGCCTGCGGCGGTATGCGCGGCGGCAGCCTGATCGAGGGTGAACACGGCCTCGATCGGCATCCGGAAGCGGCCCTCAACGAACAGTGCCGCCGCCTCGGCAAGGCCGTGGCGTCCATCGGGTTCGCCTCCGAGCTGTCCGGTCGAGATGCGGACGTTGTGCCGGGCCGCGCCGAAGTCGGCGAGGGTCACCACCTTCTCGGGTGTCCCGGTGATCTCGATCAGTTCCGGGAGCGAGCCCGCCCCGGCGATGTCGAGAGCGCGGTCGACCCTGGTCACGCCGAGTGCGGGGATGCGGTGCGCAAGTCCCGGGCCGTACGTGGTCGGGGTGGCGCCCAACTCGGTGATGAAGGCGTGGTTGTCGGACCGTCCGGTCCCGATGACATGCGCGCCGCGTGCGGCGGCGAGTTGCACGGCGACACTGCCGACACCGCCGGCGGCACCGTCGACGACGATGGTCATTCCGTCCCGCAGGTCGAGGAGGTCGAGGGCCCGGGTGGCGGTTTCGATGCTCGATCCTGCGGCTCCGGCCTGTGCCCACGGCATCGAGGCAGGCTTGTGCGCCCAGAGCCGCAGTACCGCGAATTCGGCGTGGGCGCCGCCGAGCCGGGCGACGTTCACCGTGCCGAACACGTCGTCGCCCACGCCGACACCCGTGACACCCGGTCCGACCGCGTCGACGACTCCGGCAGCGTCGACGCCCGGAATGTGCGGTAGCGACAATCGTGTGCTCATCGGGGTGGCCCCGGACCGGAGGCCGAGATCGACCGGCGAGAGTCCGCCCGCTCTGACCCGCACGCGGATCTCGCCAGCGCCGGGGTGAGGCATGTCGGCGCTACCCACCTGGAGAACCTCGGGGCCGCCAAACTGATGGAACTGAAGTGCGAACACCGCTTCCTTCCCTGGCCGGAGGGTCCGGCTCCGCAGTACCGTAACGACGAAACGGAGCAGGTGTTCCAGATGCGGTCGAAGTGAGAGAGCAGGGACAACGGATGTCTCGGATCGAGCGCTCGGACGCTCGGGCCAACCGCGAACGCGTCGTGACCGCGGCGCGCGAAGCGTTCGCCGAGGGTGGGCTCGAGGTACCCGTCCGGGAGGTGGCTCGCCGTTCGTCGGTTGGCATCGCGACCGTCTACCGGCATTTCCCGACCGGGCGGACCTCATCACGGCGGTGCTCTCCGAGCGGGTCGCCGTGTGCGGTGCCGAGATGCGTCAGGCGCTGGCAGACCCGGACCCGTGGCGGGCGCTCTCCGGCACGATTCTGCGGTTCGCGGACCGACAGGTACAGGACCGAGGGCTCAACGAGGCGCTGCTCGGATCACACGAAGCCGGGCTCGCGTTCAGACGGGAACGGAAAGAGCATTCAGCAGCCTTCGAAACGCTCGTCGGACGGGCACACGCCGCGGGAGTTCTCCGCGAAGGTGTCACGGTCGACGACGTCCGGGCTGGCCTCCTGGCGATCGCGCCCTTCCGGGCTCTGCCGCCGGAGAGAAGCGCAGTGTTGATTCGACGGCTGGGCAGCCTGGTGCTAGCGGGGCTGCGCGCTCCGAACTGACACCTGCGCTGCGTCGCGTGGCGCGGGTGACGTGAGGAACGGACGTCCGCTCGTCCGCCCGGAAACCTCACTCCTCGTCGGGTCCGGCAGCCTCGACGATCGAGACGGGAGTGCCAAGTTCGACGGTACGGGAGACGGTGCACAACCGTTCGTGCGACTGCTGCAACGACCGGGGCAGCGCCTCGCGGGCCCTGTCGCCGTCCGCGCCCACCGGGAACGTCACGGTGAACTCGACCCGGAGGTTCTGCATCCGGTTTCCGCCGGCCTCATCCCGGATCTTGTCACCCGTGACGTCGACGGAGAACCGGGTCGGCTCGGCGCGGCGGCTGGTGATGTGGTCCACGTCCACCGCGGTGCAGCCGCCGATGGCAGCCAGCAGCAGTTCCACCGGCGTGAAGCTGGCGTCCTCGCCCGTGCCCATCGACAGCGAACCGCCGCGGATGTTCCGGGCGACGTAGTTCCCCAGACCGGTGCGCTCGATCTCCACCGAGCGGAAGGTGTCGTCACTCATGACAGGAAACTACCCAACCCTCCTGGTCCCCCGAGCCACCGGCCTACGCTGGGAAGGAGTCAGACGTCGGCTTCGAGCGCGAAGGTGTTGCCGTCCGGGTCCTGGAACCACGCGATACGTCCACCGCCGGCCCGAGCGGTGATCCCCTTGGCGTCGTGTGCGAACTGGTCGTAGCGCGTGAACTCGACGCCGGCCGAGGTGAGCTCGTCAACAATCTGGTCGATGTCGTCGACGTACCACGTCGCGAGCGTCGCCGAGGTCTTCCCGGCAGTGACCGACTGGTACACGTTCAGCGCCGGCCCGCCACCAGACCCATAGACACGGCTGCCATCGGCGATGGTGGCACTGGGGCCGGACCGCAGCGCCTGGAGGCCCAGTTTGCCTTCGTAGAAGGCGACCGCCTTTCGTATGTCGGACACGGCGACCGAAGCTCTGAGGTGGTACCTGTTCAAGGGCATGAGCCACCTTCCCACACCCGCGGAGCCTGACCGACGGTCAGCCGCCCATGCCCAGCTGGGGATACAGGGCGTCGGGGGCGGCGACCGCGCCCCGCGGCCGCGTGACGTCGATGGCCGCGCCGAAGTCGCTGTAGCGAAGGGACGCGTTCGGCATCCCGCTGGCGGCCGGGATCAGGAAACTGACCAGCCGACCCTCGGTGTCCAGCGTTGCGCGGAACGCGTGGCTGCGCACGCTGTCGGGAAATGTGCCACCAGGGCCGGGGCTGAAGTTGATCCCGTTGCCGGCGCCGATCCGGGTCACGTCGATCGTCCCGGTGATGTGCGAGCCGTCTGCTCGTGCGGTGACGATCGCGTTGATGAGGCGGGCCGAGCCGCCGGGGTCGTTCTTGCCTGGGGCGAAGCTCAGGGCGAAGGCTGACGGCACCCGGGCCGGGTCGAGGGTCATCCATTCGTGGCCGACACCCGGCAGGTCCACGTCGGTCTTCATGTAGACGTCGTTGTCGATCATCCGGATCTCGGTGATCCGGCCGAACGTCGAGAGCGTGGCGTCGGCGCGCTTGTTGACGTTGTCGGCGTGCAGCAGTGACGTGACCTGACTCGCGATGTCGACGTCGACGCGAAAGCTCGTGTGATCGATGAACTTCGTACCTGCCCGCAGCAGGTCGATCGCCTTGGCCGTCGTGGCGGCCTCAACGTTGACGGTCGGCACCGGGGCGGGTTCGCTTCCCGTCCGCGCGCCAGCCGAGCAACCCAGAAGAAGCAGTGTTCCCGCGAGAATGCCGGCCATCGCGGCTCGACGTGTCATAACCACACATGGTATGCGGCTGTCGCAGTGCAACGGCATTTGTCGATCAATCCACCTGGTCCCGCACCGTCGGGTCGGCCTCGTTCCCTGCCGGCGCGTTCACCCGTGCTCAGGCGACTTTCAGGCTGAAGGCACCGACCTGGTTGCCGCGCTGCACGTAGTGCGGCAGGTAGAGCTTCCACGTGACCGTCAGCTCCCGCCCCGGGTGCATCGAGGCCGGCACCTCGGCGACCATTTCGAACACGGCGGTGCCCCCGGCGGGGATCTGGGTCAGCGGACGGCAGTTCAGCCGGTACAGCTGAGACGTGTTCACCGCCTCATTCGTCGCATCGCCGAGGGAGAAGCGTTCCATCAGATAGCCCGGACAAGGGTCCAGCGCGAGCGGGCCACCGGTCGGGTTGCCGAGTGTCACGCGGAAGGTGAGCCGCGACCCGGCCGCGGCGGCTGGCGGCCCCGCGACAGTGACGGTGAGCTCGTCGAGCGGCGAGGATGGAGGCCTCGACGCCGCGACCGGCTCGGTGAACCCGCTCACGTACAGCGTCGCCCGCGCGTTGGGATTGACCCCCTCGCCCCGCTGGCAGCCGGGGCGGTCGTCCGCGGTGATGGGTGCGCGTAACGTGCCGCCGCCGTCCGGCACCTGGATCGCAAGCTCCAGCGCCCCGTCAGTCGGTTGGCAGAACGGCCCGGACCAGTCCAGGCGCAAGCTGGCGTGGCCACCGGCAGGCACGGCGACCACCCGGGCCCGAGCCTCGCCGTTGATGCCGTGCTCGTAGAGCATGGGAATTTCACGGCCGTCAGCGAACATGGTGGTGGGCACTTCACCCTGCAACGTGCACTCGACCTTCGACGAGTTCCGCACGTCCACCTCTCCGATGAGCTTGCCGATGGCGGCATCCCTGCCGCGGGGTGTCTCACCGCCGTTTCCGGGCCGCGTCCAGCGGACGAGTCGGCCGGACAGCTGCTGCGCCCGGCACGGCTTGCTTGCGGCTGCCGGGACCCGTGGTCCGGCCGGGCGCCCGTTGAGGTCCTCCGCCGTGATCTTCAGGTCAGCCCACGGGACGCTGCCGTCGGCGAGCAGCGAGGTGGGCGCTGGCTCTGCGGCCGACCGGTCCGGACGACCCGGCTGGGCATTCGGCCCGGCGCAGGCCACGGCAACAGCGAGCACGATCAGCAGCTGCGGTAGCAGTCGACGCATGACCACCACCCTCGCATGACGGGACGGCACGGCGCCTAGGTAGCCGTGCTCAGAGACAGGGTCATACGCCCCGTGCAGGTCACGAGCTCGCCGGCCGGGCGGGCGTACACCGCCAACATGGTCAGAGAACATTCATCCCACCCCGTCCCAATGCGAGGGAGGCCCGAGGCACTAGCATTGCCGCGGTCCGGGACGGCTCTGCTGAAACGAGGCGAAATGCGGTGGCTGCGGCGGTTGCTGGGCGGCGGGCGGGTCCAGCTTGATCCCGAGCGGCAGCAGGCGCTGCTACGGGACGTCCAGTACCGGTACGGCGCCCACGCGCAGATCCGGTTTTCCGAGCAGGTCGAAGCGGTCACCGCACTGCTGAAGGGCGACGACGGCTTGGTGGTGGCAGCCCGGATCGTGAGCCAGGTCGCCGACGAGGCCCATGCGGACCTGCAGGCCCAGGCCCACGACATACACCGCCGGACGGGCCGGCGGCTCCTGGTGCACCGCCGGAACTCCCGGCCGCTGTGGAAGGAGGCCGGCCCGGCCCTGCGGTGGCCACTGTTCGCGTTGCCGTGCGGCTTCCACCCGTACGCGCAGGTGGCCGCCGCGGTCGCCGTCGTCGGCGACCATGCGGGGCGGCTCGACCGGGTGACCGACCCGAACCCACTCGTGACCCGCGTGTTCGAGGTGCTCGACCTCACCACCGCCGGTTGGGAGTACGGGCGGGTGCGGGTGGACACCGACGCCGCCGCCCTGGCCGATCGACTGATCTCGACCGCCGGGCAGGTCCTCGCAACCATGGACGACCCTCCCCGGCTGCCACCTCCGGTCCGTGAGCTGATGCGCCGCAACAACACCCTCGACGTTCATGACCCGACCGGCCCTCGGGTGGTAGGTGCGATCAACCTGGGTGCGAAGATGCGAGAGCGTCTCCTGGTCTGACCTCCGCTTCCCAGAAGGGGCCAAGGCGGAGCACCGCCGATCAGCTGAATCGTGCCGTGAATTGGTCCAACTCGCTGACCTCGTCAGACATTGTTGAGCACTAATCTGGGCCGGTGCAGGACCAGCGGCCGGTGGAGCCAACGTTCCGCGGAGCGTCCCGCCGCCTGCTCGTGGATGGGCTGGTCGGACACTTCGACGACGCCTCCCGTTCCCCCAGGCCTGGTGCGCGGGCCGCTACGTGGTGGCTCGCCGTGCGTACACCTCGATTTCGATCTTCATCCGAGGGTCGGCGAGGCCGCACACGAGCATCGTGGCGGCTGGCCGGACCTCGCCGAAGGCGCGACGCAAGGTCGGCCAGCAGGGCTCGAAGTCGGCCCGTTCGGGCAGCAGATAGCGCACCCGGACCACATCGGCGAAGGTGCACTTCGCCTCGGTCAGCGCGGCATCTATGTTGCGCAGGCACTGCTCGGCCTGCTCCACCACGTCGTCGGAAATCGTCATGGTGGCGTAGTCGAAGCCGGTCGTCCCGGACACATGCACCCAGTCGCCATCGACCACGGCGCGGGCATAGCCGATCTGCTCCTCGAACGTCGAGCCGCTGAGGATGGAACGTCGCTCTGTCATGCGCCGAACACTAGGTGACCGGCACAGGGGGGCGAGGCAGCTGTGCCCCGGGGCAGCACACGACGGTACCCCTCGGCGCGCATCCGAGATGGTTCCTATAGTCACCCGGTGACCATTGAGCAGGTTCGGGCGAGCCATGGCCCCGTCCGGAACGTTGGTGCTGGGCTTCTTCGACGGTGACGAGGTCGCGGCCTTCGACCACAAGGTCGTGACCGCCTATCGCTGGCCCGTCGACGAGCTCTCCGAGCGACTGACGCGCGCCGGCTTCACCGAAGTTGAGCGCCTGCACCGGCCCGCCGACGGCACTCATCGGCCGCACGCCGCCATCGCTGCCATCGCCACCGAAGGCTGAGCCGAGCGGATCGCCTCGAACTACTCCACGCGTTGCCTACCGCAGCCACCGCAGTGCGGCATCGGCAGTGTCCTCAGGGCTGCTGTTGAAGGCGATGGCCGCCCGGGGCGCGTGCTGCCGAACAAGGTTGACCACCTTCTCGAAGAACTCGAGCAGAGGCTCATGCTTGCGGATACCGCCCCCCACCACCACGCAGGCGTAGTCCTTCCCGGTCAGAGCCTCAACGATCGCTCCCTCGGCGTTCTCGTCGGGTACCACCAGGCACATGTCGGCCTCGATGCCATGATCAGCGAAACGGGCCTGGCCGCGCGCGATCGCCGCTACGACCGGTTCAGGATCCCAGCCAGGAATCCGGACGGGATCGACACCAATCACCAACACTCGCCCCGGTGCCATGCATGCTCCTTCTTCGTCCACCCGATGCTGCCACAGGTGGTGCCAGGCGTGCTCGGTCCCCGGCCGCCGCAGCCGACACCAGTGCCAGCGGCAGGGACCGAGCGCGCGACCTTCAGCGGTGGCAGCGCCACACCAGCGGCCGGTACACCTGGTTCTCGTAGACCGCGCCGACCACGGTCAGACCGTCGTCGCTGATCCCATTGGCCGTGTACGTGCCCGCCTCGGTCGCCCGGACCTCGGGCCGACCCGGCAACCGGCGGGACGTGCCGTCCGGGGCGACGACCAGCGGTGCGCCGTCGCCGACCAGCAGGTCGCCGTTGCCGGCGATGCCGGCCGCCCCGGGGAACGGCAGCAGGCTCACCGCCCCGGTCGTGAGATTCCAACGTACCGGCAGCATCTGCACGGCGCCGCCCTGCTGCCCGCCCGGAACCATGCCGATCGCCCATTCGCCGTGCGCCGAGTCGACCGAGGCGCGCGGGTAGCCGTCGGGCACCGCGAGCGCCGCCCCGCGGCCCTGCGGCGTCCACCGGTAGGGCAGTTGGCCCATCGCGCCAACGACAGTGCCGTCCTCGGTGATGCCGGTCGCGGTGGATCCCGGCCGTCCGACGAGTCGGTACGCCTGCGGGCGGTCCACCGACCACAGCACGGCGTGGTGCGAGTCGCCGGCTCCGCTGGCGGTGCCGGCGATGTCGCCCCGGCCGTTGACCGCGTGCACGAGGACCGCGTGGTAGCCGGGCGGGGTGGCCAGCAAGCGCAGCTTTCCATCCCGGTAGACCCAACCGGTGCCGTCGCCGTTGGTGCCGACCACGACGCCGTCAGCGTTGACCGCGGCCGCGTGCCGCGCCCCGGCCGGCAGGACGCCAGCCCGGCCGTCGGTCCACCGGACGACCCGCCCGTCCTCCCGCCCGGTGCCGATGTCGCCGACGATGTACCGGCCGGTCGGGTCGACGCCGTTCGCCACCGCGACCGAACCATCGATCGGCTGCGGCAACCACGACGCCTCGCAGGTGACCGGCGCGACCGGAGCGGTCGACCTGGTCCCGGCCGGTGAGTCCGCGAGGGCCGGCGTGGTCGGAGCCGGCCCACCGGCGGCCCCGGTGAGCTGGACCGCGCCGACGACGCCGAGCCCGGCCAGCACCGATACCACGGCGATCCCGCCGACGCGGCGGCGCTGGCGGCGACGCCGGCCGTCGCGGATGGCGCGGCCGACGTCAACCCTCGGCTCGGGAACCGGCGCCGATCGCAGCAGTTCGGCGATTCGTTGGTCGTCCAACGTGGTCATCTCGCGTTCCTCCCGGACATCTCGGTGACGTCGAGCACCTGGCGGACCGCTGCCAGCGCCCGAGCCGTCTGCGACTTCACGTTGCCTTCGGAGCAGCCCATCGCGGCGGCCGTGTCCGCCAGCGACAGGTCGCGCAGGAACCGCAGGACCAGCACGGTGCGCTGGCCCCGGGGGAGGTGGGCGAGCGCGGCGACGAGGCTGTCCCGCTCGGCCAGCTCGTCCTGCGGGGTGACCGGCGGGCGCTCTGGAGCTGGCACCGACCCCAGCAGCCGGACCTTCGCCCAGCCCAACCGCTTCTCATCGACGAGCTTGTGGACCAGCATCCGGTGCACGTACGCGTCGACGTTGTCGGCCCGGCTCACCCGCCGCCAGTTCACGTACAACGCTGTGATCGTCTGCTGCACCACGTCGTCGGCCAGATGCGCGTCGCCGCACATCAGAAACGCGGTCCGATGCAGGCTCGGCAGTCGCGCTGACACGTACTCCACGAACCCATGCTCGGCATCCACCATCGAGGCTCCCTCCTCCGCAAGCTCGACGGGTCCGGGCGACCACCAGGTTGCGTCCACGCCGAAGTTCGAACCACGATCAGCCCTCGGTGGCGGTCGGGAAACCACGTCGGTCAGGTTTCGCCCCCTGGCGGCGGTCGCAGATTGCGGGCGGGCTCGACAGTGGCCTGGCCCGTCATGGTCTCCTACCTTCCAGCTGCCGCCCCGGCGGTGTCTGACGAGGCGCGCGGGCAGCGCCCGGTCGCCGCCGCGACGAGAACGTGGACGCTGCCGGCGGTCCCGGCGCCGGTCGACGGGTCGTCACCACAAGCAGCATCGCGACCAGTACCAGGGACCCGCCGGCGACGCCGCGTAGGTCGAGGGTCTCGCCCCACAGCGCGAACCCGAAGAACGCCGCCCACACCGGTTCCAGCACCATCAGCACCGCCGCCCGAGCCGCGGACACGTGCGCCTGCGCCCACGTCTGCACCAGCATCGCGACCGCTGCGGCGACGACTGACAGGTAGAGGAACGACAGCAGGTCGCCCCACTGTGGGCCGTGCAGGCCGTCCGCCGCCCCGATCGCCAGAAAGCAGACTCCCATGGTGAGCAGCTGCACGAAGGTGAGCGGGTAGGCCGTACCCGCCGACGTCCAGTGGCCGAGGGCGAGGATGTGGACGGCGTACAGCAGTGCCGCCACCATGGTGAGCACCTCACCGAAGCCCAAGGCGTAGCCCCGTAACGACATCGCCGCCACTCCGGCCGTAGCCACAACGGTTGCCAGCACGGTCAGCCGGTCCGGGCGTACCCGCAGCAGCAGCGCGCCGAGCAGCGGCGTGAACACGACGTACATGGACACGACGAAGGCCGAGACGGTCGCGGCGGTGTGCTTCAGGCCGACGAACTGCAGCAGTTGACCGGCGCAGTAGACCAGGCCCAGCGCGATGCCGATCAGGGCGCCACGCCGGTCCAGCCGCAGGATGGCCCTCGGGCGTACCAACCCCACCACCAGCGCGGCGAGCAGAAAGCGCAGCGCGAGGTAGTCGGTGACCGCGATCCGGGTGAGCAGGTCCTTCGACAACGAGAACGTGGAGCCCCAGATCACGGTGACCCCGACCAGCGCCAGCGCCGCGGAACTGAGCGCTCGTCGGTGCGGCGGTCCGGGCGTGACCGCCTGCGCTGTCACCATTGCACCGACTTGGTCTCCAGGAACTCCTCGATGCCCCACCGGCCCAACTCCCGGCCGTTTCCGGACCTGCGGTAGCCACCGAACGGCGCGACAGGGTTGAAGGTCCCGCCGTTGATGTCGACCTGGCCGGTTCGCATGCGACAGGCGAAGGCGAGCGCGCGGTCCTCGTCGGCGGCCCACACCGCCCCGGCGAGGCCGTACGCCGTGGCGTTGGCCATCGCCAGGGCCTCGGCCTCGCTGTCGTACCCCTGCACAGTGAGGACCGGGCCGAACACCTCCTCGAGGACGATCTCCGCGTCGGGCCGCACGTTGGTGAGCACCGTGGGCCGCACGTAGTGGCCCCGGTCGAGGCCGTCGGGTCGCGCGTGCCCGCCTGCGGCGACGACGGCACCGGCTTCGACTGCCCGGGCCACGAAACCCAGGACGGTGTCCCGCTGGGCGGCGGAGACGACCGGTCCGATGGCCGTGGCGGCGGCGGTCGGGTCTCCCACGACGAGGCGCGCCGCGGCCTGTCCGGCCAGGACGACCGCATCGGCCAGCAGGTCGGCCGGCACCAGCAGCCGCGACCAGGCGCTACAGGTCTGGCCGGAGTTCAGCATCGCGGACTCGACGGTGGCCGTCACGGCGGTGGCCAGGTCCGCACCGGGCAGTACGACACTCGCCGACTTCCCGCCCAGCTCGAGGCAGACCCGCTTGATGGTGGGTGCGGCCAGCGCCGACACGCGGGCGCCGACAGCGGTCGACCCGGTGAAGGACAGCACGTCGATTCCGGGATGGCCGGCCAGGGCCTCCCCCACCACCCGACCCGCCCCGGGCACCAGGTTGAACACGCCGGGTGGCAGGCCAGCGTCCGCGGCGGCGTCGGCAAGCAGGTACGCCGACAGCGGGGTCAGCTCCGCGGGTTTGAGCACGACGGTGCTGCCCGCCACGAGTGCACCACCGACCTTGGCCAGCACCTGGTAGAGCGGGTAGTTCCACGGGGTGATGCACGCGGCGACCCCGGCCGCTTCCCGCAGCACCAGCGAGTTGCCCACCCGCTCCTGCCACACCACGTCCGGCGCCGCGGTCAGGTAGCCCGACAGAACCGCGAGGCCGCTGTCGACGTGCGCCTGCTCGGCGACCGTCCGGGGCGCACCGACCTCGGCGATGGTGGTTTCGACCAGCAGGTCCCGCCGCGCATCGAGCACCTTCAGCCAGCTGGTGAGCAGGTCTACCCGCTCGTCGACCGGTCTGGTCGACCAGTCGACGAAAGCCGCCGTGGCCGCGGCGACCGCATCGTCGACCTCACCCACGCCGGCATCCGCGGCGGCGCCGATGGGCTCTTCGCTCGCCGGGTTGTCGACCGCGACGGTCCGTCCGTCACGCGTGGGCCGCCAACGGCCACCGACGAACACCTCCGCCCGGTGCCACTCCGCACGGCTCACCCGGTCACTCCGGCGCGCTCGGTCACCGCCTCGGCATTGCGCCGCGCCAGTTGCAGGGCACATGCACGCAGGGTGCGGCCGGTGCGATCGGCCTCGACGCTGACGGCCTCGACCAGCCGGCGCATGGTGCTGTCGATCTTCGAGTAGGACGAGGCGGCGGTCGGCTCGATGTCACCGAAGACGATCCACCACCACCACGCGTTGGTCATCACGTTCGCCAAAAAGTCGGGGACGACCGGGATGCCCCGTGTCACCAGGGCGGCCTCCGCCTCCGGGAGGGTGGGCATGTTCGCACCCTCGACCACCACCCTGGCCGTGATGCGGGATGTGTCGGCCTCGGTGATGACGTACGACATCGCCGCCGGGACCAGCAGGTCGCACGGGACGTCGAGCCAGGCCTCACGCGGGCCGGTGCGGTCCCCCGGGCGAAGCACCGCCCGGTCGATCACGCCGAGACCGTCGCGGGCGCCAAGGAGCAGTTCGACGTCCAGGCCGGCGTCGTTGCGGATCAGCCCGTCCCGGTCCGCCACCGCGATGACCCGGACCCCTGCGGCGGCCAGATAACGGGCGACCGCACCGCCGATCGAGCCGAAGCCCTGCACCACGGCGGTCACCCGCTCATGGTCCAGGCCCATGCGTTCGGCGGTCACCAGGCACGCCTGGGCGACACCGTACCCGCCGACCAGGTCGGCCAGGCAGAGGCCGTCCACGTTGACGGCGAACGCCTCGGCCAGCCGCTGCCGTGCGGCGTCGGCATCCGGGAGGATGGCGAACACCGCCTCCACGGTGGAGGCCAGACCGAGATCGGCGGCGACCTTGTCGAGGGTCTCCTGGCGTAGCCCGAAGTCCTCGCCGGTGTTCCACTGCTCCTTGACGATCGGACGTACCGCGGCGAGGAACCGGCGTAGAACCTCAGGTGCCTCCGGGTCGCCGGGGTCGATGTCGATACCGCCCTTACCCCCGCCCAGCGGGAGGTAGCGGTCGGCCGGGTCGTAGACCAGCGACTCCTTGCGGGTCATGCCCTGGGCCAGGCCGCGAACCTCGTCGAGGGTGCAGCCGTCGCGCAGCCGCAGGCCGCCGCTGGCCAGGCCGCGGACCAGGGTGTCGATCACCACGTAGCCTTTCCGCGACGTGACGGGGTCTGTCCAGGTGATCTCGAGTAGCGAGCTCATGCGAGTGGTCCTTCGGAGGCGATGGCGGCGGGGTCGTGGTGCTTGAGGTGGATCACCGTGGGCCGGTCGGCGGCGAGGGCCTCGCGGACCGCGGCGGTCAGCGTGCCGGGGTCGTCGAGGGTGACCCCGTGGCAGCCGAGGGCACGGCCGAGGGCGGCGAAGTCCGGTGCGGTGAACGTGACCGCGTGCACCGGATCACCGCGATCGACCATCTCGTTGCGGATCTCGCCGTAGCCGCTGTTGTCGACGACGACGACCGGCAGCGGCAGGCCGAGGGCGGCGGCGGTGGCGAGTTCGGCGACGGTGAACATGACGCCGCCGTCGCCGAGCAGGGCGACGACCGGCCGGTCCGGGTGTCCGACCTTGGCCCCAACCGCGGCGGGAAGCCCGTAGCCGAGGGTGCCGTATCCGGTCGGGTACAGGAACGATGAGGGCCGGTAGGTCGGTAGGTTGGCCAGCGCGCCGTAGTAGCAGACCATTGCGCTGTCGGCGCTGACCACCGCATCACGGGGCAGCGCGGCGGCGAGCGCCTCAATGACCGGTAGCCATTCCGCTCCCTCGGTCCGCGCCTCCTTGAGCTTGCGCTGCCGCCACCGGCGGGCGGTTTCGACGGCCGCCGGGTCGGTGCTGGTCGCCGGGAGAGCCGCCAGCAGCGCACGCACCGCGGGCGCCGCGTCCGCGATCAGGACGATGTCCGGTACGGCGTTGGTGACCGCGCCGACGGGATCGACATCGACCCGGATCAGCCGGCCGTTGAGCGGTAGGGGACCGTTCCACAGGTCCGAGGGTGCGAGCTCGGTACCGACGGCGAGTACCGCGTCGGACTCGGCCACCAGGTCACGCACCGACGGCAGGTGTATCCCGGCGCCGAGCGCGAGAGGGTGGTCCTCGGCCAGCACTCCCTTACCGTTGGTAGTGGTGACCACCGGAGCGCCGAGGCGTTCGGCGAGCAGTCGCACCTCCTCCCCCGCCCGACGTGCACCACCGCCGGCGAGGATGACCGGTCGGTGCGCCGCGGCCAGCCGGTGCGCCGCGGCGGTGACCTGTTCGGCCAGCGGGGCCGGCCGGGGCACCTGCACGGGCCGGGGAATGTCCACCGCGCCGGTCTCGGAGAGGACGTCGAGCGGCACCTCGAGGTGCACGGGTCGGGGTCGACCCGCCGTCATGGTGGCGAACGCCTGGGCGGCCGCGATCGGGATCTCGGCGACGCTGGCGGCCCGGATGCTCGCGGCGGCCACCGCGGCCAACGCGGCACCCTGGTCCCTGGTCTCGTGCAGGAGGCCGTTGCCGAGGCCCGGATGGCGCAACGGCAGGCCGGGCGACACCAGCAGCACCGGCACTGAGTCGGAGTAGGCCTGGCCGACCGCGGCGGCCGCGTTGAGCACCGCCGGGCCGCTGGTCACGACAGCCACCCCCGGCCGGCCGGTGCTACGGGCGTAACCGTCGGCGGCGTAGCCCGCGCCCTGCTCGTGGCGGTGGCTGATGTGCCGTACCCCCTGCTCGGCGAGGTGGCGGTAGATCTCCAGGTTGTGGGTGCCCGGGATGCCGAACACGGTGTCGACGCCGTGGGCGACGAGGGCGGCTACGAGCGCCTGACCACCGGTCATCTGCGTCATGGTCTACCGCCCGGCGGAGGAGTTGGCGTACACGACCTTGCCGAGCCACTGGCCGCCGTCGACGGAGAGCACGTCGCCGGTCACGTAGCCCGCGCGCCGCTCGTCGAGGAGGAACGCGGCGGACTCGGCAACCTCCTCCGGCCTGGTGAACCGACCCGCTGGCACGCTGCCGAGCACCCGGGCCCGGTCCTCGGCCGTTGGCCACAGTGCCGCGCCGGCGCCTTCGGTTTCCGTGGGGCCCGGCGCGATGCAGTTGACCCGGATCCCGCGGGCGCCCCACTCGGCGGCGAGGGTGCGGGTCATGGCGAGGACGCCGCCTTTCGCCGCGGCGCTGTGCACGGTGCCGGGATGGCCGTGCCAGGCGTAGCTGGCGATCACGTTGAGGACCGCTCCACCGCCCGCCGCCAGCATGTGCGCGGCCGCGGCGCGAGTGCAGTAGAAGGTGCCGTTGAGGACGATGTCCACCACCGCTCGCCAGCCGTTGGGCGACAGATTCTCCGCCGGGCAGACGAAGTTGCCCGCCGCGTTGTTCACCAGGGCGTCCAGTCGCCCGTGGTCGGTCACCACCCGGTCCACCGCCGCGGTCACGGCATCGGGGTCGCGCACGTCGCAGCAGGCCACACCGGCCCGGACGCCGTACTTCTCGGCCATCCGGGCGGTCTCCTCCAGCGGCTCGCGGCGGCGCCCGAGCACCACGACCTCGCCACCGCCGGCGGCGTACCGCAGGGCAATCGCCCGGCCGATGCCGGAACCGCCGCCGGTGACCAGCGCGACCTTGCCAACGAATTCGTTGTACGGCGATGTGCCGATCATTGGTTTGCTCCTGTCAGTAGCGGATCGGGTGCCACGTCGTCACTGGGGAGCGCGGTGAGCACCAGAGCATCCACCGCCAGAGCGCCGTCGGGGGCTACCCGCAACGGGTTGACCTCGCACTCCACCACGTCTGGTTCCTCGGCGAGCAGGCGGGACACGGCGGCGACAACCCGGGCGGCGGCGTCGACGTCGACCGGCGGGCGGCCCCGCCAGCCCTGCAGCATCGGGTAGGCGCGCAGGGATTCGAGCATCCGCTTGGCCTGCCCCTCGTTGACCGGCGCCAGGGCGAGTTGCACGTCGCGGTACAGCTCAGCCTGCACGCCGCCGAGCCCGACCAGCACGAGGGGACCGAAGGACCGATCGCGTCGGGCGCCGACGATCAGCTCGACCACGTCGGGCCGGACGTCCATCTCCTCGAGTACGTAGCCGCCGGCACCCAGTCGTCCGGACATGTCGGTGAACGCGGCGACGGCCGCTTCGGCGTCGGCCAGTCCGACGACGACGCCGCCGACGTCGGACTTGTGCTCCAGCCAGTCAGCCTTGAGCACGAACGGCCCGGTCATCGCCGCCGCGGCGACGCGGACGTGGTCCGCCGACGCGACGGCCGACGCCCTCGGGTACGGCACGCCGTGTCGGGCGATGCGATCGCGTCCGTCGAGGTAGAGCGCGGCCTCGCCCACCGTCACGGCGGCGGGCGCGGCCTCCCTGAGCTGGTCAGGGGCGCGGTCGAAGAGGTTGGCGGCGAGTCCCAGGGAGCGGGCCACCCCGTCGATGGTGTGCAGCGTGGGCACCGCCTGAGCGCGCATGGACTGCACGGCTTCGGAGTCATGGCTCATGCTGTGCACGACGACCGGCCGTTCGTGGCGGCGGACCGAATCGGCCAGCATCTCGACGACCTCGAGTTCCCGGTCCACCAGTGCGGGGGTGTCCGAGCCGTACGACCCGAAGTAGCCGGACAACACCACGGCGTCGACCTCGTCGCTGGCCAGTAGCATCTCGACAATCCGGGAATAGGTGTCCAGGTCCTGCTCGCCGGCGCCGGCCAGGTCCACGGGGTTGGCCACTGCCGCGGCGGCTGGCAGGACTGCCGCGAGCGCGTCGGAGAGAGCCGGGGACAATCGCGGCACCGTGAGCCCTTCGCGGCACAGGATGTCCGCGGCCAGGGCGCCCTGACCGCCGCTGTCGCTCACGACGGCGACCCGGTGGCCGCGCGGCAGCGGGCTGCCCACGAGCAGATGCGCGAGGTCGATGGCCTGCGCCGGGGTCTCGACGAGCAGTGCTCCGGCGGCACGGCAGGCGGCGGCAACCACGTCGGTCGACACGGTCAGCGCTCCGGTGTGCGAGCGGGCCGCGATCCGGCTGGCCTCGCTGGTACCCACGGTGAGCACCACGACCGGTTTGCCGGCCGCGCGCAGCCGGGCCATGGTGGCGACGAGGTCCCGCCCGGAGGCGAAGCTCTCCAGGTACAGCACGACAGCCTTGGTCGGCTGATGGTCGACGAGGTCTTCGAGCAGGTCTGCCGCGGTGACGTCGACCTGGTTGCCGACCGAGACGAATCGGGAGACGCCGAGGCCGGCGTGCGCGGCCAGGCCGGCGATCTCCAGGCCGAGCTGCCCGGACTGGGAGACGATGCCGAGGCTGCCGGGGTGAAAGCTGCCCCAGGCGAGCTCGAGCTGGTGTTCGGCGTCGTAGAGGCCGAGGCAGTTCGGGCCGACCAGCCGGGCCCCTGCCGCGCGGATGCGGGCCGCCAGCCGGCGTTCGAGGCCCGGTTCGCCGTGCACGGCATCGATCCCGGCGGTGATACCGAGGAACCCTGTGGCCCCCAGCGCCAGCGCCTCGTCGACCACGGCCGGGATGCTGGCCGCGGGCGCGCACAGCACCACGAGTTCCGGAGGCTCCGGCAGGTCGCGCAGCGAGGCGTAGGACTGAATTCCCTCAATCGTCGGGGACTTCCCGTTCACCAGGTACACCGAGCGGCGGTCGGTGCCACGCATCGCGCCCCGAGCGAGCCAGTAACCCCACTTCGCCGGGTCGCTGGAGGCACCGACCACGGCCACGCAGCGGGGATCGGAGAAGACCGACAGCGAGGCGCTCATTTCTTCTGCGCCAGGGAGCGGGAGATGATCAGCCGCTGGATGTCGGAGGTGCCCTCCTCGAGTTCCTCCAGCTTCGCGTCGCGCAGCCATTTCTCCACCAGGTACTCACGTGAGTAGCCCCAGCCGCCGTGGGTCTGCAGTGCGGCGTTGGTGACCCAGGTGGTGTTCTCCGAGGCGGTGACCTTCGCGATCGCCGATTCCGCCGCCACGTGCTCGCCAGCGTCGAACAGCCGGGCGGCTCGCATCGTGACCAGGTGCGAGATGTCCGTCCGCGCGGCCATGTCCGCGATCCGGAACGCCACGGCCTGGTGCTCGATGATCGGCTTACCGAACTGGACGCGCTCGTGGGCGTACGTGATCGTCGCGTCGAGCGCGGCCCGGGACAGCCCGGTCGCACCGGCGCCGATCAGAATGCGGGACGCGTCGAAGGTACGCATCAGGCCGTAGAAGCCCTTGCCCTCCGCGCCGAGCCGGTGCCCGACGGGTACCCGCACGTTGTCGAGGAAGACCTCGGCGTTGACGATGCCCCGCTGACCCAGCTTCTTCATCGGATTGCCGATGGCGACGCCGGGCGTGTCCCGCTCGACGAGGAAGGCGGTCACGCCTCTCGCCCGCAGCGCGGGGTCGACGGTCGCGAACACCACGATCCACTGCGCGTAGGGGGCGTTGGAGATCCAGGTCTTCTGGCCGTTGAGGACGTAGTGGTCGCCGTCGCGCACCGCCCGTGTCTGGATGGCGGCGGAGTCGGACCCGACACCGGGCTCGGTGACCGCGACCGCGGTGACCGGCGGCTGCTGACTGGCGAGTGGGGTGAGCCAACGCTTGCGCTGCTCCTCGTTGCCCAGTTCCAGTACCGGCCCGGCGAAGAACGCGCTGGACGTCAGGAAGTTGCCGATGCCGATGTCGCCGTAGCACAGTTCCTGCTGTACCAGGCACTGGGTGACCAGGTCGCTGATACCGCCGCCGCCGTACTCGGCCGGCAGCATGTACGAGGCCAGGCCGACCCTGGCCGCCTTGGCCCACAGGTCGAGCGGGGACTCGGTGTCGGCCTCGTCGACCTCACGGGCACGAGGGCGGATCTCCCGCTCGGCGAAGTCACGGGCGAGCGCGACGAACTCGCGCTGCTCCTCGCTCAGTTCGATGCCGTCACGGATGCTGCGGGTCATGGTGCCTCCTTGCAGGGTTCAGCGGACGGCCCTCCCAGGTAGGGCCGTCGACGTACGGGACCAGGTCAGTTGACGCTTGCGGCGCGGTCCCCGCCATTGATGTCGTCCTGGACCACGAGCGAATGCTCGCGATGCCAGTGGGCGAGCACCGCAAGGCCGGGCTGCGGGGTGAACCGCCCCCGGGTGGCGGCGCGGGCCACCAGGTTCCGACCGTCGGGAAGGGTGATCTCGACGCGCAGCCCGCTGCCGAGGTAGACCACGTCGCGGACGACCCCGTCGACGGCGTTGTCCTCGGCGGGCAGATCGGTGCCGGGCTCGGCAAGCTGCACGTGCTCGGGCCGCACGACGAGCGCGGAGCCGCTGCGGGCCGTGTCCGGGATGGCGAACACCGCCTTCGAGGCCTCGTCGACGAACTTCTGCCCGTCACTGTGGCCGGCGAATATGTTCGACTCGCCGAGGAACTCCGCGGCGTAGCGGCTGGACGGCCGCTCGTACAGCTCTTCGGGTGTGCCGACCTGGACCAGCGCGCCGTCGCGCAGGACCGCGATCCGGTCGGACATCGCCAGCGCCTCCTCTTGATCGTGGGTGACGAAGACGACGGTGGTGCCCAGCTCCCGGTGCAGTCGTTTGATCTCAAGCTGGAGCTGTTCGCGTAGCCGCTTGTCGAGCGCGCCGAGCGGTTCGTCCATCAGCAGCGCCTGCGGCTGGAAGACGATGGCACGGGCCAGGGCCACCCGCTGCTGCTGCCCGCCGGACAGTTGGGCGGGCCGCCGCTTGCCCAGGTGGCCGAGTTCCACCACTTCAAGGGCCTGCTGCACCCGTCGGACAACCTCGCTGCGGCCCACCGTCCGGCGGCGCAGCGGGAAGGCGACGTTGTCGAAGACCGACATGTGCGGGAACAGCGCGTAGTGCTGGAACACCATGCCGAGATTGCGCTTGTGTGAGGGGACTCTGGTGAGGTCGCGGCCGTCCACCTGGATGCGCCCCGCGTCGGCGTCGATGAAGCCGGCGATGATGTTGAGCAGCGTCGACTTCCCGGACCCGCTCGCGCCGAGCAGAGTGAGGAACTCGCCGGGCCGCACGTGCAGGCTCACGTCGTCGACCGCGGTCATGCCGCTGTAGCGCTTGACCACGTTGACGATGTCGATGGATGTCCCTGCGCCGCCGAGTTCTGCGAGCTGATTGTTCATGGCGTGGTGTCCTTTGGCAGAAGGTCAGGCTCGGTTGAGGCGGCGGTTACGCAGGGCGCGTGCCAGACCGACCGAGGCGAACAGGGCCAGGGTGACGAGCAGCAGCATCGTCGAGACGGCGGCGACGGTCGGATCGATCTGGACCCGGACTCCGCTCCACATCTGCACGGGCAGCGTCGTCAGTTCCGGACCGGCCAGGAAGATGCTGGTCACCACCTCGTCGAACGACGTGATGAAAGCGAACAGGGCTCCGGCCAGCACACTGGGCGCGATGATGGGCAGGGTGACGCGGAAGCAGGTGCTCAACCGTCCAGCTCCCAGGCCCGACGCGGCCATTTCGAGCCTGCGGTCGAAGCTCACCAGCGCCGCCGATACGTTGATCACCACGAACGGCACCGCCAGCGCGGTGTGCACCAGCACGAACCCGAGCGTCGTCTGAGTGAGCCCCAGTCGCAGGAATGCGGCGTACACCGCGAGCCCGACGATCACGTAGGGCACCAGCACCGGCGCGAGCACGAGACCACTCACCGCCGCTCGCAGCGGGTAGCGGCCGCGCACCATCGCCAGGGACGCCAGCACGCCGAGCACGACGGACAGGGCGGTGACCAACAATCCGATCTGGACGCTGTTGAGGGTGCTGGAGATCCAGGTCTGATCCTGGAAGTAGCTCTCGTACCAGCGCAACGACCACTTCTCGGGAGGGAACGCCAGGAACGAGCTGTCGTTGAACGAGGTCGGGACGACGACGAACACCGGGGCGACCAGGTAGATCCCGGTCAACGCCACCAGCCCGGTCAACGCCGCGCGGACCACGGTGCGTGAGGTCATCGCCCACCCGCCACGAACTTGTCGATCTTGACGATGCGAGAAACCAGGAGCAGCAGCACGCCGGTGACCACGAAAAGCACGACCGCCAGTGCCGACGCGAAGCCCCACCGCAGCACGGCCGAGAGTTGCTGCACGATGAGTTCGCCGATCATCATGTCCTGCGGGTTGCCGAGCAGCGCCGGCGTGACGTAGAACCCGATTGAGGAGATGAACACCAGCAGGCTGGATGCGGCGACGCCGGGCACGGTCAATGGGGCGTACACCCGCCAGAACGCCGACACCGGTCGCGCGCCGAGTCCTTCGGCGGCCTGGACGAGCCGCCGGTCGATGCCGCGCATGGTGGCGAACATCGGCAGTACGGCGTACGGCAGCATCACCTGGACCATGCCGATCACCACGCCGGTGGACGTGCGAATCATCGCGATGGGCTCGTCGATGATGCCGACACTGATCAGGGTCTGGTTGACCACCCCGGTGTCGCCGAGCATCAGCACCCAGGCGAAGGTGCGGACCAGCAGGCTGGTCCAGAAGGGCACCAGGACGGCCACCAGCAGCACGCCGCGCCAGAACGGTGAGGCGAGCGTCATCAGGTAGGCGTAGGGAAAGCCGAGGAGCAGGGTCACCAGGGTGACCAGCCCGGAGATCCGGAACGTGTTGACCAGGACATCGACGTAGACGGGTGAGGCGAAGAAGTCCCGATAGTTGTCCAAGCCGGTGACCGGGTCAGTGAAGCTGCGCGCGAGCACCAGGACCAGCGGGGCGACGTACACCGCCAGCAGGAAGAGCACCAGGGGAAGCAGCAGCAGTCCCCACCCGTCGAAGATCCCACGCCTTCGCCCGTACGGCTGCGAAGGGGCCGGGGAGCCGGGGTCCGCGCCCCGGCTGCCCGATGCCACTCCGTCCGGCGCGGACGCCACCACGCTCACTTGACCGCCCATTCGGTGAGCCGCTCTGTCACGCTGTCGTAGTGCTCCGCCCAGTAGGAGTAGTCGATGATCACTGAGCGCTTCGCGGCGTTCTCCGGCGACGTCGGCAGCTCCTTGGCCACCGCCGGGTCGATGTGTTCCAAGGCAGCCTTGTTGACCGGCGCGTACGCGGTGGCATTGGAGTAACCCGCCTGACCCTTCGCATCCATGAGATAGTGGGCCAGCCACTCCTGCGCCTGGGCCGCCTGCGGGGAGCCCTTGGGAATGACGAACTGGTCGTAGGCGACCATGTGCTCGTTCCACTCGTTGGCCACCGGCTGGCCGGCCTTGGCCGCGGAGTAGATCCGCCCGTTCCAGGCCTGGATCAGCGGAGCCTCCCCGGTGGAGACCAGCTGTTGCTGCTGCTCACCGGTCTCGTAGAAGACAATGTCCTTCTTGATCGTGTCGAGCTTGCGGAAGGCGCGATCGATGTCCAGCGGGTAGAGGTTCTCGGGCTTCACCCCGTCGGCCAGGAGCGCGGCCTCGAACATGGCGCCGGTGGCGTACCTCCAGAAGCCCCGCTTGCCGGGGAACTGCGCGGTGTCGAAGAACTCCGCCCAGGTCGTCGGGTGCCGATCGGCGAAGGTCTTGGTGTTGTACGCGATGGTGAACGCGTACTCCAGGGTCGGCACGGCGCAGTCGGTGACCTCCACCGGGTTGACCTGCGACGTGTCCACCTTGGCCTTGTCGAGCTTCTCCGCCCAGCCGTTGGAACACGCGGTCTTGGCGAAGTTCGGCTCCACCTCGACCACGCCCCAGCTCACCTTGCCCGACTCGACCTGGGCGCGGAACTTCGCGTAGTCGGTGGGAGAGTCCTGCTTGACCGTGACACCGTTCTGGTCCGCCCACGGCTGGACCGCCTCCCGCACGTGGGTCTTCTGATCCTCGCCGCCCCACATGACCACGGTCAGCGACTTGCCACTGGCCCCGCCGGCGTCTCCACCACATCCGACCAGGGCGACCACGGCACCCGCCGCGACACCGGCAGCGAGGACCCGCTTCGGAACGTGCACTAGTCCCCCAAATTTGATTGGCGCGTCAGTTATATGAGCACGATCCTGTGAGGTGAGTCACGACGTGTCAAGGGGGTCTTCGGGGGTTTCTGGCGCCGAAGCGCGCCTGATTCAGAGAAAGCCTTGAAGATCACCGATGGCTGGGTCGATCGACCCGCACGGCAACGCGCCACCCCGCACATCTGAGCGGGGCGGCGTGTCCGCGGGGAGAAGCGCGGCCAGCGCGGCGGCGACAACGCCCGGGCGGAGTGCGCCGGCAGAACCGGGCCGGGCGGGCGCGGACTACGGGCGCGGTACGGACACCGGGGCGTGGGTACCGGGTGACTGTGACGGAGCCTCGAGAGTGCGCAGCATTTCCTCGCAGGCGGCACGCATCCGGGCCACGGTCAGGCTCTTTGATCCAAGCAGCACCTGGAGACTGAGCCCGTCGATCATGCCGATCAGACCGTTGGCGAGCAGCACCGGATCGCCCTCGCGGAAGTACGCGGCGGCCTGCCCGTCGCGGATGATCGCAGCGACCGTCCGCCGCCACTCGCCGTAGACCCGCTCGTTCAGGTCCTGCAGGTCCAGGTCGTGCAGAGCCTCCACCCACAGCTCCGCCCACACGTGCCACGCACGCACGGTGACTTCGTCGGCCGGCAGATACGACTCCACGAAGGCACGCAGCCTGTCCCGTGGGTCGGGGTGCTGCTCCATGAGCGGCGCCCGCCGTCGCAGGGACTGGGCGAAGTTCCATTCGAACGCCGCGTGCATGAGGTCACGCTTGGTGTCGAAGTAGTAGTGCACGGTACCGGTGCTGGTCTTCGCGCGCCGGGCCACATCGGCTACGCGCAGGGACTTGAAGCCGATCTCGGAAAGGACCTCGCAGGCGGCCGCGAGGATCTGACCCTTGCGCTCCGCCTCCACGCTCACTCGCGCCATGGGCCCCATCCATCCGTCTGGCCGACCAAGCAGTCCCCAAACCACCAATACTGACGCGTCAGTCAAACATCTCCAGTGAGCAGCCGCAAGCAGCGCCCGCCCGACACGGTGAGCACTCCGAGCCGACCGGGCCAATTGTGGAAGACCGGCCGACGGGCCGCCAGTGGCGACGCCGAATCGCGATGGCGCCGCTCACCTCCGGCCGTCGGGACGTTGACGAGCGGCCGGCCGCGACATCGAGGCGGATCACGAACCCTCAGGTCACACTGGCCCACTCATCAGTCGGCCCGCCGCACCGTGGTGTCCACGAGAAGAGCCTGTCGGCGCTGGTGGACGGTGAAGTAGCGCAGTCCGTCCGGCCCGCTGGTGAACTGACGGCGCGACCGCCGGGGCAGCCACACCAGGGCGCCGGACCGCAGGTCCACGACGCCGCCTTCGGTGGCGAGCTGCCCGGACCCGGCCAGGACGTGGATGAGGACATCGAGGTCCGGGCCGGCGTGCTCGTCGATGACGCCGCCGGGCGGCAACGCGATGATGTTGGCGTCCAGGTCCCGTTCGCGCGCCTGCAACTTCCACACCGCCCCGGTCACATCCGGCTCACCGGTGAGCTCGGCGAGGCTGGTCGTATCGACGAGAGTCCGGGGAAGCGGCGTACTGGTGAGCTTGGTGATCCGGATCCGCCAGTTGCGGGGCTCCCGCGCCAGGTACTCCCAGCCGACGCTGCCGGGGTGGTCAGCCTCGAACTCGTCGCGCAGGTGCCTGGGGTCGTGGTCGTTGACGAGCACGAACGACCCGTTCGTCGGCAGCTCGGCATAGCCGGCGAAGATCGTCGGGTGCTTGTCGGTCTTGCGAAGTTGCCGCACGTCGAGCTCTGACTCCGTGCTCTTCTGCTCCATCTGGTTCCTCCCACCCATGGGTTTATACAACCCGAACTTGTGTAAACTATAGACATGACGTACGTGATCGGTGAACCCTGCGTAGATGTGATCGACCGCGCATGCGTGGAAGAGTGCCCGGTGGACTGCATCTACGAGGGGGCCCGCAGCCTCTACATCCAGCCGGACGAGTGCGTCGACTGCGGGGCCTGTGAGCCGGTCTGCCCGGTCGAGGCCATCTACTTCGAGGACGATCTGCCCGAGCCGTACCGTCCGCACCTCGCCGACAACGAGGCGTTCTTCGTCGAGACCCTGCCGGGCCGCGACGGGCCCCTGGGCTCCCCGGGCGGTGCCGCGAGGATCGGCCCGCTGGGGGTGGACACGCCGATGGTGGCGAATCTCCCGCCGACGAACGCCGCACAGGAAGGGTGAGAATCATGGCTACCGAGTCCGAGCAGCCGGCGGAGCCACGTCTGCGGGTCCTGCGGGTGCTGAACGCGGCGAGCGCCCCGCTGAGCATCGTGGCGATCGCCGGCCAGTTGGGCGTGCATCCGAACACCGTCCGGTTTCACCTGGACACCCTGGTCGGTCAGGGCCGGGTCGAACGTGTGGTACCCGAGCAGAACCGCCCCGGCCGTCCCCCGCTGCTGTTCCGGGCGGTGCGAAGGATGGACCCGGCCGGGCCGCGGCAGTATCGGATGCTGGCCGAGATACTCGCGTTGAGTCTCGCCGGCGACGCTGATCCCGATGCGAAGGCGATCGAGGCCGGTCGCCGGTGGGGCCGACAGATCGCCTCGTCCACCGACGACGACGGGGCGGGCGGGAAAGCGGCGCCGGTCGACCATCTGATGTCGTTGCTGGAGACGATGAACTTCGCTCCTGAACGGCGTGACGCCGACGGGCAGGTACGGATCGGTCTGCGGCACTGCCCCTTCCTCGAACTCGCCGAATCCCAGCCCCACGTCGTCTGCCCGGTCCACCTGGGGCTGATGCGAGGTGCCATGGACGCCTGGCAGGTGCCGGTCATGGTCGACCGGCTGGAGCCGTTCGTCGAGCCCAACCTGTGCCTCACCCACCTCACGGTCACCGGGGCAGCCCGATGAACGCCGCCGCGGCGGTCGCGGTCGCGGTGAGCTTCGTCTGGTTGGGCATGGTGCTGGCCATCTCGTTCATCGAGGCGCCGCTGAAGTTTCGTGCCCCCGGCGTGACCGTGCAGATTGGGCTGGGCATCGGTCGGCTGGTCTTCCGTGTCCTCAACGCCATCGAGGTCATCCTCGGCATGACCATCCTGGTCGCGTTCGCGTTGAAGCCGCCGCCAGCGCGGGCGCTCGCAGCCATCATGGTCGCCGTCGCCGTCCTGCTGGTCCAGCTGCTGGCTGTCCGGCCGCGGCTGGCTCGGCGCTCCCGCGCCGTGTTGGCGGGCGAGAACGCACCACGCTCGCACGCTCACTACGCCTACGTTGCCCTTGAGCTGGTCAAGGTGGTCGCCCTGCTCGCGGGCGGCGTCCTCCTGCTGGCTCTCTGACCCAACGCGTTGATCCCGGACGAGACGAAGGGCTCTATCGATGAAGTCGACCTCCCTCCCCACGCTGGCGGAGGAACAGCTGACCTTGGCTCGAGAGGCGCACAGCGGCCGATCGGCCCACACCATCCACGGCGGCCACGACCAGGCACTCCGCCATACCGTCCTGGCTCTGCTCGCCGGGCGTGAGTTGGCCGAACACAGCAGCCCGGGCGAGGCGACCTTGCTGGTCCTACGCGGCCACGTCCGCCTCACCACGTCGACCGAGGCATGGGAGGGCAGGGACGGTGACCACGTCGCGATCCCGCCACAGCGGCACGCCCTGACCGCGGTCGAGGACTCAGTCGTGCTGCTGACCGTCGTGAGCCCGCGATAGACCTGCACGGCCCAGGAGGTCCGCGAGATCGAGAGGCGTCTCCGACCGGGCAAGCGCCTCGCTCACGGCGCGCGTCGCGCCGACGACGCCCGTCGTCTCCTCTCCGGTCACGTAGTGCGGACCGGCGGCGAACTCCTCCGCCAGCCGCCTCATTCGCGTGCGGGAGTCCGGTTCGGACGCGACCGCCGCCAATTGCCGTTTCAGCTCCGGGTCGGCACTCAGGTCGATCGCCTCGGGAGCGTCGGTCGTGAGCGGTTGCCTGACCTGGGCGAACTGGAACAGGGCTTCCATGGCCGGATGTTAGTCCCCGGCGGCGCAGCGGCTCAGTCACCTTCGCGACGGTGACGGTCGGCTTCTGCGCCCACCGCACGATCGAGCCGCGCCGGGCCGGCTACGCCCGCTCTTGCCGCGATCCCTCGTGCGGCGTAGGGTCCGTCCACTCCGGCCACCATCGAAGGAGATGCGTGTGACCACCCCCGTACGGCTCCGTCTCGCCGTGTCCGTGCTGGTGACCGCCGGAGCCGTGCTGCTCGGCACGGCAGCCCCCGCCGCGCCACCCGCGGTGTCGTCGCACCCGGCCACGCACGGTGGCTGCGACCCGATCGACCCGACCGCGTGCCTGCTGCCGTTCCCGAACGACTTCTTCACCGTGCCGGATCGAGCCAGCCGCACCGGCAAGCGGGTGCAACTCGCGGCCTCCTCGATGCCCGCCAACGTGCACGGCACCCCGATCGACCCGGCCGAATGGAACCGACAGGACGGGTTCAGCCCCGGCTCGCCGATCCTGGTGCGCGTGCCCGGCCTGGACGCCGCGGCCACGGGGATCGCCCCGGTCACCGACATCGGCCGCTCGCTGGCGCCGGACGCGCCGATCGTGCTGCTCAACACGACCACCGGCAAGCGCACCCCGTACTGGGCGGAGCTGGACGCGCACGCCGCCGGCGCGCCCGACCGGCAGCTGCTCATCATCCGGCCGGCGGTGGCGCTGGCCGAGGGCACCCGGTACGTGGTGGGCCTGCGTGGCATGCGCGACCGGAACGGGAAGCTCATCCCTACGCCGGCCGCATTCCGGAAGTACGTAACCGGCGCCGGCCTCGGCCCCCGGGACCGCCGCGCCCCGCAGATCAAGCGGGTCCTCGCCGACCTGACCAGGGTCGGCGTCAAGCGGCACAGCCTCCACCTGGCGTGGGACTTCACGGTGGCGAGCCGGCAGGGCCTGACCGGGCGGATGCTGGCGATCCGCGACAACGCCTTCGCCACCCTGGGCGCGGCGGCGCCGTCGATCACCGTCACCCAGGTGACCGACTACCCGCCCGCGCAGGATGCGCGGATCGCCCGGCAGGTGACCGGCACCATCGGCGTACCGTCCTATCTGAACGGCAGCGGCGGACCCGGGTCACGGCTGCACTACGGGCCGGCCGACGGCGACGGGACAGCACCGACGAGGTACTCCCTGCCCACGCCGTCCGGCGCGACGCTGCGGGCGGACTTCGTCTGCAACATCCCGCGCAGCGCCTCCGCCGCCGATCCGGCACACCTGTCGCTCTACGGCCACGGTCTGCTGGGCAGCCCGACCGAGGTCAACGCCGGCAACGTCAAGACCATGTCGGCGACGTACGACTTCAGCTTCTGCGCGACAAGTTGGATCGGCATGGCCGCCGCTGACGTCCCGTACGTGGCCGGCGCCTTCACCGACCTCAGCGCCTTCCCCGCGGTGGCGGACCGGTTGCAGCAGAGCTTCCTGAACTTCCTATTCCTGGGCCGGGCGATGATCCACCCGGACGGGTTCGCGGCCGACCCGGCGTTCCAGGACGCCGGCGGGCAACCGCTCATCGACGTGGCCGGCGGGCTGCACTACGACGGCAACAGTCAGGGTGGCATCAACGGCGGCGCACTCACCGCCATCGCCCAGGACTGGACCCGGTCCGTGCTCGGCGTGCCGGCGATGAACTACTCCACGCTGCTGCAGCGCAGCGTGGACTTCGCCCCCTTCCAATCGATCATGGACCAGTACTACCCGGACAAGGTCGAACAGCAGCTGATCTTCGCACTGCTGCAGATGCTCTGGGACCGGTCCGAAGCCAACGGGTACGCCCAGCACATGACCGACGAGCCATTGCCGCGCACCCCGGCGCACCGGGTGCTGATGCACGTGGCCTTCGGCGACCACCAGGTCTCCCCCGCCGCGGCCGAGGTCCAGGCGCGCACCATCGGCGCCCGCCTGCACACCCCTGCCCTCGCCGACGGCTGGTCACTCGACGTGAAGCCGTACTGGGGCATCACACCGATCCGGGCGTATCCGTACACCGGCTCGGCGATCGTGATCTGGAACAGCGGCGCGACGTACGCGCCGCCGACGACGAACCTCGCCCCGGCCGGGCCGGAGTACGGCGACGATCCGCACGAGTTCCCGCGCGCCCAGGCCGGAGCCCAGAAACAGAAGGCGGTGTTCCTGCTCACCGGCAAGGTCATCGACGTCTGCGCGCGAGCGTCCTGCCCGTGAGGCGCTGACCGGTCGCGCCGAGCGCCCCGCCGGGATCACCATCCGGCCTCCTGCTCCTCGTCGGCGAACACGATCTCGCGGCGCCTGCGAATCATCGGGAGGACGGCGACGACGAGCGCTGCCACGGCCAGGGCCAGGAACACTGCGGAGATCGGCCGGGTCAGGAAGACCGACGCGTCGCCGCGGGAAATGATGAGCGCCCTGCGCAGGTGCTCCTCGAGCAGGGGGCCGAGGACGAAGCCGAGCAGCAGCGGCGCCGGCTCGCAGCCGCACTTGATCAGGATGTAGCCCAGGATCCCGAAGAACGCGATCGCGTAGACGTCGTACGCGTTGAAGCTCAGCGAGTAGGTGCCGATCGCGGCGAACAGGATGATCATCGGGAACAGCACCTGGTACGGGATGCGCAGCAGGCGCACCCAGATACCGATCAGCGGCAGGTTCAGCAGCACGAGCAGCACGTTTCCGATCCACATCGACGCGATCAGGCCCCAGAACAGCGCCGGCTCGTTGGTGATGACGTTCGGGCCGGGGGTGATGCCGTGGACGATGAACGCGCCGACCATCAGCGCCATCACCGGGTGGGCGGGCAGACCCAGGGTGAGCAGTGGAATGAACGACGTCTGCGCGGCGGCGTTGTTCGCCGACTCGGGGCCGGCGACTCCCTCGATCGCGCCGCGCCCGAACTCCTGCGGCCGCTTCGAGATCCGCTTCTCGACGGCGTACGAGGTGAACGAGGCCAGCACGTGGCCACCGCCGGGCAGGACGCCGAGCGCGGCGCCGAGACCGGTACCGCGCGCGATCGGGCCGACGATCCGGCGGCGGTCCTCACGGGTCGGCCAGAGGTTCCGCACCTTGCCGACGATCGCCGTGCGGGTCTCCTCGTTCTCCAGGTTGCGCAGAATCTCGGCCACCCCGAACATGCCGACGGCGACCGACACGAAGTTGATGCCGCCGTACAGCTCGCGCTGGTCGAACACGAACCGGGGCGTGCCGGTGTAGATGTCCTGGCCGACCGTGCCGAGCAGCACGCCGAGCGCGATCATCGCCAGTGCCTTGAGCGCCGATCCACGCGCCAGCGTGATCGACACGATCAGGCCGAGCAGCACGAGCGAGAAGTAGTCGGCCGGGCCGAACTTCAACGCGACGCTGGCCAGCGGTGGGGCCGCGACGGCCAGCGCGACGGTGGCCACCGTACCCGCGATGAAGGACCCGACCGCGGCGGCGGCCAGGGCCGGCCCGGCCCGGCCCTGGCGGGCCATCTCGTACCCGTCCAGCGCGGTGACCGCCGCCGAGGACTCGCCGGGCAGGTTGATCAGGATGGCGGTCGTCGAGCCGCCGTACTGCGCGCCGTAGTAGATGCCGGCCAGCATGATCAGCGCCGTCACCGGCTCGAAGCTGAACGTGATCGGCAGCAGCATCGCCACCGTCGCCGTTGGCCCGATGCCGGGCAGCACGCCGACCGCGGTCCCGAGCAGCACTCCCACGAAGCAGTAGAGGACGTTCTGGACCAGGAAGGCGGTCGAGAAGCCCAGCGCGAGGTTGTCGAGAAGTTCCATGCCTCAGTCCGGATGCCGCGTCAGAGCCCCAGCCACGGGCCCCATAGCGGGATCCGCAGCTGAAGTCCGACGACGAAGATGAGCGTGCTGGCCGCGGTCAGACCGGCGGCCACGGCCACGGCCGTGAGCAGCCGTACGCGTGCGCTGGCCAGCGTGGTGAGCAGGGCGGTCACCGCCGACGTCGGCACGAATCCGAGGCGCCGGACGGTGAGTCCGAAGAACAGGACCGCGAGCACGATGGCGGCGACCGCACGCCATGGGACCGGTCCGAACGAGATCCCCTCACCGGCGATGAGTCCCTTGATGATGATCGCCAGGCCCAGGGCGGCCACGGTCGCGCCGACCAGCAGCGGGAAGGCGCCGGGGCCCATCCGCAGTGGGGCGCCCAGCTCGTAGCCGAGCGCCACCCACACGAATGCGCCACCGATCAGGACGAAGAGTCCCCCGGCGAGGACGTCCGGGAACGACCGACGGCGTTCCACCTCAGGAGACCTTGACCCCGGCGTCAGCGATGATCTTCGCCCACGTGCCGAGCTGCTCCTCGAGCTTGGCCCGGTGCGCCTGCGGGGTCGCGTCCTGGGCCGGGACCGGCGCGGTGCCGAGCTTGGCCATCTGGTCGATGACCCCCTGGTCGGCCAGTGCCACCTTCAGCGCCTCGGACAGCTTCTGGACGACCTCCTGCGGCGTGCCGGCCGGGACGTAGAGACCGTGCCACACGCTGACCTGAAGCTGGGGCAGCCCGGCCTCGGCCGTGGTGGGCAGGTCGGGAAGGCTCTTCACCCGCTCCGGCGTGGTGACCGCGTACGCCTTCACCTTCCCCGCGGCGATCTGGCCGCTGGTGTTGGTCGTCTGGTCGCACATGAAGTCGACCTGGCCGCCGACGAGGTCGGTCAGCGCGGGGCCGGTGCCCTGGTACGGGACCTCCTGGAGCTTGACACCGGTGGCGGTCTGGAACAGCAGGCCGCACAGGTGGGATGCGGCGCCGATGCCAGCGTTGGCCAGGGTGACCTTGTTGGCGTTCGCCTTCACGTGGGTCACGAGGTCCTGGAGTGTCGCGGGCGCGAAGTCCTTGCGGGCGACGACTGTCATCGGCACCTCGGTGACGAGTCCGACCATCTCGAAGTCCTCGAGCGGCTTGTAGCCCAGGTTCTTGTACAGGGCTGGCGCCGTCGACATACCGATGTGATGCATGAGCACCGTGTAGCCGTCCGGATCGGCCCGCGCGACGTCGCCGGCGCCGACCGTGCCGCCGGCGCCCTCGACGTTCTGGACGACGATCTTGGCGCCGAGCTTGGCGGCCATCGGCTCGGCGATCATGCGGGTGACGGTGTCTGTCGGGCCCCCCGCGCTGAACGGCACGACGATCGTGATGTTCTGGTCCGGGTAGCCTGCGGCGTCGCCTCCGCCGTTGGCGCCTCCGTTGCCGGAACAGGCGGCGACGAGCGAGACGACGCCGATCGCGGCGACCATCCGCGCGGTGGCCCGGTACCTGCTGGTCTCTCGCACAGCGGCCTCCTCATCAGCGCATGCGCATGTCTCAGTGAGCGAGTGGACCTCAGTCTCGACTGGCCGGGACGCGGATGGTGTCAGAGGAATCCCAAGAACTTGAGGGCTGACACGAGGGTCGACCCGGGCCGTAGAATCCGCTGGTATGCGGATAACCGTCATCGAGGATGACGACCGCGTGGCGCTGGGTCTGGTGACCGTCCTGACCCAGGCGGGCTTCGAGGTCCACCGCATCGCCACCGCCGCGGAGGCCGTGCGCGCCGCGCCGTCCGACGTGGTGCTCGTCGACCTGGGTCTGCCCGACGGCGACGGACTCGACGTGATCCGGAAGCTGCGTGACCACCCGCAGACCGCGGTCATCGCGGTCACCGCACGGTCCGAGGAGCACGAGCGGGTTCGTGGCCTGCGCGCCGGCGCTGACGACTACATCGTCAAGCCCTTCGGCATCCCGGAGTTGCTCGCCCGGATCGACGCCGTCCTGCGGCGCACCCGGGCGGCTCGCGCCCTGAGCCAGTCGGACGAGCCGCTCCTGCTCGGCCCGATGCGGATCGGCGTGGGCACCCGCGAGGTCACCGTCGACGGCACGCCCGTGCCGTTGACCCGCAAGGAGTTCGAGCTGCTCCTGCTGCTGGCCCGGCGGGCGCCCAACGTGGTCAGCCGCGACGTCATCCTCGACCAGATCTGGGGCGCGACCTGGGAGTCGTCGAGTCGCACCCTGGACACCCACATCGCGGCGATACGGCACAAGCTGGGGCCGGACGTGGTCATCCGCACGATCCACGGCGTCGGCTATCGGCTCCTGGCCGACCAGCCGGAGCTGATCGGCTGACACGCCGTGCACCGCCGCCTGCTCGTCGTCCTCGTTCCCCTTGCGGTGCTGCTCGTCGCGGCGCTCGGGGTGCCGCTCAGCGTCACCGTGGCCGAGCGGGAGATGCAGGAGACGTACGTCAACCGGCTCAACGACGTCGGCCGGTTCGCCTCGCTGGCCGAGACCGCGCTGTCGACCGGGCGGACCGAGGCGCTCCAGCAGGAACTGACGCGCTACCACGAGCTCTACGGCATCCCGGTCGCGCTGGTCGACACGTCCGGCGAGGTGTTGCTCGGACCGGCCGGCGCGTACCAGGAGGCGGCACGCGCCGAGCCGACGTTGCCCCGGATCGTGACCGCGGCGCTGGCCGGGGCGCGCTCCGAACCGTCCTGGGAATGGGCGCCGTGGGACGATTCAGCACTCGTTGTGGCCGAGCCGGTTGGCCGGGACAGTGAGGTGGTCGGCGCCGTCGTGACGATCTCCGACCTGTCGAAGACGCGCGAAGCCATCCTCGTACGCTGGGCCCGGCTCGCCGGGCTGGGGCTGCTGCCGTTGATCGCGTTGGCGGCCGTCGCCTGGCCGGTGTCGGCGTGGGTGCTGCGGCCGGTGCGGAAGCTGGACGCGGCGACCTCGCGAATCTCCGAAGGCGACCTGACGATCCGCGCCGACGCCGAGGCCGGCCCGATCGAGCTGCGGCGGCTGGCAGAGTCGTTCAACACCATGATGGACGCCGTCGAGAACGCCGCGCAGCGGCAGCGAGCGTTTGTGTCCGATGCGTCGCACCAGTTGCGCAACCCGTTGACCAGCCTCCGGCTCGCGGTGGAGAGCCTCGCGCCGCACCTGCGGCCGGAGGGCAGCGGACGGCAGGTGTACGACGTCGCCGTCGACGAGCTGAAGGCGATGCAACGGATGTTGAACTCGCTGCAGGCCAGCGCGCGGATGGAGAGCATGCGGACGGCGTCGCCGGTGGATCTCGACGAGGTGCTGGCGACCCGGGTGGTCCGGTGGCGGGCGTTGACGGCGACAGCGGGGCAGACACTGGCGGTCGACGTGCCGCCGGGGCTGCGGCTGCTGGAGCCGCCGGGCGGACTGGGCAGCATCCTGGACGAGCTGATCAGCAACGCGTTACGGCTCTCGGGCGCGCGGACCGTGGAGGTGAGCGCCCGCGTTGTTCCCGGTGGTGCGGGCGCCGGAAACCGCAACGGCTCCACGGCCGCAGGGGTGGTCACCATCTCGGTCCGCGACGACGGGCAGGGGCTCGACGTGTCCGAGCAGGCGCAGGCGCTACGACGGTTCTGGCGGTCGCCGCGGCACCAGAACGTGTCCGGTACCGGCCTGGGACTGGCGATCTGCGCCGACCTGGTCGGGGCGGCCGGGGGCGAGCTGCGGCTGGAGGAGGGCCTGCCGCGTCCGGACGGGTCCGGGCACGGGTTCGCCGCAGTGGTCGCGTTGCCGGTCGTTCCGCAGGTGGCGTCGTCGGCCGGCGCCCCGGCGCCGTCGCCGGTCTGAGGACCCGGTCTCTTCGCCAACCTGCCGCTGTCTCTGGTCAGCGCTTGCGGTCGCGGAACCAGGCCACCGCGCCCGGATGGAGCGGAACCGATGCGGTGGAGATCCCGGTGCGTACGTTGATCTGCCACGCTTCGGGAACGGCCGCGGCGTCGCCACGGCTGGCGGAGGTGATCGTGCCGGTGTGCGTGAAGATCGTGTCGGTGATGGCGTAGACCAGGTCGTCGGGCAGGTCGTTGCGCGCGAGCAGCACGTTCGGCACGGCGACGGTGCGGGTGGCCGGGACGCCGGCGTAGGCGGTCGCGTGGATCGTGGCGGGAGCGTAGGGACCCGGGTACGCCGTGAAGAGCGCGTCCGCCTGTGCGTCCAACGGGATCAGCCGGATCGGGTGCCGCTGAGCCAGCTCCGTGATGGCGGGTGTCGGGACGCCGGTCAGGGAGAACATCGCGTCGATCCTGCCGTCGCGCAGCGCCGCCGCCGATTCGGCCTGGCTGAGGTACCGAACGTCGGCGTTGACCGGGCCGAGCTCCAGAACCCGCAGCGAGGTGAACTCCGTGCCCGAATCGCGGGCACCGAGGGACAGACGTTTGCCCTCAAGGTCCCGGAACTCCTCGATCGCCGAACCGGCCATGACCACGAGATGCAGATGACTGTCGTAGAGCCGGCACACCGCCGAGAGCCCCTCGGGCGCGCTGCCGTCGGTCGTGATCACCGCATCCAGACTGGTCAGCCCGAGGTGCGCCGCGCCGGCCCGCAGCATCCGGATGTTGTCGGTGGACGCCCCGCTCGGCACGGTGGTCACCGTGGCACCCGGCACCTGCTCGGAGATGTGTTCGGCCAGCGCACCGCCGATGCGCCGGTACACCGCCCCCGCCGGCCCGGTGGCCAGTCGCAGGTGGACCGTGTCGACCTCGGGCTCTGGGGAGCAACCGACGAGCAGCCCGCCGGCGGCCAGGAGCACCGCCCGCCGGCTGATCCGTGGCTCCGGGTCCAGCACCATGCCGCGATGATACGGATGGTGCCGTCGGTCGCGATGACACCGGTCAATACGGCGCTCGCACGCCACCCTCCACGCGGTCGAGCGCGAGTAGGGCGGCGCCGAGGCTGCCGGCCTCGTCGCCGAGTGCGGCCCGCGCCAGCCGCGGCTCCCGGTGAAACGTGAGCCGCGCGCGCAGCGCCGCCCGGAGCGGGTCGATCAACCCGGCTCCGGCCTCGGCGAGGCCGCCGCCGATCACCATCACCTCCGCGTCGTAGAGCGCCTGTCCGGTGCGGAGCCCGTCGGCGAGCGCGTCGACCGTGTCGCGCCACACCTGCCCGGCGAGTTCCTCCCCCGCGGCGGCCCGCGCGGCGACGTCGGCCGCGGTGGCGGGCGTACCGGTCAGCTCCACGTAACGCCGGCCGACCGCGGCCGCCGAAGCGACCGCCTCCAGACAGCCGAGCTGGCCGCAGCCGCAGCGCGGCCCACCGGGGCGTACCACGATGTGACCCAGTTCGCCGGCGGCGCCGTGCGCGCCCGCGTAGGCCGACCCTCCAACCACGTGCGCGGCGGCGATGCCGGTGCCGATCGCGACGAAGAGCACGTGCCTACTACCCCGCCCGGCGCCGAGCCGGGCCTCCGCCACGCCGCCCACCCGCACGTCGTGCCCGAGCGCCACGGGCAGCCCGAGCCGCGCGACCGCCAGGTCCCGCAACGGTACGTCCCGGAAGCCGACGTTGGCCGACCAGACCGCCACGCCGGCGACCTCGTCGATCACCCCGGGCACCGCGATGCCCACCGCCACCGGAGTCAACCCGTCGGCGCGGGCCTTGTCAGCCAGCCCTCCTGCGACGGACAGGACGGTCTCCACGACCGCCGACGGACCCCGGTCAGCGCCGGTGGCGTGCCGTTCGGTGTGCTGGCTGGTCCCATCCGCCCGGACCAGCGCGGCCTTGATGCCCGTGCCGCCCACGTCCAGGGCGATGACCACCGCGCCTTCACTCACCGCTTCCCCTCGCCCCGCTCGCACCGAGCCTGCTGGTCCGCTCGCCGCGCTCATCGGGGTCGGGCACGGACAACCCGTTCGTGCCCGACCCCGCGTAGCGTCAGCTCAGCCCGCGCCCATGCCTACCGGCGCGGCCGACCGTCGCCGTCCAGCCACGGGTCCTCCGGCCGCGGCCGGTCGAACGTGGGGCGTGCCTGCTGCCAGTGGCCCCGGGTGAAGTCGGGCACCTTGACCGACTTGAAGCCCTTGCCCTTCAGCGACTCGTGGCTGAGCGGGATCACCGAGCACCACGCCGCTGAGTCGTAGACGTCGATGTCGGGGGTCATGCCCAGGCGCATCAACTGGACCATCCGGAAGATGGAGATGAAGTCGCCGCCACCGTGCCCACCGTACTGGCTGGCCAGGTTCTCCAGGGCCGGCCAGATCCAATGGTCGTGCTGGTTCATGATCGTGCTGAAGGCACTGCCGGTCCGCCACGCGTGGTTCGTGTGGCCGAGCGACTCCAGGTAGATCCGGGCGTTGTCCAGTTCCAGTGAACCCCGGGTCCCCGTGAGCGTGGTCTCCCGGCTGTACGGGTGGGGCGAGTTCACGTCGTGCTCGACCCGGATGAACCGGTCGTTGACGGTCTTGATGAAGACCTGCTTGCGGTCCCCGGAGATGTAGGGATCGTCGTCCCAGGCCGGGTGGTCCGCGCCAACCCGCGGGTCCTCCTCGCGGAACAGGGCCAGCGCCTTGGGCCGCGAGGCGACCGCGACGAGTTCGTCGAAGCGATCGCCTCGGTTGATGTCCAGGGAGGCCGAGACCGGCCCGAGCCCGTGCATCGGGTAGTGGGCGGCGTTCATCCGGGTCTGCCAGCGCCGCCGCCAGTGCTCCGGGTAGTAGGCGCCCCCGAAGGTGTACGGCCAGCGCAGGTCGTGGACGTAGCCACCGGAGGCGTGCTGCAACTCGCCGAAAAGCCCCGCCTTGGCCATGTTGAACATCTGCATCTCGGGGCGGAAGTAGTTCACGTTCTCCAGCAGCATGCAGTGCTTGCCGGTGCGCTCGGAGGTGCGGACCAGGTCCCAGATGTCGTCCAGGTGCGGTGCGATGGGCAGCTCGATGGCGACGTGCTTGCCGTGCTCCATGGCCGCCTTGGCCATCGGGTGGTGCCACTCCCACGGCGTGGCGACGTAGATCAGGTCGATGTCGTCACGACGGACGAGCCGCTCGAAGTCCTCCTCGCCGTTGGAGTAGCCGACCGGCTCCTTGTCCTGGAAGCCCTGAGCCATGACTCGGCTGATGGTCTCCGCGACGTGGTCGGGCCGGATGTCGCAGACCGCGGTGATCGTGGAGACGGCGGCCCACCGCATGGCCTGGTCTCCGCCGCGGTTGCCAAGGCCGATGATGCCGACACGCACCTCGTCGAAGCCCTCGAAGGGGACGTTGACCATGGACTTCTCTTTGCCCTTGATCCGGGCAGGTTCGGCGGCGGGCGCCGCACCGGCCGCCGTGCCTGGAAGTAGGGCGCCGCCAAGTCCGGCCGCGGCGCCCAGCGCGCCCACGCCCTTCAGGACGTTACGACGCGACGGGTGGGACCCGGCTGCCGCGGTGGACTCGTTCGGGCTGGCTTCGTTGGGACTCACGTGGATCAGCTCCTCTGCGGGGATGTGACGTGTCACGCGGGCACAATTGCTTAGCCGTGCTGGTCGACGCGGCGATCAGTCAGCGTCGGACCACCCGGCCCGGCTACCTCCGGGCACGTTGGCCCCGAGTGTCGAGCGGTCAGCCGTCGAGGATGACCGACCGGGACAGGTTGCGCGGCTGGTCGGGGTCGAGCCCTGCTGCCCCGGCTCGCAGCAGGCACAACTGTTGGACGCGGACCAGGTCGGCGAGCGGATCCATCTCGGACCACTCGAAGTGACCGCCGGTCGCCCGGACCTGGTCCGCCAGGCCGACGGGAACCTCTCCGAACGCCCAGACGACCCTGCCGGGCGCGGTGATGCTGAGCGGACCGTGCCGGTACTCCATCGCGGGGTAGGACTCGGTCCACAGTTGAGTCGTCTCGCGTAGCTTCAGGGCCGCCTCGTGCGCGAGCCCGACCGTCCAGCCGCGTCCGAGGAAGGTGATCTGATCGGCCGTCGCGGCCGGGCTCGTCGCGTCGGCCCCGCGCTCGAGAACCTGCCGTGCCTGTTCGGCGACCGGACGCAGGTCGTGACCGAGGGCCGCCCGCAACAGCGCGAGGGTGGTCGTCGCGAAGCGGGTCTGTACGACCGAACGCTCGTCGACGTCGCTGAGCACGACCGGACGGGCCAGGCTCACCGCCGGCGATGTTGCGTCGGCGGTGATGACCGTGGTGGGCACGCGATGCCGGCACTGCTTGAGGACGTCGAGCACCTCGGTCGTGGTGCCCGAGCGGGTAATGCAGAGCACCCGGTCATAGCCACGGCCCAGCTGGTGTTCACTGGCCGGCCACGCGTCGGTGCTGCCCTCGCCGGCGCTCTCCCGCAGGGCCGCGTAGGCCTGGGCGATGAACAGCGAGGTTCCACACCCGAGCACCGCGACTCGCTCGCCAGGCTGCGGAAGGTCCATCGCCACCGAGGGCAGCACGTCCAGCACACGGAGCCAGTCATCCGGCTGGGTCTCGATCTCGGCCGCCAGGAAGGTTCCTTCACTCATCGGGTGCCTCGTCCTCATGGTTCATGCGAGCGGGTCTGGAGCGCCTCCAGAATGGAGCGACCTGATCGAATCTGTCAAGAAGGTCGTGGAACCGGTCAGTAACATGCACTGAGGCGCCGGAAGTCGGTCACGGCCTGAGCAGCAGTTACAGCGAAAGACCTTGACGCCACTCAGGAAGGCGACGCAGAATCCCACCAACAGCGGCGTGATCGTGGAAGGTTCCGACGGGAACCAGTCACGAACGATCACAGCCAGCCAGGATTCCGATCACAACTTTGGCGATGTCCCCTGCGCCGGTGGAGGCGGAAATGAAGAGATTCGCGCGTTCGTGGGCGGCCGTAGCGGTTGCCGGCTTGACGCTGACTGGTTGCGGATTCGGCGGCGACGACGGGCAGAGTGCGGACGCACGCACGCTGTCGTTCCTTGTGCCCAGCTACAGCGACGGCACCAAGGCGCTCTGGGAGGGCATCATCGCCGACTTCGAGGCGGCCCACTCGGACATCAACGTGGAACTGGAGATCCAGTCCTGGGACAACATCAACGATGTTGTCCGTACCAAGGTCCAGTCGAACGCGGCACCGGACATCCTGAACATCGACGCCTTCTCGGGCTTCGCGGCGGACGACCTGTTGTACTCCGCCGACGAGGTGGTCTCGGCGAGCACCCTGGCGGACTTCCAGAAGTCCTTTGCGGACAACGCCTCGATCGACGGCACGATGTACGGCCTGCCCCTGATCGCCTCGGCCCGCACCATGTTCTACAACACCGAACTGTTCGAGCGTGCCGGCGTCGCAGCGCCGCCGAAGACGTGGGACCAGCTGCTCGACGCGGCGAAAAAGGTGGCCGGTCTCGGCGACGGCGTCTACGGCTACGGCATGCCGCTGGGCAGCGAGGAGGCCCAGGCGGAAACCTCGATCTGGACCTTCGGCAACGGCGGATCGTGGACCAACGGGTCGGCCATCGCGGTCAACACCCCCGCGACCCTCGAAGCCGTCACGTTCATGAAGCGGATGATCGACGAAAAGGCCACCCAGCCCGACCCCGGGGCGTCTGACCGGACCCCCATGCTGGACGTGTTCATCCAGGGCAAGATTGGCATGGTGGTGGCGCTCCCGCCCACCGTCGGGCAGATCGCCGAGAAGAACCCGAGCCTCAAGTACGCGAGCGCCCCGATCGCCACCAAGGACGGTCAGCCGATGACCCTCGGGGTCGCCGACCACCTGATGGCGTTCAAGAACAAGGGTGACAAGCAGGAGGCGCTCAAGACCTTCCTGGACTACGTGTTCAGCGCACCGGTCTACACGAAGTTCGTCGACACCGAGGGGTTCCTGCCCACCACCAGGTCCGGCGCAGCGGCGCTGGCGGGCAAGACGGAGATCGCGAGCTTCCTCGAGGTCCTGCCGAGCGCCCGGTTCTACCCCAGCACGAACCCGCAGTGGGCGGCGACCCAGGGCGCGATGCAGAGCCTGATGGGGCAGATCGGGCAGGGCAAGAACCCCGGGGCGGTGCTGGATGAAATCCAGGCCAAGGCCAACGGCTAGAGCCTGCGCGGCTGACAAATGACGACCAACCAACTCATGGAAGTGCCGGCACCCGCGATCTCGACGCGTCGTCAGGCACGCCGAGACCTGGTGGCGGCACTTCCATGGCTGATGCCGGCGCTGACCCTGATCGTCACCGTCGTCCTGTTCCCGGCCGGCTATCTGGTCTGGACCTCGACCCGGGACGTGTCGCCGGTCGGGGTGGACCGCGGCTCGGCCGGGTTCGACAACTATGTGACGCTGTTCGACTCCCCCGCGTTGGGCAGGGTGCTGCTCAACACCGCGATCTGGGTGGTCGGCGGCGTCGTGGTGACCGTGCTCGTCTCCATGGCGCTCGCGCAATTCCTGGACAAGGCCTTCCCTGGTCGCCGACTGGTTCGACTCGCGGTCATCGTCCCGTGGGCGGCGAGTGTCGTGATGACGGCCACCGTCTTCTACTACGGACTCGATCCCTTCTACGGGGTCATGAACCAGTTCCTGGTCGACCTCGGGATCTTGGATACCGGGTTCGGCTTCACCCGACAGCCGGTGCCGGCCTTTTTGGTGGCCATGGGAGTGGCGGTGTTCGTCTCGCTGCCGTTCACCACGTACACGATCCTCGCCGGGCTGCAGATGGTGCCGCGCGAGGTGCTGGAAGCCGCCGCGGTGGACGGCGCCGGCTCGGTGCGGACCTATTGGAGCGTGATCTTCCCGGTCCTACGGCCAGCGATCGCCGTCGCCGTGCTGATCAACATCATCAACGTCTTCAACTCGCTGCCCATTCTCCGCACACTGACCGGCAGCATTCCCGGGTACGACGCGGACACCACCACCACGTTGATTTTCAAATACATCCAGCAGGACCGCCAGGTCGAGACGGCGAGCGCACTGAGCGTCGTGAACTTCGTCATCGTCCTCGCGGTCATCGGTATCTACCTCCGGGTTGTCCGGCCGATGAGGGACGAGTGAGCCTTGGCGACGACGGCAACCAGATCTCAGGGCGATGAGCGCGTCACGAAGTCGGTGCGCGCCAGCGGACACAACAGTCGTACCCGGAGCCGCGGCGGGCATCCGCGCGGCGGTCGCCGGTGGTTGATGGCATTGGCCGGCGCGGTGGTCGCGTTGTTCTTCCTGGCGCCCTACCTGGTGATGGTGATCGGCTCGTTCAAGCGGCACTCGGAGATCGTGCGCATTCCGGCCACCTACCTGCCGACCGAATGGGTGCCCTCGAACTACACGTCGATGTGGTCCACGCCGGAGACGCCGCTCGCCTACAACCTCGTCTCCACGATAATCATCTCTGCCTGCGGGACACTGCTGGTCCTGGTGGTGGCCATGCCCGCCGCCTATTACACGGCCAAGCACCGCTTTCCCGGGCGGCTGGCGTTCCTGCTCCTGGTCCTGGTGACCCAGATGCTCCAGCCGACCGTACTCGCGGCGGGACTGTTCCGGCAGTTCCTCGCGATCGGTATCGACGACACCTGGCTCGCTATGATCCTCGTCAACGGCGCGTTCAACCTCAGCTTCGCGGTGTGGATCATGCACAGCTTCTTCGCCGGGGTGCCCAAGGAGATAGACGAGGCGGCAATGATCGACGGTGCCAGCAAACTGCAGACGCTGCGGCGGGTAACCCTGCCCGTGGTCTGGCCGGGCATCGTCACCGCCATCATCTTCACCTTCGTCGCGTGCTGGAACGAGTTCGCGGCCAGCCTCGTCATCTTGACCACGGCGGAGAACCAGCCGCTGACCGTCGCCATCACGAAATTCGTCGGTCAGTACGACTCGGCGTGGCAATACGTCTTCGGAGTCTCTATCGTCGGCATCGTGCCCGTGATCGTTCTCTTCGCATTGGTTGAAAAGCGCCTGGTGGCAGGTCTCACGGCGGGGGCCATCAAGTGAGCACGGTCGAGGCCGCCGCCGCCGACCGGGCGGACGGCCGCGACCGTGCCCAGCGCTTGCAGGCGCTGCTCGACATCCTGGGCGCGCGCGGCAGGCTGTCCGTCGCCGAGGCGGCCAGCGCCCTGCAGGTCTCCGAGGCGACGGTCCGACGGGACTTCACCACCCTGGCGGAGCAGCAGTTGGCGGCTCGGACGCACGGCGGCGTCGTGGCCACGTCCGTCTCGTACGACCTGCCGGTCCGCTACCGGGGCCGGGGCGACAACGGCGCCAAGGAGCGCATCGCCGCCATCGCCTGCGAGCTCGTCGAACTGGGCGACGTCGTCGCGTTCAACGGTGGCACCACCACGTCCGCGACGGCCCGACGTCTCGCCGCGCGGGTCGACCTCGCCCAGGCCGTTCAGCGGCCGGCCGTGACGGTGGTGACGAACGCACTCAACATCGCCACGGAGATGGTGCTGCGACGCCACGTCCGTACCGTCATCCTCGGCGGTGTGGCACTGCCCCAGTCGTACGAGCTGACCGGGCCGCTGGCCACGATGGTTCTGAACGAGCTGTGGCTCGACGTGCTGATCCTCGGGGTCGACGCGTTCTCCCCCGACGGCGGCACGTCCTGTCACGACGAGGGCGAGGCCGGCATCGATGCGACGATGGTCCGCCGGTCCCGTCGGGTCGTCGTCGTGGCCGGCTCGGAGAAGCTGGGCCGACACTCCTTTGCCCGGATCTGCGACGTCAACGCGGTGGACACCCTGGTGACCGACGACGGCGCGGACGCGAAGGTCGTGGCCGACCTGCGCGCCGCCGGCGTCAACGTGCTGCTGGCCTGAGGCCCGCCCGCGCCGTCACGGGGCAAGCAGGGTGACCAGGTGGGCGACCTGCCCGGCCACCGCATCCCTGCCCGGACCGAGGTACCTGCGCGGGTCGACCAGGTTCTCGTCGGCGGCGAGCGCACGCCGGACCGCACTGGTGAGGACCGCGTTGAGATGGGTCGCAATGTTGATCTTCGACATCCCGTGCGCGACTGCCGACCGCAGGCCCGCCTCGGAGACCCCGGACGAGCCATGCAGGACCAGTGGCACCGGCACCTTCGCCGCGATCGCGGCGATCAGTTCGTCGTCGAGGACCGCGTCACGGCTCAGCATCGCGTGCGAGGAGCCGACCGCGACCGCGAGCGCGTCGACACCGGTGGCGGCGACGAAGGCGGCCGCGTCGTCCGGATCGGTCCGTACGCCGGGCTTGTGCGCGCCGTCCTTGCCGCCGATCGCACCGAGCTCGGCTTCGACCCAGACCCCCCGCGAATGACACCAGGCGGCGAGCTCCGCGGTCAGGGCGACGTTCTTCTCGTACGAGTGCCCGGACGCGTCGACCATCACCGAGGGCACCCCGAGCTCGACCGCCTGCTCGACAAGCTCACGCCGGGTGGCGTGATCCAGGTGTACGCAGACCGGCACGGACGCTTCCGCCGCGATCCGGAGGCAGGCCAGCGCCAGCGGCGCCAGGCTGCCGTGGTAGCGGGCCGTATTCTCCGATAGCTGCAGCACCACCGGGCGTGCCGCGCTCTCGGCGCCGGCCACGATGCCCTCGGCATGTTCAAGCTGGATGACGTTGAACGCCCCGACGGCCCGGCGGTCCCGCGCTGCCGGGATGACGAGCTCCGCCATCGAAGCCAGAGTCATGCTTCCTCCACTCTCACCTGATCACGCCAGCGCCGGTAGGCACGGACGTCCACCTCACCGGCGACCGGACGCAGCACCGCTGCCGCCGACAGCGCCACCGCGTCGACGAGCAGGCCGTGCCAGTCGACGGCGTCCAGCGACCCGGCGGCCGCGAGTTGCCGGGCGACGGCCGCGCAGGCCGCGTCCCCGGCGCCGGTCGCGTTCCCCTCGATCCGCTCCGGTGGCGCGGCCAGCATGGCCCGATCCGGTCGCACCACGGCCATCCCGTCGGCGCCCAGGGTCAGCACGACGGCGGCGACCCGGCCGGCGGGGGGCAGCAGCCGGCGGGCCGCCCGTACGGCCTCGGCCGGCGTCGAGGGCCGGTGACCGACCAACTCGACCATCTCGTCCGCGTTCGGCATCAGCACCGCCCCGCCAGCAGTCGCCGCCGCCCGCAGGGCCGGGCCGCTGACGTCCACGACGGCCGGCACTCCGGCGGCCACCGCCGCGTCGACCAGGCGGGCCGGAAGCCCCGGGTCCACGCCGGGCGGCAGGCTGCCGGAGACGACCAGCGCGTCGGCACCGGCCAGGAGTTCGCTCACGTGCCGGGTCAGGGCGTTGGCGGCGGCCGGCGGGTCCATCGGCGGATAGCCAGGCTCCCACAGCGACGTCGTCACTCCGTTGGTCTCGTGTACGACCAGCGTGCGCCGGACGTCCGGCAGTACGTCGAGCAGGTCGGCCGGCACGCCGGCCCGGTCGAGAGCGGCCCGCAGGGCCGCGCCCCCCGGACCGCCGGACATGCCGGTGACGAGGACCCGCTCCCCCAGTTCGTGAAGCACCCGGCCGACGTTGACGGCCTTGCCACCGGGGCGTTCGCTGACGGTCCGCACCCGCTGCACCCGGCCCCGGTGCAGTTCCCCCAGTCCATAGGTCACATCGAGCGCCGGATTCGGCGCAACGGCGAGGATCACGTTGCCCGCTCGGTCATCGCGACTCCTCGTCGGGGGTCTGGCGCCGGTGCTCCGGCATGGAGTTTCGTGCTCGATATTAACAAAAAGCGGTCGCTATCGCGCACCCCCTTCTTGCCTAGCGGCGGGCTCTGATCAATACTGATCGCTATCCGTCGGATGCCGGCAATATCGCTCACAGGAGTTGATCACATGCCTCCTCCCGCACCGTCGAACATCACCCATCCACCGACCACAGTGGTCCGATTACGCCGTTTCAGCGTGGGGCTCGCAGCCGTCGCGCTCCTGGTCGGATCCGTCGCCGCACCCACTCCGGCCGGCGCACGGCCGCCCGCGGATGCCCTCAAGACATGGGTGCCGACCGGCGACTTCGCGTCCTCGTCGTTCGAGCGCGTCCCGCAGGTCGCCCCGGAGTCGGTGCCCACCGGCAACGCCCGGCAACTGTCCTTGGCGACCGTCCGGGGCGGACAAGCGTCCGCCCAACTCGCCGTGGCCAGCGCCCAGGACCTCGAAAAACTCCGGGTGCAGGTTGGTCCGTTGAAGCCGACCGGCGAGGGCGGCGCGATCTCGAAGGCGATCCAGGTCCGCTATCCCGCCTACATCCCCGACGACCGGGGCGGGATGATCGCCGACCCGCTGCGCGAGGTCGACCGGGTGGACGTGCCCGCCGGCCAGGCGCAGCCGGTCTGGTTCACCCTCGCCGTACCATCGGACGCCCGCCCGGGCACCTATCGCAGCCGGATCACCGTGACCGCCCACAGGGTCAAGCCGATCGAGTACGACCTCACGGTGAAGATCGCCGACGTGACCCTGCCGCCGGTCGCCGAGCGGGACTTCCACCTGAATCTTTGGTTCCAGCCAGACACCATCGCCGACCAGGCCGGCCTCGAACTGTGGTCCGACCAGCACTTCAAGGCCATCCGGCCGTACCTGGAGGACCTGGCCTCGCGCGGCCAACGCGTCATCAACTCGGCAGTAGCCGAGGACCCGTGGCCGGTGCTGTGGCCGGACGGCCAGTGGCGGTCGCAGACCTACGTGCCGTACCACTCGGCCGTCGACTGGTTCCACGACGGCGAGCAGTGGTCCTTCGACTTCGCCAACTGGGACCGTCTGGTCGAGGAGGGGATGCGGGCCGGCATCGGCCCGTACATCCACGCCTTCGGGCTGCTGATGTTCCGCGGCTACCAGCACGTCGTCTACACCGACACCCGGACCGGTCAGCGGGTGGACCAGGAGGTCTCACTGGGCGGCGCGGAGTGGAAGGACGCCTGGTCGGCGTTCCTCGTCGCGTTCGAGGACCACGTACGGGACCGGGGCTGGCTGGACCGGACCTACCTCGCCTTCGACGAGCGGCCCGCGAGCGAGATGCAGGTGGCCATCGACCTGGTCCGGGAGGTCGCACCGGTCTTCGTCGACCAGATCGCGATCGCCGGATCCGCGAGCACCGACGCGTTCGCGCAGGACCTGTCGCTCAACTACTCCGACGTTGACCACTGGTCGCAGGAGATGATCGACCGGCGCCGGGCGGAGGGCAAGAAGACCACCTTCTACACCTGGTCCAACCCGGCCTACCCGAACACGGTGACCCCGGCCGCGCCCCTCGGCGCACGCGTGCTGTCCTGGCTCAGCGCACAACGCAACCTCGACGGCTACCTGCGTTGGGCGTACAACTCGTGGCCGCAGGACCCGTACACCGACGGGTCCTACCGTTACCGGCAGGGCGACGAGTACCTCGTCTACCCGGGCAAGGACGGACCGGTGTCGAGCATCCGGTGGGAGCTGTTCCGCGACGGTCAGGATGACTTCGCCCTGCTCGACCAGCTAGCCGAACGCGGCGGCCAGGACCACCCGGCGCGGGTGGCCGCACTGGCCGGTGTCGAACCCGCGGCCACCCCCGGACCGGCCGCCTACCAGGCGCTGCTCGACGCCCGAGCGGCGGTCGTCGAGGCACTGGCGGAATACCCGACCGACTGACCACCGGCATCACGCGACACGGCGGCAGCGTGCCGCGCGCGCCGTGTCGCGTGACCTGTGGCGGCCACCGTTGATCGGCCGCGAGCGCCCTCACAGGCTGCCTCGACAGAGCGGGCGGTGGCCGTCGCGGCCCCGCATGCCCGCAACGCTCCACCCTCCCGGGCCATCGCATAAGCATTTGCCGATCCGGTGCCGTCTACTACCGTCTCCCAGGGGCCGGTCGCGGCCCGGCACGGACGCAGGGGCTCCTCCACGATCAAGCGGTCGTCGGAGTCACTGGCAGTCGGACAGCCTACGGGGAGGAAATCCGTGCGTTTGCGCAACACAATGGCCGCCGGTTCGCTTGCGATAGCGGTGGCCCTGGTCCTCGTCGGATGCAGCAGCATCGACAGGACCGATGGCTCAGATGCCACGAAGGACTCGAAGGACACCATCGGTACCGCGCCGGGTAAGCCCGAGGAGCTGGGCTCCCCGATCGCGAGCCGGGACATCCAGATCAGCGACAGCGGCAAACTCTTTCCGGTGAAGGTGGAGCTGTACCAGCTGCGACGCGACAGCGGGTTCGTCAACCTCAATGTCCGGATGACGCGCACGAACACCACGGACAGCCCGGACCGCTGGCAGATTGGCAGCGCCTTTCAAGGTGAGACCATCTCCCTGGCGTTCTCCGGCGTGACGATGATCGACCGGAAGAACCGCAAGCGGCACCTGGTCGCGCGGAGCGGCGACCCGGACGCGACACCCGGCCAGGTGAAGTACCTCGCCTCGTCGGGCCTCTCATCGGTATTCGTCGAGGCCGGTCAGTCGGTGGACCTGTACGCCATGTTCGGAGCCCCACCGGACGACGTCACCGCCGTTGATGTCGTCATCCCCCGAGTTCCGGTCTTCGAGAATGTCCCGCTCGGTTAGCCGGCAGACGGCGCTGGCCGCGACCGCGCTGGCTCTGCTGCTGGTCAGTGAACCGGCCGTCGCCTGGTCTGCGCCGACGTCGACGCCGTCGTCGGGGACCGCTCCCGTGCCCGGACCAACGCTTGGGCCCGGCGAGCAGGTGAGCGCGCCGATCATCGACATCCGGGCGCCGATGGAGGACATCTATCTGCGCACCGAGGACCTCGACGGCAACAGCCTGGAGGCCGAGTCCGGGGGGCGTATCGAGCTGACCCTGGCGGCGGACGTCCTCTTCGCATTCGGCAAGGCCGATCTGTCGCCGGCTGCCCGTACCCGGCTGGCCGAGATATCGAGACGGCTGCGCACCCAGGCCGCCGGCAAGGTCCAGATTTTCGGACACACTGATTCGGTGGGTCACGACGCGCAGAACCTGACGTTGTCCCGTCGACGAGCCGAGGCGGTCCGGAACGAGTTGGCCGTGGGACTCGCCGGCAGCCAGATCACCTACGAGGTCAAGGGCTTCGGGGAGACCCGACCCGTCGCGCCGAACACCCTGAACGGCAAGGACAACCCGAAGGGTCGGGCCAGCAATCGACGCGTCGAGATCCGGTTCGACAAGTGATCGGGCCCGACCCGAGTCCACCACCCCGACACCCCGACGGGACAACCGGGCCGCTACCCGCCGTTGAGGCCTGCCGCCAGCGCCTCGGCGAATGACGTGTCCGCGGCGGTCCCGCTCACCCCGAGCCGCCAGGTTCCCCCGGGAAGGTCACCAAGGGGCATCGACCGTCCGCCGGGCTGCCACAGCGGCTGCCATGCGATCGATCCGCTGGGGCGATTGAACCACCGGTTGTCCTCGCTCCAGGCCGAGCCGGCGCGGTAGGCGGCCACCAGCGTGGTCGTGTCGTCGGTGGCAAGTGTCCAACTGGTGAAACCCGCGGCGTCGCCGTCCCTGTCCTGCTGGCCGGGGTCACCGAGCCGCGGCAGGGCCGAGTCCAGGTTCCAGGCGGCTTCCCAGACCGGCGCGGTGGTCGGGCCGGCCACGTGCCAGACGAGGCTGAGGTCCGTGGTGGCCGTATCGAACCGGAACCGCCAGTCGGCGGTCACCGGCTCGTCTCCGAGGGGGATGCCGTTGAGGCTCAGGTCGGTGCCGTCGGCGGAGACGGTCACGTCCCTGGCGGCGCCCGCCACGTCTGTCGGCCCGAAGGCTCCGACCGCGAGGTAGGGCGCCGTGGAGCGGGACGACGAGTCCGTGACGGGTCGGTGTTCACCACGTCCGGCGGGGTCGGCGTCGTAGGAGACCAGCCGGGCCTGAGGTGCTGTCTGCACGACGGCGCGGTAGTAGGGAGTGGTGACGACGCGGCCCTTCGTCACCACCGGCGTACGCCAGTGCAGCGGTGCCAGCCAGAGTCCGCCCTGGCCCCAGCCGGCACCGGTGACGTACCAGTCGCCCGTGCCGGAGTCGTCCTTGACCACCTCGGCGGCGTGCGCGTTGATCTGCCCCGCCAACTGGTCGACGCTGAAGTGGAAGGGGTCGGCGCTGCGGTAGACGCGGGTGTCCTGGTATCCGCTCTCGCAGCACACGAAGAGGTACCACGATCCGCCGTGACGCACCACGAACGGCGATTCGGTCGGTCCGCCGAAGGTGCCGGTGGCCGGGTGTTCGAAGGCCGTCTGCCGGGCACCCCAGTGCACCAGGTCCCGGCTGGTGCGGTAGGCGACGATGTGGTGGCCACCGGCCGGTGTGCTGTTGGCGGTGTAGTACATCACCCACTGGCTGCCGACGCGGGTGACCATCGGGTCCCGGCCGTCGAAGCCGTCGGTGAACAGGGGGTTCGCCGGGTGGCGGGTCCAGGTCTTGAGATCCTTCGACGTGGCCAGCTGCATCCGGTAGGCCGTGTGGTCCGCCGTGCCGCCCGCGTAGTACATGTAGTACGTGCCGCCGTGGAACAGGACGTACGGCGCCCAGATGTGGCTCTCGCCGGCGGCGGGGTCGGCCTCCAGCGCGAACGGCTGCTTCGTCCAGGGCCCGCGCGGAGACGGTGCCGTGGCGTGGCCGAAGAACCGCTCGTCGAGCGGGTTGGCGGGCTCAGCGTGGGTGATCGCGAAGATGTGCCACTCGCCGGTACGGCGGTCGCGCACCATGGTGTGGTCGTTGTAGTACCAGCGCTCGTTCTCGCCGACGCTGGGGTCGTAGACGGGCACGAAGTCACCGGCGCCGACCATGGTGGACCGGTTCTCGTACGGCTGGTTGTCGATCGCAGGCGGGTCGGCCGCCCAAGCCGGAACCGGTGTCGCGATCAGGCTCAGGGCGGCCGCTAGCAGCACGGACAGCCGGCCAACGCGGGACGGTAGGCGGGACATCGCTTTCCTCCAGGGCTCGATGCGGGTTTGCGGTGACGGCTTCCGGTGGCTGATTCGCCGGTCGTTCGGTGGTGCGGGCCCGCCCAGCCATCGCGGCGGGCCCGCAGCCGCGGAACTGTTACTGCTTGCCGCCGAGCTCGGTGTAGGCCTGCACAGCGTTGTCCTTGGTGATCTGCATCGTGCCGAGGGTCGTCGACTTCGGCACGTCCTTCGTGCAGTCGACCAGGATCTTCTTGGCCAGGTCGATCGCTTCGCGTCCGCCGGTCGCGTACTGGAACGTCGCCTGCAGGCGACCCTGCTCGACCGCCTTGATGCCGCCGGACGGGACCGGCAACGCGTCGATCCCGGTGAACTTGATCGCGGTCTCCTTGCCGGCGGCCTTCGCCGCCAGGTAGGCGCCCTCCGCCATCGGGTCGTTGTGCGCGTACACCGCGTCGATGTCCGGCTGGGCCTTGAGCATCGCGTCCATCACGCTCTGCCCCTTCTCCCGCAGCCACTCAGCGGTCTGGGTGGCAACGATCTCGATCTTCGGGTTGCTCGCGATGCCGTCTCGGAAGCCCTGGGCGCGCTCGGCGGCCGGGGTGGAGCCGGGCAGGCCGGAGATCTCGACGACCTTGCCGCCCTGCGGCAGCAGCGTCTTGGCGTAGTACTCGCCCGCCGCCTTGCCGATCGCCACGTTGTCGCCGCCGATGAACGCGGTGTACGCGTCACCCTCGACCTTGCGGTCGAGCACGATGACCGGGATGCCCTGGTCGTACGCCTTCTTCACCACGCCGGTGAGCGGCTTCGCCTCGTTCGGCGAGATGATCAGCAGGTTGATCTGCTGGGAGAGGAAGTTCTCCACGTCGGCGACCTGCTTGCTGTTGTCCTGGGCCGCGTCCGAGACGACGACACGGAACCCGGGCACGGCCTTCGCCGCGGTGGTCACGTCGTCGTTCATGACCTGCCGGTACGGCTCGGCGTTGTTGGCCTGCGACATGCCGATCAGGAACTCCTTGCCGCTGCCGCACTGGGAGGAGGCGTCGGTGCCACCGTCGCCGCCGTCCTTCTCGACGCTGCATCCCGTGGTGACCGCGAGCGCGGCCAGTGTGAGGATCGTGATGGCTCTTCGGGCGTAGCGCATGTTTCCTCCATGGTGGTGGTGGGTCAGGCGATGCGGGGACGAAGCCTCTGCAACGCGGCGGCAGCGACGATGACTAGTCCCTTGACGACCAGCTGCACGTTCGCGTCGATGTTGTTGAGGGCGAGGATGTTGTTCAGGATCCCGAGCAGCAGGGCGCCGGCGATCGTGCCGCCCATGGATCCACTGCCACCGGCGAGACTCGTCCCGCCGATGACCACGGCCGCGATCGCGTCCAGTTCGTAGCCGGCACCGTCGTTCGGGCTGCCCTGGTTGAGCTGACCGGCGTGGATGATCCCGGCCAGCGCGGCGAGCAGGCCGGAGATCGCGAAGACGGTGACCCGGACGCGCCGTACGGGCACGCCGGAGAGCCGGGCGGCCTTTTCGTTGCCGCCGATGGCGTAGACGTGTCGCGCGAAGGCGGTGCTGCGCAGCACGAGGAGCGCGCCGACGCCGATGGCGAGGAAGAGCAGGGCCGGCACCGGTAGTACCCCGTTGATCGAGCCGCTCAGCAGCGAGAACGTCTCGGGCGCCTCCTGCGGCCCGTCGCCGTAGGCGATCGGGATGCCCAGCCCGCCCGACCACATCCGGGCGATGCCCCGGGCCGCTTGCAGGCCGGCCAGGGTGACGATGAAGGACTGGATCCCGAGGCGGGCGACGATCGCGCCCTGGGTGGCCCCGAACGCGGTGCCGATGAAGAGCACGATCAGGACCGTCGGCGCGATGCCCAGGCCGCTGTCGACCATCAGGGTGGCCGACCCGACCGCGGCGAGCCCGAGCACCGCCCCGACGGAGAGGTCGATGCCGCCGATCAGGATGACGAACGTCATGCCGACGGCGATGATGCCGATCTCCGAGACCGCCCGGACGATGTTGGCGAGGTTTCCGGAGCTGAGGAAGACGTTCTCGCCGTTGCGGGACGGCGACACGGCGATCGCGATGAGGAAGACAGCGACGAGCCCGAACAGGCTCTGGAATCGGAAGAAGTTGTCGACGATCGCCTGCCGGTCGTTCGGCAGTCGGATCGCCCGGCGGCGGGGCGGTGTCTCCGGCGGCGATTCGGCGAGGCTGGTGGGGGTGGGCGGATTCATCGAGACTCCTTGACGTCGTCCCCGTTGGCCGCGGCGAGGATGGCTTGTTGGGTGGCGGAGGCGCGGGGCAGCACGGCAACCGTGCGACCGCGGTGCAGGACGACCACCCGGTCACAGAGGCTCAGCAGCTCCGGCAGCTCCGACGAGGCGAGCAGGATCGCCATGCCGGAGTCGGCGAGCCGGTGCAGCAGGTGGTAGATCTCGGCCTTGGCGCCGATGTCCACCCCTCGGGTCGGCTCGTCGAGCAGGAGCAGTCGCGGACGCATCAGCAGTTGCTTGGCGAACACGATCTTCTGCTGGTTTCCGCCGGAGAGGGTGGCCACGGCGATCGACGGTGACGCCGCCTTCACCGCCAGGGTGGTGAGCTGTGCGGCGACCGTTCGGCGCAGCAGCGGGCGGCGTACCAGCCCGAGTGTGGTCAGCGACGACAGCGCGGAGAGCACGACGTTGTCCGCCACGGAGTGCTCCAGCATCAGCCCCGCGCCGCGCCGGTCCTCGGGCACGAACGCCACCCCGTGCGCCAGTGCCGCCCGGGGCCCACCCGGGCGGTACGGTCGGTCGCCGATCAGCACCTGGCCGGTGTGCCGGCCGGAGCCGCCCGCGCCGAACAACGTCTCCAGCAGTTCGGTACGCCCGGCGCCCATCAACCCGGCGAGGCCGACGATCTCTCCGGAGCGCACCGTGAGGTCCACGCCGGCCGGCTCGGTCCGCCCGGGTACCGGCCGGCGGGGCGTCACGGCGAACCCTCGTACGTCGAGCAGCACGTCACCGGGTTCGTTGCGGCCCTCGCCGAAGAGCGCGTCGACCGACCGGCCGACCATGAGCTGGATGATGTCGTCGCGGGAGGCGACCCGTGGGTCGACGGTGCCGGCGACGCTGCCGTTGCGCAGCACGGTGACCCGGTCCGCGATGACCTCGATCTCCGCCATCCGGTGCGAGATGTAGACGATGCCGACTCCGGCTCGGCGCAGCTCGGCGATCGTCGCGAAGAGCCGTTCGACCTCGGCGTCGGCCAGTGCCGCGGTCGGTTCGTCCATGATCAGGACTCGCGCGCGCAGCGACAGGGCCCGGCCGATCTCGACCAGCTGTTGCTCGCCGACGCGCAGTGACCCCACGAGCCGGCGCGGGTCCAGGTCGGCGCCGAGTGTCCGCAGGTGCGCCGCGGCCTGCCGGCGCATCTCCCGGATGTCGACGGTACCCAGGCGGGTGCGCGGCTCCCGCCCGAGGAACATGTTCTCCGCGATGGACAGCCCGGCCACCAGGTCCAGCTCCTGGTGGATGGTCGCGATACCAGCGCGTTGCGCATCGGCCGGGCCGCCGAAGCTCACCGGCTCCCCGTCCACCTCGATCGTCCCGTCGTACTCGGTGATCACACCGGAGAGAACGTTGATCAGCGTGGATTTGCCGGCTCCGTTCTCGCCGAGCAGCGCGTGCACCTCACCGGCGGTGACGGTGAGGTCGATGTCGCGGCAGGCGTGCACGCCGCCGAACCGCTTGCCGATGCCGGTCATCCGGACCAGCGGCCGATCTGTCATGCGGCACCTCGTGGCTCGTCTGCGGGATCTGGGTTGGACGGAGTCGGAGACCCGCGCTCTGGGCCTCCGACTCCGACCGGTCACGAGGTTAGGCGAGCCTCGATGTAGTCGAGGCCGGCCAGGTAGCCGCTCGACGCGGCGGCCTTGCCGGTCACCGTGAGGGTGAGCGTGTGCCGGCCCGCGGTCAGCTCCCGCTGGCCGTAGTCCAGCGGGTCGCTGACGATCACCCCCGGCGAGTGGTACGCGTCGAACGCCTCGCCGATCCCGGTGCCGTCGATCGCCACCGTGTTGGTGCCGTAGTCCCCCGCCAGCGTCTGCACCAGCCACAGCTGGTAGGTGCCGGTCGTGGGCACCTCGAACGCCACCGTCACACTCCGGTTCGGCGCGTTTGGTCGGAACCACAGCTGTGCGCTCCGCGACCATTGGATGCCGCAGCAGTCGCCCTGCACCTCCGCCGGTGCGTCGGCGGAGACCGCGGGCAGCAGCGATTCGGCTTCGATCCGCAGCGTGTCGCCGGTGGCGGCCGACGCTGGCGCCGAGTAGGCGCCGAGGTTGCCCGCGGCGTCCACCGCGCGTACCCGGTAGTACCAGGTCTCACGAAGGCCCAGACCGCTGTGCTCGAAGCTCGGCCGTGTCGTGGTGCCCACCTCGTTGTCCGGTCCGGGCGTGAACCCGGCCTTCCGCGAGGCGAACACCTGGTAGCTCGGCGCGTACACGTCGTCGGAGGCCGGCCGCCAGGCCAGCGCCACCGCGTTGGTGGTGGCGCTGGTGGCCGTGAGCCCGGTGACCTGGCTGGGCCTGGTCCTGTCGACGAAGGGGGTGACCTCGCTCAGCACCGCGTACCGTGCCGCGGACCAGGTCGGGGCGCCGGCGGTCGGCCTCAACGTGACGGTCACCGTCGACCTGTCGCGGGTGAGCGTGGGCGGAAGCCGGAACTCGTCCTCCAGCCAGCGGTGCGAACCGTTGGCCAGCGGCTGCGACCAGGTGCCGGCGTCCCGCCCGTCGACCTGCACGGCCACCGACTGGTACCCGGTGGACTGGTCCCCCACCCGGCGCAGGACGGCACCGGTGTTGTCCCGGTCCAGGGCCACCCGGAACCGGATCGGCGTGGCCGAGGCGCGGGTGTCGTCGGTGACCGGCCGGGGTGCGCCGTCGTCGCCCTCGAAGGTCGCGGTGAGGACTTGGCGCTCGCCGCCGGAGGAGTACGCGTGCGCCGACTCGCTGCCGGCGTCGCCGACGTCGACGGTGTCGGTCCAGCGCTGAGCGACGGTGTCCTGCCCGTACCAGTAGGCGGTCGAGCCGTACCGGGCTGGATCCTGGTCGCCCGGACCGTGCTCGATGCCGAAACGCAGGTCGGTCGCGAATGACACCGCCTCGGCGAGCATCAGCCGGTACGCGCCGGTGCAGTCGTACTGGCAGCCGTAGTCGCTGACCTCGTGGGCCGGGTTGCCGTTGGTGGGCGCCGAGAACGTGCCGTGGTTGAAGTACCAGCCGCTCTCGTAGAAGTCCTCGGTCCCGGTGCCGTGGATGCTCGGGCTCTGCGCGCCGTCCACGTAGACCCGCTCATCGCCCTCGAGGTAGTTGCGTTGGTTGCCCGCGGGGATGTGCCCCTCCATGGTGTGCGTGACACCGACGAACTTTCCACGGCCGGCGACGTCGAGGAAGGCGTGGTCGGCGCCGGGGGTGGTGTCGGCGCTCGTCGCGGTGGCCCGGAAGTGTCCCGCCGTGCCGGTTGGGCGCAGTGCCGGCGCCCAGTGCGCGGAGCGTGCGGTGGTCACGGAGGCCGCCGACGTTGTGATCGGCACGCTGGATCCGTTGCGCAACTCGATGCTGAACCGTGACCGGTAGGGCATCGGCCACCAGGCCGACAACGTCGCGGTCGCCGGATCGACACCGAACATCAGCGATCGCACCGGGTGCAGCCCGAGGCCGGTGCCGAAGAACTCGCCGAGTGGCGCGTCCACGGTGGTCTCGCCGTCGAAGGTGATGCGCAGCCGGCTGTCCCGCAGCACCGCGTCGGAGGCCGCGACGGCCGCCTTGCGGTCGGCGTCCGCCGGGTAGCTCATGGTGTTGCTGCCCTGCCAGGTCTGGGTGGTGATCCGGTAGCTGTGGGCGGCCTCGGCGTCGGTGTGGGACGGGCCGAGGTCGAGGGTGTCGGTCCGCTTGGCGGTGCCGGCGACGAGGCTGTCGACCCAGTAGGTGAACTCGTTGACGTCCAGGTCTGAGGAGATGAACTGGTTCCGGATGGTGATCGTGGACTTGCCGGCCGTGGCACTCGCCGGAAGGTCGACGGTCTGGTCGAGCCAGGTGCCGAAGGGCACCGGGTCGTTGGCCGGCCACTCGGCGACCGGCACGCCATCCACGACGACCTGCGCCCGCTGGTGCCCGATGTGCGGGTCCAGCCGGCGGGTCAGCCGTACTCCGGCGTTCGCCGGGTCGACGGCCACCCGGAATTCGCTGCCGCCGCCGGAGCCGTAGGCGCGCCCGTCATCGGCGACCGGCGTCGGCGGCCCGACGAGTTGCGGGATCCGCAGCTGCAACGCGCTGATCGCGCCGGGGCCGACGCCGCTGGCGAGGGTCACCGCGCCCTTGGCGGGGACGCTGAACTGCCGGTCGGCGGTGGTCGCGCCGGGCTCCGGGCGCTTGGGGTCGCGGGTCCCGGCGGCCTTGAGCTGGTCGATGACGTCCAACGCGCGGTCCGACGGGTCGAAGGTGCGCACCCCGTCGGCGGTGGTGAACCTGCGGTAGGTGACGTGGTAGAAGATCGGGTTCTTCTCGGTCGTCACCCGCATCGAGCTGCGGTAGGTCATGGGCGCCTTGATGTAGACACCGCCGGAGCTCTGCGCCGCGTTGCCGACGACCGGGTAGACGAAGGGCGCGCCGAGCTTGCCGTCCACGACGTCCTGGAGCTTGGCGTCGAGCACGGTCACACCGTCGAGCACGACCTTGATGGTGCCGGTGGCGGAGACGTTGCCCTCGTCGCGGGTGAACCAGATCGAGTCGATCTCACCGGCGCCGGCAGCCTCGGCGAGGACGCAGCCCTCGGCGCCGGTGCGCAGGCACGAGTACTGGCCGGAGAAGCCGTCGTCGTTGCCGCCACCGCGGTCGAAACTCGAGAACTGGTAGGCCCGTGGTCCGTCGGGAAGTTCGGCGAGGCGGTCGAGCCTGCGGTAGACGTCCCATCCGGTGGGACCGTTGTCGGAGGGGCTGTGCGCCGCAGCCGAGGCCGGCACGGCTGGGCCGACCAGGGCGGTTCCGGCGACCAGCGCCGCGGTGAACGCGGCGCGCAGCAGGCGGCGAGCGGAGGTACGCGGTGCGGGGGTGGTGGGTGTCATGAATCGCCTTCCACGTCGGTGGGTGGGGCGGATCGCGGTGCAGTGGAGCAAGGAATCGATTTCTCACTGCAACAGCGATCAGGGTAGGCACGCCTCCACGCGACGGTCAATCCTCGATCGGTGTCGACGGCCGATGCTGTTGACAGCGACCCAACCTGCTTTTATCGTCCTCGCTCAGACGAGCAAACGATTTCTTCGATCGTGCGAGCACGCCACAGCACCACGTGGCGCACGGGCGTATTCTCGTTGCGGTGAGTCGAGGTGGTGGTGGATCGCGGTGACACCCTGCGGCTCAGCGTCAACCCGTGACCGTCGCAGACCCCCGTAGGATGCCGGGTTCCGGCACCGGAGCGCGCTCGGCGGACGCGCCGAAGCACCGCGGCGGACCAGTCGAGCGAATGGAGGCGGATGGAGGCGCATGGCGACGATCTATGACGTGGCACGGCAGGCTCAGGTTTCACCCGCGACGGTATCGCGGGTGCTGAACGGACGGACCACGGTCGATCCAGTCATGGCGGCGCGGGTGCAGCAGGCGATGCGGGAGCTCGACTACCGCCCCAACGCCGTCGCCCGCAACCTGCGCCTGAGCCAGACCAGCCTCTGGGCGGTCATCATCTCCGACATTGGAAACCCCTTCTTCACCTCGATGGTGCGAGGGGTCGAAGACGTCGCGCAGGGCGCCGGCTACTCCGTGGTCCTGTGCAACAGCGACGAGGACCCGGAGAAGGAGTCCCGGTACATCGCCGCCGCTCTGGCCGAGCGGATGGCGGGTGTCATCATCTCCACGTCGGGCCGACCGACCGTCATCAACCGGCTCGTCGAGGCGCGCATCCCGGTCGTGGCGATCGACCGTCAACTGCGTGGCGTCAGCATCGACACGGTACTCGTCGACAACGTGCACGGGGCCGAGCTGGCGACCACCCACCTTCTCGACAACGGCTACCAGCGGGTCGCCTGTATCACCGGTCCACGCCGGATCTCCACCGCCGCGCAGCGACTCCGCGGCTACCAGCGGGCGTTGCGGTCGCACGAGCGGGAGGCGACCGACAACCTGGTGCGGTACGCGGACTTCCGCGAGGAGGGTGGCTATCGGGCCATGGCCTCGCTGCTCGACAGTGACAACCCGCCCGACAGCGTCTTCGCGACGAACAACCTGATGACCGTCGGCGCGGTCGAGTGTCTCGTCGACCGCGGGGTCAAGGTGCCGGCCGAGTTCGGGGTGGTCGGGTTCGACGGCATCCCCTGGGCCCACCTGGTCAGACCATCGCTGAGCACCGTCTCCCAGCCGACATACGACCTGGGGCGGGCGGCCGGGGTGCTGCTCACCGAACGGATCGCCAACCCGGCGCGACCGCCGTCGACCGTCACCCTCAGCACAGGCCTCCAGGTACGCGAGAGCTCCAGCCGCCCGAGGTGACGGAGCGGGTGGCCAGCCGCCCGCGGTGGAGGCGGAGAGCCTGCCCCCACTGGCCCGTCAGGCTCCCCGCCCGTCATCCACCGGGCTCCGTTCCCTCGCCGTCACTCAGGTGACGCGCCCGCCGTCAGAGGTTGACCTCACCGCACAGGTGCACCCGGACGCCGAGTTCGGCGAACATGGCCGCCTTCACCCGCAGCGCCTTGTCGGCGGTCGCCGCATCCGGCGCGTAGGCGACGTTGACGTGGTTGGCCTTGTGCCGCGCCATCAACTGGTCCCGGTCGACCCCGTGCAGGACGGCGTGCATGATCGGCCACTGCGGGGTGGTGGCGTCCAACCGGCGCTGGGTCTCCTCGGCCGGCAGCTCGACGACGGTGCCGCGGCCCAGGTCCACGTGCAGCGCGCCGTCCATGATGAACACCCGGGACCAGACGATCTCCCCCGGCTTCGACACCCCGCTCAGGGTGCCCCCACCCAACGGGAAGAACATCGGCGGCTGGCGCATGCTGTACGACCTGTCGTAGCCACCGTTGTGTGACGCCGGCACCGAGCCGGAGATTTCGAACACCCAGACGAAGTCGTCGCCGTACCGCTCGCCCCACCGGATGTCGTGCAGCGTCGTCGCCGGGTCGAGACCCATCGCCGTCCAGATCCGGTTGGTGACGAGCGAGTCGACCGCCACCCCCTCGTCGACCTCGTTGAAGTGCGGCAACGGCGCCCCCGGGTACAGTTCGCGGCTCCCGTCGCGGCTGAGCACCGGCGGCCGCTGGACGTTGTTCAGCAGGCCCTCGGCGAGGTCGCTCGCCGGGACGGTGTCCTTCAGGCCCTGCTGGTACTGGATGCCCACCGCGTCCAGGCCGTAGTCGTCGGAGATGCGCAGGGCGGCGACGTACATCTTGAACTGGCTGAGCAGCTGCGCCTCGGTCAGCTCGCTGGCCTCGTCGGTGCCCACGTGAAAGGTCATCCCGGCGTCGTCCAGCCACCGGCGGACCGCTCGGGCCTCCTCGTCGGGTACCCGCGCCATCTCAGCGACCAGGGCGCTCTGCGACAGCCGCTCCTTGTAGATGCCAAGCGGATTGATCAACTCGTCGTCGAAGATGGCGTTGTACATCCCCATGCACCCCTCGTCGAAGACGCCGATGATCGCCTTCTCGGTCGCGAGCTGGACGGCCAGCGACCGGCCCAGCGCGACCTCCGGGTCGCCGGACAGGGCGGGCAGGTCGCGTACGTGGCTGGTGTCGTGGCGCAGCTCGCCGGTCTCGAGCCAGGTCCGCAGCCCGTCGACCGCCCACTCGTCGGTGAAGTCCCGGCTCCACAACGCGGAGTGCCGGACGCCGGCCTTGGTGAGGCTCGCGGTGAGGTTGAGCAGACCGACCAGGCCGGGGAACTCGCCGCTCCAGTTCGCCACGATGAGGATCGGCCCGCGGTGGCTGCGCAGCCCGGCCAGGACGTGGTGGCTGTACTGCCAGACGGCCTCGACCACGATCAGTGGCGCGTCGGCGGGGATCCGCTTGAAGACCTCGATGCCCGCGCGCTGGCTGTCGATGAAGCCGTGTCCCTTGCCCGCGTCGACGCCGTGCCCGCGCTCGACCTTCCAGCCGAGCGCGTTGACCGCTGCGGTGAGGTCCGCCTCCAATTTCTGCTGGGTGGGCCAGCAGGTGACGTTCGCGCTGAGCCGGAGATCGCCGCTGGCAACCGTGTAGACCGTGCCGGGTGCCGCCGACGGCGGGTTGGCGGGCACGGGCAGCGTGTAACTAGTCATGGGGCGACTCCTCTTGTGCGTTGCTCTTCGCTGGCGTCCGTCCGAGCGGCGGCCAGGAAACGGACCTGACGTGCGGCGAGCGCGTGAGCGACCCGCTTGGAACTCGTGTAAAGCTCGCGATACAGCCCGTACAGCTCGTGGTAGTCGGCGACGAACTCGGCCCGTGGCTCGCAAACCTCCGTGACGGGATTCCACGCCTCGATCGAGACGGTCCACCCCGTCTGCGCGGCCAGGAACGCCGCGCCGTAACTGGCTCCGATGGTCTGCGCGGGGATCACCTGGGCGCGTCCGATGACGTCGGAGACGATCTGCGTCCAGAGCCCACCCCGGGTGCCCCCGCCGACCGCGACGACGCGCCGGATGTCACCGCCGCTCGCCTCGATGGTCTCGATGTTGTGGCGTACGCCGAGGCCGGTCGCCTCCAGCGCGGCTCGGTAGAGGTCACCGCGGTCGTGCGAGACGGTGAGGCCGGCGAGGATGCCCCGGGCCTGCGGATCCAGGATCGGCGTACGTTCGCCGGCGAAGTACGGCAGCATGAGCAGCCCTCGGGCGCCCGGACCCGAGGCCTCGGCGAGGCGGAGCAGGTCGGGATAGTCCGGCGAGCCGAACAGCTCGCGCAGCCACGCCGTGATCGCCCCGGACGTCGCCAGGCCACCGGCGTGATTGCGGGTCCCGGGCAGGGCGCCAACGGTCCCCCACAGCGCCGGGTCGGTGACCCGGGCCGCGACCGTGTGCACCAGGAACATGGTCGTGCCGTACATCAGCATGAGGTCGCCGACGCCCTGAGCGCCGACGCTGATCGCCTCCGACCAGGCGTCGATGGTTCCGGTGATCACGGGGACGCCCGGCGGCAGTCCGGTCATCGCCGCCGCTTCCGCCGTCACCCGGCCTGCCACATCGCCGGGCCAGCGCAGTGGAGGCAGGATCAACCCGGGGGCGATCTCGGCGGCCCACGGGTGGTACCAGTCGTGGCCGTCGGTGTCGTACAGCGGCGTGCACTGGCTCGCCGAGTGGTGGTCCAGCACGTACTCGTCGGTGAGCTTGACGGCGAGCCATGAGCTGGGCATGAACAGCCGACGGGCGCGGCGGAAGAGGTCCGGTTCGTGGTCGGCCACCCAGGCCACCTTCGCGCCCGCCGCCTGACTGGACAGCGCAGAGCCGCACCGACGCAGGATCTCGTCCGCGCCGAACCGCTCGTTGAGCCGGTCGATCTGCTCGGTCGCGCGGGTGTCGACGCCGTACAGGATCGCCGGGCGGAGCGGGACGTTCGCGGCGTCGGTGAGCAGTACGCACGGGCCCATGCCGCTCACCCCGACCGCGACGACCTCGGCGTCGCCGGGTGCCAGCAGGTCGCCGCTGAGCGAGACGAACTCCTGCCACCAGACGTCGGCGTCCATCTCGACCCACCCGGGCCGTGGCCGGCTCACCTCGTGCGTCCGGATGGACGACCGCAGGACCCGGCCATCGATGTCGACGAGCACGCCCTTGCTGCTCGATGTGCCGATGTCCACGCCGAGGACAGCCGCGACCTTCATGGCGCCACTGTTCCAGCAATCGATTTCCGAATCAAGGCCGAGCCGCTCACGTATCTCTCCGGCCACCGGCGCCAGGCCGAACCTTCGTCGACCCACACCCGGTCCACGGAACGGGCTTCGAGCAGGCTCAGCGAGAAATCGTTAACCGATCAGCAGGCCGTGCCGGTGCGGTTCACACCCGAGCTTCGGCGGGTTGCGGAGGTGCGTCGAGCGGCAGGTCACGCAGCCGGCGGATCGGGGTCGACAGGTAGATGATCGGGGACAGCACGGTGAGCCCACCGAAGATCAGCAGAGTGGTGCGGGCACCGATCGGCCCGGCCAGGGCGCCGGCGAGCAGGCTGCCGAGCGGGATGGCGCCCCAGGAGACGAACTTGACCGTGGCGATCACCCGCGACAGGAGCTCCGGCGGACTGGCGAGCATCCGGTAGGTGCGGGTGGTCACGCTGAGCACCACCGAGGAACCGGCGAAGATGAGGTTGCCGGCGGCGAAGGCGAGGTAGGCGGCGGTGCCTGTGCCCAGCGGGATGATGAGTGCGCCGGCCACGCCGACGAAGGCCGCGACGATCAGGCCGCGTGCGGTGCCGACCCGATCGGTGAACCGGGTGGTGAGCGCGGCGCCGATTAGCGTGCCGAGGCCGTCGGCGGCGAGCAGCAGCCCGACCATGAGCGGCGACGCGTGCAGCTCGCGCACCAGGTAGTACGGGAAGAGGGCCAGCATCGCGCCGCAGACGAAGTTCGTCGCGGTGGCGTCCCACATGGCCGGCCCGATGATCGGGTGTCGGAGTACGAAGTGCCAGCCCTCGCGGATCATCGTGACCATCGGTGGCCGCTCGGCCGGTCGCTGCACCCGCCGGGCCGGGAGGGTGCGCAGCAGCACGGCGGAGACCAGATAGCTGACGGCGTCCACGAACAGCGTCGGCACCGCACCCAGCAGTTGCACCGCGAGTCCGCCCAGGGACGGCCCGCCCAGCTGGGTGGCGGCGTGCGTACCGGAGTTGAGGCTGTTGCGCGCCTGCAGCTGCGCGGCGGGCACGATCTCCGGCAGGAAGGTCTGGTTCGCCACGTCGAACAGCACGTTGGCGAAGCTCACGACCAGGGCGACCGCGATCAGCTGGGCGACCGTCAGTGCCTCGAACCACCAGGCCAGGGGGACGGACGCGATCGCGAGGGCCCGGATCAGATCCAGGGAGACCTGCATGCCGCGCAGTGGCACGCGCTGAACGATCACCCCCGCCGGCAGGCTGATCAACAGGTACGCGAGATAGCCGGCCGCCGTGATCAGACCCATTTCGAGCGCCGACGCGTCCAGCACGGTCAGTGCGGTCAGCGGCAGGGCCACCGCGCCGACTGCCGAGCCGAGGTGACTGGTGGTGCCGGCGACCCACCAACGCCAGAAGACAGTAAGTCTCATAATGGAACTGACTATAGTGGTGGGTGGGGAAGGAGTCGACCTCACCGATGCGGACTCGACTCGTCACGGCCGGTGTCGTGCACGAGGCCGCCGGGCAGCACGACGTCAGCCGCGCAGTCGCACGTGATAAACCGGGTGACGTCGGTGGTCATCCCGCGATAATGACCAAGGTGAATAAGGTCGAGGTCGTCGTCGCCCTATCACGAGCGCGCGACCCTGCGCGTCGGCGACGTGTTCCTGAAGATCGACGCTGACCAGATGCGCACCGATGTCGAGGTCGAGGCGATGGTTATGGCGCCGATCCCGACTCCGGAGGTCCTGTGGCGGAAGCCGCCCGTGCTCGCGCTCGCCGCCCTCCCAGGCACGGCACTCGGCCGCCTCGGCGAGCCGTCGATCGCGTCGACGGCGGCCTGGGCCGCGGCGGGTGCCGCCGCACGGATGCTGCACGACGCGCCGCTGCCGCCATGGCCCGGCCGGAGCCTCGACGAGATCGCATCGCACCTCGACGGCGAATGCGAGTGGCTCGTTAGGAACGACGTCCTTCCCACCGACGTGGTCACGCGCAACCGACGGTTGCCGAGGCGGCGCTCCGGCCGTGGACACCGGTGTTCACGCACGGCTACCTGCAGGTGGCCCATGTGTTCGTCGATGTTGACGAGATCACCGGCGTGGTCGACTGGTCCGAGGCGGGCCAGGGGCGATGCCCTGTACGACCTCGCCAGCTTGACGCTTGGACACGAGGACCACCTTGGCGACGTCGTCGCTGGCTACGGCACCGACGTCGACCTCGACGTGATCCGCGCGTGGTGGTCGTTGCGAAGCCTGCTGGCGGTCCGTTGGCTGGTCGAGCACGGCTTCGACCCGTGGCCCGAGGTCGCGGTACTGAGATCCCGGCTGTGAGGCTGCACGACCTCAGCTGAGGACCAGCGACCGTCAGCCGCTCACCCCCCGGACCGCCTCGATGATGGTCTCGGCGACCTCGCTCGGCCGGGACACCGCCATCGCGTGCGAGCCCCCAGCGACCTCACGCTGGCCCTGCGGGGCGGCCCGTTCGGCCATGAACCGATGCGCGGCGACCGGGATGTTCATGTCGGCGTCCCCGAACACGAACCAGCTGGGCAGCGATCGCCAGGCGGGATCGCCGGAGAGCGTGTCACTCAAGGCCTGTTCGGTGATCGGCCGCTGGGTCCGGGCCATCAGCGCGGCAAGGTCGGTCGGCACGTCCGCGGCGAACTGCGCATGGTAGGCGTCCTGGCCGATCGCCACCTCGTTGCCACCGGTCGGCACCGGGTACTGCACCAGCGTGTCGGCGAGCGTGCTGCCGGGGAACTTCCCGGACAGCGACAGCGCCGACTCGCCGGTGTCCGGGCACAAGGCATTGACGTACACGAGGGCCCGCACCGACGTTTCGTCAGCCGCGGCCTGCGTGATCACCATGCCACCGTACGAATGGCCGACGAGGACGACCGGGCCGCCGATCCCCCGCATCACGTCCCGCACGTACGCGGCGTCGCCTGCGACGCCCCGCAGCGGATTGGCGGCGGCCACCACGTCGTACGCGGCGCCCAGCCGCTCGATCACACCGTTCCAGCTCGCCGACTCGGCGAACGCGCCGTGCACGAGGACGACGGTGGTCTGCGGATCGGGCATGACACGCGCTCCCTCACTCCGTGACGCTGTTCACCCGCCGGCCGCGCCGGTACGCCCGAATACCCGTTACGCGAGGGTGAAACATTCCGCCCCTATCGCTGCTCGTCCGAGGGCTGCTCCTTCGTCAGGTGAAGCAGCCACCCCTCGCCCGTACGGATTAGCGCGTACCGTCGGCGGCCGGCGCGGCCGTGCAACGTGAACAGCAGTCGACGCTCGGTGCGGTCGTGCTCTTCCCACGTACCGATGTCGGCGATCGACTTGTCAGCGTCCTCGTAGGTGAGGTGGTCGAGGTGGTGGTCGGCCACCGCGATCGCGAGCCGGTTGTCGCTGGGATTGTCCGGCAGGCCGCGGGGAACCGCCCAGGAACGCAGCACACCGCCCTCTTCGAGCCGCAGGTCGAAGTGCGGTCGTGGCTTGCGGTGGTGGTGCAGCACGAAGGCGAGTGACACTCCTCCGATTGTCGGCGCCCGCCCACCCTCTCGCTACCGCGGCGGACGACGGACACGATCAGGGGACCCGTTCCGCCCGCCGCCGCACCGATTGGCCGGTTCGGCACCGAGCAGGGCGAGCGCGGTCGCGCCCACGACGGCGCCGCGGCGGGACGAGGGCTCGGTTCACCGTCAGCGGCCGTATGTCTCCAGCAGCCGCAGCCAAACCTCGCTGACGGTCGGATACGCGGGGACCGCGTGCCACAGTCGGTCCAGCGGGACCTCGCCGACGATGGCGATCGTCGCGGCGTGGATCAGTTCCGCGACGTCCGGGCCGACGAGGGTGAAGCCGACGATCACCTTCCGGTCCTCGTCGACGACCATGCGGGCGTGGCCCTTGTAGCCGTCGGCCTGGAGGGAAGATCCGGCAACGGCGCCCAGGTCGTAGTCCACAACCCGGATCCGCAGTCCGGCCGTCGCGGCCGCGGCCGCGGTCAGCCCCACCGACGCGATCTCCGGGTCGGTGAAGACCACCTGCGGCACCGCACGCACGTCGGCCGTGGCCGCGTGCCGGCCCCACCGGCCGTCCTCGACCTTCTCACTCTTCGCCCGGGCCACGATCACGTCGCCCACCGCGCGCGCCTGATACTTGCCCTGATGGGTCAGCAGCACCCGCCGGTTCACGTCACCGGCGGCGTACAGCCACTCCCCACCGCCGGCGACGCGCAGGGTGTCGTCGACCGGCAGCCAGCCACCCGGCGCCAGTCCGACGCTGTCGAGGCCGATGTCCTGGGTGTTCGGCGTACGGCCGATCGCCACCAGTACCTCGTCGGCCTCGACCCGCTCGCCGTCGGCGGTCTCGATGTGGACGGTTCCGCTGTTGTCGCGGTTGACGGAAACGGCCTCCGCGCCGAGACGTATCGACACACCGGTTGCCTGCAACGACTTCGTCACCAGCTCACCGGCGAACGGCTCCACCAGCGGCAGCACACCGTCACGGGCCAGCAGCGTCACCGCGGATCCCAGCGCGGAGTACGCGGTTGCCATCTCGGTCGCCACCACGCCGCCACCGATGATGGCGAGGCGGCGGGGAACCGACCCGGCCGAGGCGGAATCGCGGCTGGTCCACGGCGCCGCCGCTCGCAGACCCGGGATATCCGGCAGCAACGCACTGCTCCCCGTCGCGACGACCACCGCATGCCGCGCGGTCAACCTCGTCGTGACACCGTCGTCACCGGTCACCTCGACGACCCGGGCGCCGCTGATCCGCCCCTGGCCGCGGTACAACGCGATCCCGGCCGACTCCAGCCACGACACCTGCCCGTCGTCCTTCCAGTGCGACACGAAGGAGTCCCGGCGATTCAGCACCGCCGCCACGTCGAGGTCACCAGTCACCGCCTCGCGGGCACCCGGCACCTGCCGCGCCGCCCGCAACGCGGACGCGCTACGCAGCAACGCCTTGGTCGGCATGCACGCCCAGTACGAGCACTCCCCGCCGACCAACTCCCGCTCGACGATCGCGGCGGTCAGACCGCCCTGCACCACCCGGTCGGCGACGTTCTCCCCGACCGGGCCGGCGCCAATCACGACGACGTCGTACTCCGTGGTGGTCATGTCAGTTGGCCTTCGCGCTGCGGCCGAGGCGGAAGGCGGCGATGAGGAAGAAGATGGCGCCGGGGATGGCGTAACCAGCCGCGTTGGTCAGCGACGGGTTGTCCACGGAAGCACCGGCGATGAAGGACCCACCGGCCAGCACCGAGATGCCTCCGCTGATGATCATCGGCCACTGCCCGCCCATCTTGCGACGAGTGACACCCACGATAAGCTGAACCAGCCCGGCCACGACCGCCCAGGCACCCCACACCCGCAGCACCGCCGGAATGCCGGACGCGCTGGCGACGCCCACGCCAACGGCGGCGACCAGGCTGACCGCGATGTTCACGTACAGCAGGGCCGGCGAGCTGGTGGCCCGCGACGAGCGAAGGTCGTAGATGGCGGCGCCCACGTCGAACAGCGGGTAGAGCACGAAAAGCACCACCGTGAGCGGACTGATCTCCTTGGCGGTCGCGATCGTCACGAGTGCCCACACGATGGCGAACGCGAAGCGGGTGAAGTACAGCCGCCGCAGTGCGGAGGCGGTCTGGGAGATAGCGGGCGAAGCAGCGATGGTGGTCACGGCGACCCTTCCAGTGGAGGCGTGGGGATATCGGGCGTTCTGTCACGTTCAGCATTGGCGACTCACACCGCGCGTCGTCAAGACCGAACGTTCTGTCTAGCCCAGCATCTCAGCCTCGCCGCGCGATGTCAAGACCGAACGTTCTCCCCCAGGCTGCGGAAGGCCTCAGGCCTGCCGGTTCGAGTCCACGGCCTGAACCTCGGGGGCGGCTGAGCGAGCGAGTCGGCGACGGTGTCAGGCTCGGCGAGGTCGTCGACGCAGCCGCCCAGCCAGCGGCGCGCGGAGTGCACCGCGGAGGCCGTTCACGCATGTCAGACCGAACGTTCTATCGCTAAGGTGGTGGTATGACCCGCATCGGACCCGACACCAGGCCCTCTGAGGCGCGACTCCGGCTCCTCACCACGGCAACCCGGATCTTCTACGCCGAGGGCATCCACTCCGTCGGCGTTGACCGGATCATCGCCGAGGCAAAGGTGACCCGGGCCACCTTTTACCGGCACTTCCCCAGCAAGGAAGACCTTATTCTCGCCTACCTGCGGGAAGTCCATCAGATGGATCGCGCCGCGGTCGACGCGGCCATCGCCGCCAACCCGTCGCCGGTCGACCCCCTCCTGGCCATCGCCAACTCCATCACTCAGGGCATCCAGTCCCCCGGGTTCCGGGGATGCGCCTTCCTGAACGCCGCAGCGGAGTATCCCGACACCGACCATCCCGTGCGCCAGGAGATCATCGCCCACCGCCAATGGTTCCTGGACACGCTCACCACACTGATGGCGCAGGTCCACGAGGAAACGGCGGACCCTGCCGCGCGCCACTTCGTCATGCTCCGCGACGGCGCCATGGCAGCCGGCTGCCTGTTCGACCCCGCGTTGGTGTCCGAGACCTTCCTCCGCGGAGTCGAAGGACTCCTCCGGATCAATGCCGAGCGCCACGGATCCCCCCGCTAGCACCACGACAGCGTGCGCGGACGTCGCGGCGGCAGGTTCCAGGGCTGCTCCGCATCCTCGACGACACCATGCCGATCAGCGTCCACGACGGACGCCTCGACCTGCTGGCCTACAACGCCGCCGCCGCTGACTTGCTCGGACAACTCTCGGCCTCCGGGCGGTATCGGCGCAACATCGTCTATCAGTGCGTGGCGGTCGGCCGTCAAGCGCCTGCACCACCCGACCCGCGGGTGGCTGACCTTCGACACCGAGGTTCTCCACGATCCCGAACGAGATCACGGGATCATGCTCTACACACCACGCGACACGTTGGCCACCACGATTGGGCGGTGATGAGCGAGCGGCAGGTCTCAGGCCGGCCGCAGGCAGAAGGGATGTCCGGTACCCGCGGGTGTGTCGCTGGCGGGGACCGCCGGGCGTAGGGAGCGCCACCGCGGGTACGAGCCGGGCGTGGCTGTGATCAGTGACTACGCACTTCTCGGCGACTGTCAGGGCGCGGCATTGGTCTCCTCGGACGGGTCCGTGGACTGGTGGTGCCCGCCCCGGTTCGACGCGCCGAGCATCTTCGCGCGTCTGCTCGGCTCTGCCGGCGGCTTCTGGTCGATCCGACCGCTCGGGCCGTACACAACCTCCCGTCACTACCTTGATGGGACGATGGTGCTCCGCACGGAGTTCCACACCCAGAGCGGCGTGCTGCGGTTGACCGACGCCCTCAGCCTCGGTGCCGGGGAACGCGGTCACCGGATCGGCTACACGTCCCCGCACGTCCTGTTACGGCAGGTCGAGGTCGTCGCCGGCGCAGTGGAGGTGGCGATCGAGGTCGCGGCCCGACCGGAGTACGGACTGGTCAGTCCCACGGTTGCCGAAACTCCGGTGGGGATAGAGATATCCGGAGGTGGCGACCGCTTGGTCCTGGCCGCTGATCGTGATCTTGCCGTCGATGGTTCGCTGGTGACCGGGCGATTCACTCTCGCAGCGGGCGACAGCGCCGTGTTCGCGCTGCACCACCGCCGGGCCGCCGACCCGCTGACCGTGCCGATCGACGGGCGCGCCGCGCTGCGGGACACCGTCGCCGCCTGGCAGTCCTGGGACCACCTCCACCAGGACTACCAGGGAGCCTATCGGGAGCAGGTCCGGCGCAGCGCCCTGGTCCTTCAGGCGTTGACCTACCAGCCGACCGGTGCGGTGATCGCGGCAGCCACCACCTCGCTGCCGGAAGAGGTCGGCGGCGCGGCGAACTGGGACTACCGGTTCGGCTGGCTCCGCGACGGCAGCTTCACCCTCAAGGCGCTGTGGGTCGCGGCCTGTCCCGACGAGGCACACCGCTTCTTCGACTGGATGGCCGCCTCCATGGGGTCGGTGGACGCGGAGGACCACGTGCCGATCATGTTCGGCGCGGGTGGCGAGCGGGACCTGACCGAACACACCCTGGAGCACCTGGAGGGTTACCAGGGCAGCCGACCGGTGCGGATCGGCAACGACGCCTGGCAGCAGAAGCAACTCGACGTCCTCGGCGAGATCCTGGAGTGCGCCTGGGTCCTGCGGAACGAACTCGCGGATCTGTCGCCCGCCGCCTCGGGCCTGCTGCGATCACTGGCCGACCGGGCCGCCGACAGTTGGCGGGAGCGCGACGCCGGCATCTGGGAAGGGCGCGAGGGCGAGCGGCACTACCTGACGTCGAAGTTGATGTGCTGGGTAGCCCTGGACCGGGCCATCAAGCTGGCGCAGGCCATGGACGCGGAGGCGCACGTCCCGCGGTGGTCGCAGGCCATGAAGCAGCTCCGCGCGGCGATCCTCACCGAAGGCTGGAGCGCCGAGGCCCGGACGTTCACCGGCGCGTTCGGGTCCGACCACCTCGACGTCGGGGTGCTCGTCATGTCGACCGTCGGGTTTCTCCCCGGCGACGACGACCGGGTCCTCGCCACCATGGACGCCATCAGGCGGGAACTGGGAGTGGGGCGGGACGGCCTCTTGCAGCGCTGGACGGGGTCGGGGTTGGAGGGCGCCTTCATCATCTGCTCGTACGTGCTTGTGGAGGCTCTGGCCCTGGCCGGGCAGGTCGACGAAGCCAAACGAATCTTCGAGAGCGTCACCGCCCGGGCAAACGATCTTGGTCTGCTGTCGGAGGAGATCGACCACCGCGACGGCAACCTGATCGGGAACTTTCCCCAGGCGCTGTCCCACATCGGTCTCATCAACGCCGCCTGGGTCATCGATCAAGTCCAGTCCGGCAGCAAACCGTAAGGCGGACGGCAGCGCCACCTCCCGTTCGCTTAGGGCCACGGCAAGCGGGTAAGCCCGCCGACGTGACAGCCACGGAGGGAGCGTGCTGATGACCGGACGCCTGACGGGCAGGACTGCCCTGATCACCGGCTTCGACTCGGGGATCGGGCAGGCCACCGCTATCGAATTCGGCCGGGAGGGCGCCGACGTGGTGGTGCACTACCTGCACGACCACGCGGGCGCGGACCACACGAAGGCCGAGATCGAGAGGACCGGCCAACGGGCTGTCGTGGTGCAGGGCGACATCAGCGTCGAGCACCAGGTGGAGGCGATGTTCGACGAGGCCCTTGCGGAATTCAGCAGGCTGGACATTCTGATGAACGACGCGGGCGTGGACGCCTCCGGCACCCCGGTGGCCGACCTGGACACCGCGACCTGGGACCGGGCCATCCGCACCAACCTGCACGGGATGTTCTTCTGCTGCCGGCGGTTCATCCAGCACCGCCGCGACCAGGGCGGACACGGGAAGATCATCAACATCACCTCCGTCCATCAGGAGGTGGCCCGGGCCGGCGGCTCCGACTACGACGCCAGCAAGGGCGGCATGCTGGAGTTGGCCAAGAGCATCGCCCTGGAGGTCGCCCCGATGCACATGAACGTCAACAACATCGGACCGGCATGGTGCTCACCCCGTTCAACCAGCAGGCGATCGACGACCCGAAGTTCCTGGAAGAGCAGGTGCAGTCCATCCCGTGGAAGCGGGCCGCGCAGCCGGAGGAGATCGCCAAGCTCGCCGTCTTCCTGGCCAGCGACGACGCCGACTACGTCACCGGCTCGACGTACTTCATGGACGGCGGGCTGATGCAGAACCAGGGACAGGGCGCGTAGGCCACTCGAAGGAACACCACAAGAACGGCCACGCCAACAAACGGTCAGCCCGTCCTGGTGGCGAAGGGGCCACCGTCGCCGAACGCGAGCCGCGCGAAGTTCTCAGCGATGCGGCGATGCCCAGCAGGGTCGGGGTGGACCTCGTCGGGTAGCGGGATTTCGGCATAGTCCGCCTCGCCGTACAGGTCGCGTCCGTCGAGGTAGTGCAGGTTCGGGTCGTCGGCCGCGCGCTGTTCGACGATCCCGGCGAGCTCGGCACGGATGACGTTGAGCGTCAGCCGCCCGGCGGTGCGCTCGGCCGGATCACCCGTAGCCTTGAACCGCAGGGTCCCGCCCCCCGCGCGGTCGTCTCCACGCCGACGAAGCCGCGCAGGAGGTCAGCGGTGACCGGGGTGATGCAGGGATGTTCAGTGGTCATTACCTCAAGCCTCTCGACCGAAATCTCGGCTTCATCGCCGCGCCGCGCGGCGAACATCTCGCGGCGGTGCGGCCGTTGTCGGGTCAGGGGGTGCTGCGGCTGCGTAACAGCGCGTCAAGCGAATCCACGACCCAGTTCCTGAGCACCGGGGGCGCTGCGTTCGAAACCACCGGCCAGCTCCAGGCTGACGTACCCGTGGAAGACGCTGCCCAGCATCCGGACCGCGTGCGTCGCATCCGGCTCGTCCAACTCGTAGCCCCGCAGGATCGCCCTGGCCATCTGCGCGTGCCGAACGCCAGCGCCGGCGGCCGCCGTTTCCGGACCGAGCCGGAGCCGGGCCGCGGCATAGCGGCCCGGGTGCTCGGGACGTTGACGTCGAACCGCCGGGCGAGCGCCGAAATAGTTGTAGGCAAAGTGGCCCGCGGCTCGCGGACTCCGGACTCGGCAATGTTCAGGGGGTGACCGGACGGGCAGCCATCGAGGTCCGACAATGCTATTTTCGATAGTCATCGATCCCGACGGGGGAGATCATGACGAGTCGCAACCAAACACGCCGTACGATCTGGTCACGCGTCATTCCCGCAACCATCGCGCTGGGCTCGCTGGTCGCGTCCACGATGACCGGGCCGGTGCCCCGCGCCGCAGCCGCGATCTCCAGCACCGGCCCCGCCAATCCGGTTGTCACATGGGACATCAATGCTCAGACGGCGATCTGGGACGTCGCGGCTCAGCAACCGAACGAGCAGGTGCGCAGCTTCGCGATGGTCAGCGGGGCCGTCTACGACGCGCTGAACGCGATCGCCGGCACCCCGTACCAGCCGTACCTTGCCGCACCGCCGTCGATCGGGACCGAGTCGGTGGACGCTGCCGTCGCCGCCGCCGCCCACGACGTACTCGCCGCCCTCTTCCCCGATCAGCAGGAGCGGCTTCGGGCACAGTACGACACGGCTCTCGCCGTGATTCCCGACGGACGGTCGAAGCAGCGCGGCATCACGATCGGGGCACGAGCCGCGGCCACGATGGTCACCGCACGGCAGGACGACGGCGCCTTCGGGGACCAGCAATGGAGGAACGGGACAAGGCCCGGCCAGTGGCGACCCACGCCGCCGCTGTTCCTGTCCCAGGGCGCATGGACCGGACACATGCGGCCGTTCCTCATCCCCCGTACGTCGATGTTCCGCACACCCGAGCCGCCACGATTGACCAGCAGCGCGTACACCCGCGACCTCAACGAGGTGAAGGAAGTCGGCTCGGCGACGAGCACGGTGCGCACCCGGGATCAGACGGAGGCCGCGATCTGGTGGCACGACCGGCGTTCCGGCTCCTGGGAGATCAAGCGCCAGCTCGCCACCACCCAGCAGCTGGACCCCCTGCAGACCGCGCGTTTCTTCGCGATGACCGACCTCATCGTGGCCGACTCAGGAGTGGCGTGCTTCAGCCAGAAGGACTTCTGGAGCTACTGGCGTCCGGTCACGGCGGTCCAACTGGCCGACACGGACGATAACCCGAGGACGACCGCCGACCCAGGCTGGCAGCCGTTGCTCGTCACGCCTCCCTTCCCCGAGTACCCCTCCGGCCACGCCTGCGGCACCGGTGCGCGGATGTCGCTGTACCGGCACTTCTTCGGCCGAGATGACATCACGTTCAGCGGATCCAGCGTCGACTCCGGCACCACCAGGGAATTCAACAGCTTCTCGCAAGCGCTCAACGAACTCATCGGCGCGCGCGTCTGGGGCGGCGTCCACTTCCGCACCGCTGACGTCGAGGGGGCGAAACTCGGTGAGAAGGTCTACCGCTACGCGGTCCGGCACTACTTCCGCCCCCTGAGGTAGCCCGTCGCCGCCACGAATCCGCACATGTCGCCGGTACCGGCGCCCAGCCTCGCGCCGGACGCCGGTACCGGTCAGGCCCGGCGGAGGTGGCGGGACAGGAACGCGTCGCCGGTCAGCAGCGCTCGCCGGTCTCCTTCTGCGCCACGTCGGAGATTCCGCCGAGGGCCCGGGTGCACTCCGCCAGCGTGTTGGCACCCGAGGACCAGACGTCCGGGCCACTCGAGCACTGCAGGTCGCGCAGCGTACGCCCGGTCACGATCGAGGTACAGACCTGGTACGAGCCGTGGGTCGCCCGGTACTGCTGCCACACGTACGTGTATGCGTAGTTCTTGCCGCAGCCCTTGTACTGCTTGACCGATGCGGCGGTCTGCCCGCCGACGGTGACGTACGCCGTCGCGCCGATCTGCACCGAGCCCGCGCAGTGCGGGTTGGTCTCGGCGTAGGCGGGTCCGGAGACCGCCAGCGCCGCGAGCACAGCCAGCCCGGCGGCCGCGAGGATGCGCACGCCACGTCGGGAAAGGCTCTTCATCGGTGACCTCCTTCAATGCACCGGGACCGTCGCGCCCGGTGTCGTCATCGATCACGGTGAACGCCGTGGAGGTCCGTTCGGTACCCTCTTACACGCTCTGACCACGCCTGACGACGACGTCTGACATTGGGGATAGATGGAAACCCAGCCTGCTGCCGACGAGTCGAGTCAAGACGGCGGGGCCACCCAGACATTTGCCGAACAGTTGCGGACGCTGCGGGCCGCCGCAGGCAACCCGTCATTCCGGAAGATGGCTGGGCGGTCGGGCCGGATCTCGCACACGACGCTGCACGAGGCTGCCGCCGGGACCAGGTTTCCCTCGTGGGAGACCACGCGCGAGTTCGTCCGGGCGTGCGAGGCGGACGAGGCTCAGTGGCGGCGCGGATGGGAGGACGCTCAGCGCCGGGGGGCGAACCACGCTGCCCCGGACGGCGACCTGGCGCCGGTCAGCACCGACTCCCCGGCCGGGGTCGACACGCCCGGCACCCTGGACACTGTGCCAACCGGCGCCGTGGGCGCCGAGACGTTCGACGCCGTGGCCACACCGGCGGCCGGTAGGCCCCTGGTGTCCCGCGTCGCCGCATCTTCGGACCTCGCGCCGCAGGGCCAACGCGCGCTGCGGGCGGCCGAGCACCCACAGGCAGTTGCGCAGGACGAGGTCACGGGCGCGCGACGGCATCGAATGCCGTGGCTCGCCACCGCCGCAGTGGTGGCGGTGGCGGCGATGGTCGCCGTTCTGGGCGCCACCGTCCGCGACCGGTCGTCCCTGGACGACGCCGACGCCGTCGCGGTGGCGCCGACATCGGCAGGATTCTCGGACGCGTTGATTCCCGGGGACTCGACCCAGTTCGTCGCCGACGTCACCATCCCCGACGGTACGCAGGTGAAGGTGAACGCCCACTTCGTGAAGGTGTGGGCGCTCAAGAACACGGGATCGGTCGACTGGCACAACCGCTTCCTGGCGCGGACGAACCCCACCGGTGACGATGACGGTTGCCGGGTGCCGGATCGCGTGGCGGTCGGCGACACGCCGCCCGGCGGGCAGGTGATGATCAGTGTTGCGGTCACCGCGCCGAACCGCCCCGGGAAATGCTGGGTCAGCTGGAAGATGGTCGACGAGCACGGGAAGGCCTACTTTCCCAGTCGCCGGCCGGCGTACTTCATGGTGACCGTCATCTGAGCAGGCCTGGCGGCAACGGGTCCCGGGCCGCCCCACCGGCGTCAGGCGCGAGCGCTCCATGTCAGACCTGGGCGCCACCCGATCTGACAACACCGCATCCATCGAGGTCGGTGACGACCCAATAGATCTGACAGGACGGCGGGGTACCGAACAACAGGCCGCTTCTCGCAGGGTGATGTCCGTTCCGAACGCGACTCACCACCTACGAGGAGGATCGACCATGCGCCGTCCCTGGTTAGCCGTCGGGCTCGCCGCGCTGTGTGCGGCCGTCGGCGTCCCGGCCCATGCGTGGGCGGCGACACCCGGTGCCACAGCGCAGCGAACGGTGTCCACGGCCGCGCTGCCGGTCGTGGACATGGAGGCCACCGTCCTGGCCGCCCAGATCGACCCCCGCCGTGCCGACCACACACTGACCCCGGGCGCGAAGAGTTCCATGCTTGCCGTCGAGCAGGCGCTCCAGGCTCAGAACCTGCTCAACGGGCAGTGGGTCGACGGCTACTTCGGCACCGAGACCAGCTCGGCGTACGCGGCGTACCAGCGCTCGCTCGGCTACACCGGCCTGGCCGCGAACGGGCTGCCCGGCACGACGTCGCTGACGAAGCTCGGGCGGAACCGGTACACCGTCGGCAACACGATCGGCCCGGGCGCGAAGGTCCAGCGGGACGGGTACGTCGTCGACGCCCGTACGCAGGCGATGTTGGCCGAGGCGCAGCGTCTGCTCGGTTACACCCTGGTGCTCGAGCAGGGCTCGTACAACCCCGGGGGCGACCCGACCTCGGCCGGTACGCACGACGGCGGCGGTGTGGTGGACATCGCGGTCACCGGCATGACCGCGGCCAGGCGTACCGCCGTCGTCCGGGCTCTACGCCAGGTCGGCTTCGCCGCCTGGGTCCGGAACCCGAGTCAGGGTGACTGGCCGTGGCACATCCACGCCGCGGCGATCAGCGACACGGACCTGTCCAGCCAGGCGCAGCACCAGACCGGCGACTACTACCTCGGCCTGAACGGCCTGGCCAACCAGGGCCCGGACGACGGTCCCCGGATTCCGATCAAAACCTGGGAGCAGTACCAGCGCGGGCAGTGACCCGCACCCGAACCGATCCATCAACCAGCACTCACTGTTCACGAGAGGGCACCATGAGCATCCGTAAGAGCCTCGCCGTCGCGGGCGCCGCGCTCGCCATGACCACGTCCATCCTGGCCGTCGCCTCGCCGGCGCAGGCGGCGTCGCGGGACGGGGTCTGCGACAGTGGCGAGTTCTGCTACTACTACAACAGCGGCTACGCCGGCTCGATCTCGGACTTCACCGGGTCGATCGACGACTACGGCACGACCCAGCCGTCCTGCTACGAGTTCAAGGGCGCGGGCAATGGCCAGGGCCTGTGCGTGAAGAACAACGCCGCGTCGGTGTGGAACCGCACCAGCAAGACCGTGGTGGTCTATTTCAACAGCAACTACGGCGGAGCGAGCCAGTCGTTCGCGGCCGGGGCGAAGGCCAACCTCAACGCGACGCTGAAGAACAACAACGCCTCGCACAACATCGGCGGCACCAGCGGCACCAACCCGGCCGACCCGCGCGCGGCCGAGGCCGTCGCGTTCGCCAAGGCCCGCCTCGGGCACTCCGACTGGAACAACGAGTGCGAGCTGTTCGTCGAGCGGGCCTTCGGCACCAGCGGCCGGTTCGCCACGGCCCGTACGCACTACCAGTGGCAGAAGGACAACGGGCGCATTCACACCGGCTCGGTGCCGCCGGCCGGAACCGCGGTGTTCTTCACGTCCACCACGTCGGCGGGGCACGTCATGCTCTCCATCGGCGGTAACAGCGCCATCAGCACCGGACCGACCGTCTACCAGACCAGCACGTTCCGGGATCGGTCCGACTACCTGGGCTGGGCCTACGTTCCGAGCGGCTGGTGACCGGGTATGCACTCCACTTCTGATCGACGGCCGCGGATGACCATCCTGAGAAGAGTTCCGGGCCTTCTGGCCGTCGTGGTGGCGGCGCTCGTCGGCGTCGCGGTGGCGCCCTGTGCGGCGTCCGCCGCCGATCGCGACGGGGGCTGCGACAGCGGCGAGTTCTGCTACTACTACAACAGCAACCAGGCCGGCTCGGTCTCCGACTTCACCGACTCCCTGGACGACTACGGCACCACCCAGCCAACCTGCTACGACTTCAAGGGAACGGGCGCTGGCAAGGGCCTGTGCGTGAAGAACAACGCCGCGTCGGTGTGGAACCGCACCGGCAAGACCGTGCGGGTCTACTTCAACAGCAACTTCGCCGGTGCGAGCCAGGACTTCGCGGCCGGGGCGAAGGGCAACCTCAACGCCACGCTGAAGAACAACAACGCCTCGCACGAACTTGTGAGCGGGCCGACGGGCTGTAGCACCGACGGCACCAACAGCAAGCTGCCGACCACCATCCTGGTCTACCGGGTCAGTCTCGGGCGAGTCGACCGGGTCGACTTCCAGACGTACGTCAAGAACGTCCTCCCGAACGAGTGGGTGACCAGCTGGCCGGCCGCCTCGCTGGAGGCCGGTGCCATGGCCGTCAAGAGTTACGGCTGGTACTGGGCGCTGCACTCGACCCGGAAGACCTCCGGCGGACAGTGCTACGACGTCCGTGACGACACCGGCGACCAGGTCTACCGGCCGTCGTCGGCGCAGGCGTTGACGTCCGCCGCGGTGGACCGCACCTGGTCAACCCGGCTGACCCGCAGCGGCAACATTCTGCGGGCGCACTACTGCGCCACCACGACCGCTTGCGGTGGCTGGGTGGACGGGGACTGGCTGTCGCAGTACGGCTCGCGTGATCTCGCGAACGCGGGCAACAACTACCAGGCGATTCTGCGCTACTACTACAGAGACGTGAACGTTTCCTGACGTCACGCACCAACCGCGCCGCCCGCCGCAGATCCGCGGCGGGCGGCGCGCTCGTGGCTACGGCGCGACCCGTCAGCCCCGTGCGTCGAGCTGCGCCAGGATCGCCGGGTCGGTGATCCTCTCGTCCTCATTGAGCAGGAGGACCTTACTGAGGATGACGCTGGTCATCCGGTCCTCGTCGGCGAATGGCAGAAACAGGCTCCGATGGGCGGTGCCACCGAACGAGGCGGGAACCACGCACAGGTAGCCGCCGGGCTCGACGTGGATACTGCCGCTGTTCAGGTGCACGCGATAGGTGGCCCGGGAACCACGGACCACGGCCGACGTGCCGTCGACGGCCACTCGCTCCAGCCCGAGATCGTCGATCAGGCTGGCCAGCAACTGGACCCGGCTCGCCGCCTGTGGCGGCGAGGCGTACCCCGCCGGGTCGATCCCGGCCACCGACACGACGAGGTCCAGATCCCGCATGACTTCGGAGAACGCCACCGGCGGCACGTCGGCCAGGGGAACTACCGAGCCGGCGGTCAGGAAACGCAACTCGCCGACGACCACCTCTCCCCCGCCGAAGTAGCCACGCAGGTCGCAGACCAGCGCGGCGGTGATGTCGGTGGTAATCAGCTTGGTTGCCTGGTGCTCGTCATATTGGTCATGGGTCGACCAGCCGCGCCCGGACAGCAGCTGGCCCGAAACCTTGCCGTCGACCGTGTGTCCGGCAAACCGCCTCGACACGTCGACAGCGTCGCGTTCAGCCGGAGTCAACAGGTACAACTCCCGGAACGCCTGCTTCACGGGCTGCCGGATCCGGTGCCGGACGACCTTCGCCTGCCAGTGGGCGAGCAGGCCCCGCTCGTACAACCGCAACGGATGCACCACCGTGACCGGACCGTCGAGGTCGACCTGGTCGAGCAGGCCGATCATGCCCGCCTGGTCCTCCCAGATCAGTGCAGGGAGCAGCACCGCGCCGGCCGGCAGGCTGCGCAGGCGGGCGAGCTCGTCGGCGGCGACCGTGCCACCAGTGGCGACGAGCCGCTCGATCAACCCGGTACGCATGCGGCGAGCCTGGTCCCGTACCCGTTCCTGGTGTTCGCGGACTTCGGTGTACCGCGGGTCGGTGCGTACGGCGGCCGGCACCGACTTCAGCTGCTTGCCTGCCTTGCTGACCGTGATGAGCGGCTCGGCGCCGGACAGCCGCAGCGCGACCGTGTAGTCGCCGACGTGCCAGTCGCCGGGCGCCTCGGCGGCGATGCGCGCCTCACAGTCCCACTCAAGGCGACTGGCGTCCGGGAAAGCTGCCACCTGGGCGAGATGATCAAGGGCCACCGCGACCGCGGCGGCGTGGCTGTGCCTGCGGTTCGGGCCCAGCTTCAGACCCCGCTTTGCCACCTCTCGCAGCGCCAGATAGCGGTCGAGCACCGTCTCGTCGTCGGCCAGCGGCAGCAGGCCGAAAGCGGCGATGGCCGCCAGGGCGTTGTGCTTGACTCGCTTGGAGACGGCTGGGCGGTTCCAGCCCAGAGCGGCGGAGACGATCTCGCTCGGGCAGAGCTGCAGCAGCGAGCGCGCACCGTCGACGCCGGCCTGCCGCACGGCGGCGAGGATCGCGCTCCGGTCCTGCCGTACGGCTTCCGTTGTGGAGGTCGCCCGCACCAACCGCAGCAACGGCGCCGCCCCGGGCAGCCCGAGCAGTGGCAGCAGCACCTCGGCGTCTCCCGCCGGCAGTCGCAGGTCGAAGGCGTATCGCTGCTGCTCGGCTGGGCGGTCCCGCAGGTGTTCCACCAGAGCAGTCCGCTCGTCACCGGTCAGCTCGGCGGCGCCGAGGCGCACGGCCATCCGGCGATCCGTTCGTCGCTCCACGGCCCGAAGCACGAACCGCAGGCCTCGTGGCACCAGCACCTCGGGCAGCGCGGCCCACTCGGGCTCGGACGGCGAGGTCAGGCGCCAAGCCAGCTCGTCGAAGTAGTCGCGCACGGCGGGCGCACAGGCAGCGGGCGTCAACCGCGCGGCGCTGTCCGTCGGGGAGCGTCCGACGATGGCATTTCCCAGGTACATGTCGTCGGTGAACGCCCGCTCGATGATCTCGACATCGAGCGCCCCCACCCCGTGCAGGGCGTCCAGGACCCGCACCACAGTTTCCCGACGTGCGCGGCCCAGCGGAGTGCGGATCAGCAGCCGCAGCAGGTGCACATCGCCGGCGTCGATGGCCCGGTCGGCCAGGGGCTCGAGTGGCGGTTCGCGCCAACCCTCGTGGTCCACAATGGAGGCGAACAGGGCCGTCCGGCTGGCGGTCGGCCATGGGGCATCCAGGACGTCTGTCGGATCATCGGGCCTCTGCACGGGAAGCGCCGCATCGTAGATGTCATTCAACGCCGCGTAGACGTCACCGACGTTCGAGTCCAGATGCCCACCGGTGCGGTCAATGCTGTTGCCGGCCTCCAGCGCACGCCGGATCAAGTCGGCGTAGGCCCGCAGACCTGGCAGGTCACCGGCTTTCGCCAAGGCCGAGGCCTCGTCGACCATCCGCCACAGGGCGTCTCGCTGGTGACGGACCTCGTCGGCAAACATCTCCGGCACATCCACCATGGTCACCCACCGACCAGAGCGGTCAGCCGCAGGAACACGACGGGCTCGCCGGGACGGAGCACGATCTCCTCGGCGAGCCGGTGGACCTGGCGTCCTCCCACGAACAACACGAACACGTCTCGCTCGAACGCTCGATACGCCCGAGCTACCTCCTCCGTGACGTCCGGCGGATCGAGCCGCGGCGACGGCGTCCGGACCATGCCGGTGGATGCCTGTGCCCGGATCTCCGCTGCGGAAAGATACTGGCGCCTGAGCACGGTGCGGCAACGCGGGACGTCGACGCCCAACGACCGGATCTGCTCCTCAACCGCCCTGCGGATCAGCTCACCCACCGTCGTACGCTCGCTCGCGAGCTCGACCAGCACGTCCGGCATGCCGTCCCGATCCGCGCCGGACACCACCGCACGCACCTTCACCTGCAACACCGACACGCGTCCATCCTGTCGACCGCAACCCGAGCATCAAAGTATCGATCACTCCCTCGGCGGCGCTAATCGCGACGCTCAGCCAACTCAGCACGGCGGTCCGACATGGAATCCGGCATTTCGGGGTAAACGGGTGCGATAGATGCGTAACGTGCCGGACATGGTTTCTCGTACCTGGCATAACCTTTTGCTCACAGCGCTCGGGATGGGCGTGCTCGCCGCTGCCGGCCAGCTCGGAGTCGCATTCAGCTTCGGCATCGTCCAGCTCACCAGCGCCTCCGCCGGCGCCACCGTCAACCAGTGGCCCGCCCAGCTCGTCTGGGTGGGCTGGTTCGCGGCACACGCCGCCGTAGCCGGCACCGTCGTCACCGCACGCCTGGCCCGCCGGCACGGGCTGCTGGGGAGCACGGGCAGACTGGCGGCCATCGCCGCCGCCGCCGCGCTGGGTGCCACCGTCGTGGCCCCGCTCTGCGTCCGGCCGGCCCAGGCCGCCGAGCGCTTCTCTGTGGACCAGATCTGGGCCGTCGGCATCTGCGCGACCCTCGGCGCGCTGGTCGGCGCGGGTGCCGCGATCGCCGTACTGGTGAAGCCGCCGCTGGGCTGGAGCATGACGGCGGTGGGCGGCGTGGTCTGGCTGCTGGCGTTCGTCTCGGTCGTCCCGTCGCTCGCAACCGCCGGACCGTTGCCCGCCGTACGGCTCGGTGTGCTGGAGTCGGCCGGGCTCAACGCCGACGCGGCGAGCCGGCTGGCGATCCTGGTTCTGCCGGCGGTGGCCCTGCTCATCGGCGCGGTGACCGGCGGGCTGGCCCGCTGGCGCGGGCATCCGCCGCTGGTCAACCTCGCGACCGGCATGGCCGGCACGGTGCTGGTCGCGTTCGCCTACCTGACCGCCGGTCCCGGCGACGCGGTCGACCGGTACCAGATCACGCCGTACTACGGCGCGCTGCTCGCCGTCGCCGCCGGTGTGCTCGGTTCGGCCGCCGCCGCGTCGTTCCGCTGGCCGCTCCTGCCGCGCACCGCCGAAGCGCGGGTCGTCGAGCCGACCGACGTCCTTCGTCCGCTGTCCGCCGGCCCCGCCGCGCCGCAGGCCATCACGCCGGCCGCCGGTGGTGCGACCGACGAGCCGGAGCCCGTCGACCTGGTCGGCACGAGGCCGCTCGCCGGCGCGATCGCGGCGAAGCTCCCGACCGCGGCCGAACCGCTCGGTCTCGGTGCGCCGGCTGGCGATCGGGACGCCAACGCCGTACCGGCCGACGCCGCGACGCGGACCCCCGCACCGGCTGTCACCGCCGCGCCAGCCGCGCCCGCCGACACCCCGCCGACATCGGAACCGGCCCCCGCGACGGCGACCCACCTTCCCGCGGGACCCGGCGGGGACGGCTCCGGGACGGCGGAGGCGGAGGCCGACGGGGCACGCGTCGCCCCGGGGACCAGCCGGATGTACCAGCCGCCGAAGACCGACCGGACGCCGGTTCAGGCGACCCGGCAGGTCGTTCCGGCGCGGCGGGTGCCGCCCTCGGCCGAGCCCGCGCCGGGCGCCGAGGCGACCCACTCGGCCGGCACGCCGGAGAGGCTCGAACCGGCGCTCCACCCTCGGCACCGGCCGCCCCTGCCCAACCTGAACCGGGCCGCGAACTGGGACGCCCTCGCGACCGCCCAGCGCGCTGGGCCCCGGCCCACGACCGACCCCGCGTCGGCCAGCCCCACCGGGACCGATCCGGTCGCCGCGGTCCCCGCGCCGGCTGCCCCGGCACCCGTCGTCGAGTCGGGACGGGACAGCGGGCGGGCCAGCGGCCGGCTGGGCCTGTTCCGGCGCAACAGGTCCCGGGCCGACGGGGACGGCGCGGGCACACCGGCGGACGGCGAGCCGCTGCCGAGTCAGGACGCGGAGTTCGTCGACTGGGTGACCCGGCTGGGCAAGCCGGTGGCGGACCACGAGCCGGATCAAGAGAGGGATCACCGGTCACTCCACTCCACCGGCCGCCGCCACAACGACTGACCTCCACGGTCAGGTCCACCGATGCACCAACGGCCTGACCTGGCAACGCCCGCGTACGGCGCGCTGAAGTGGGCAGGGTTCGCGCTGCTCAGCCGACCGGTCCCGTTGTCGTGTGCGGTCGTACCGCCGGTTCGAGCAGCGACAGCGTCCGCTGCTGCGCATCGAGGCCGACGCGGATGCCGACCGGCATCGGCAGATTCGGGCCGGCGTGTCCGAACTCGACATTGCCCAGGACCGGGATGTCACGATCGCCGAGGACGTCGAGGACTATCTCGGGCAGGGTGGGGGACGCGTCCGGCGCCCCGAGCCCGTCGATCGCGTACGGGACGCCCACGACCATGCCGGAGATCCGATCGAGGATGCCGCAGTGCCGCAGCACCTGCAGATAGCTCCACACGTACGACGCTTGGCCGCCCATCTCCTCCCAGAACAGCACCGCACCGTCGAACCACTCGAGCGGCAGCGCGTAAGGCGTCGCCTGCGCCAGCACGATGCGATTGAGCACCCCGCCGATCAGCCGGCCTTCGGCACGACCGGCACGCCAGCACTCCCATGACGGGGTGGCAGGCAGCGCACCGATCGCCTCCGTACCGGTCAGCAACGCCGAGTAGAGCTTTTCAAGTTCCGCCCGACGCGCTACGGGCGCGGCCTGCCACGCCCCGCCGAGTCCAGGCGTGGCCAAGTCGGCGTGGAACCCGACCAGACCCGTGCGTGCGTAGAGCACCAGATGCAGCAGTGAGATGTCGCTGTAGCCGAGGATCGGCTTGGGGTCGGCAGTGATCGCCTCAACGTCGATCAGGTCGAGATAGCCGAGCGCCGTCTGGCCGCCGTCGTGCGCGATGATGGCGCGTACCTCGGGATCACGCAGAAGAGCGTTGAATTCCCTGGCGATCTCCGCCGGCGTGGCCGCGCTCCACCAATGGTGCCGCCCTGCTACGAGTAGCGGTGCCCGACGCACGCGGAATCCCATCCGCTCGAGCACGACTACCGCCTGCTCGAGGTCGGGCTCGTAAGCGGCATGGAGCGGCCCGGACAGCGATGCGACAACGACGACATCTCCGGGCCTCAGGGCACGAGGTCGAAGCGGTAGAGGCAGTACGGATCCGGTCACCGGCGCAGTGTCCCAACACTCGCAACGCTCCATGTGGGCGACACTGGGATCGAACCAGTGCCTCTTCGGTGTGAACCCTCGGCGAGGCGGCTGGTTCGGGCTTGATACGAGGCAGACGGCCGCTGATGCCCTTCTCGGCTCGGCTCGGCTTCGCTTGGCACGGCTGCTGTACGTTCGCTGCTGTACTGCTGGCATCAGACGAGGCGCTTGATGCGGACGTTCGGGTGTTCGCCGAGAAAGCGGTGGTGCAGCTGGCCGACGGGCCGCCCAGTCGGCCCCCATCCCGCACGCGTGGAAGGAATGCCATGACCAGTTCGGCAGGACCCCAGACGGGCGAAACCCCGACCGCTCGGCAGAAGCGGGTGTGGAACACGATGGCACCCGGCTATGACAAGCAGATCGCTCTCTTCGAGAAGATCTGGTTCGCCGGTGGACGCGAGTGGCTTGGCCGACGTGCGCACGGCCGGGTCCTCGAGGTCGCGATCGGCACCGGCCGCAACATGCCCCATTACCCGTCCGACACGTCCCTCACCGGCATCGACCTGAGCCCGGCGATGCTGGCCATCGCCCGACGGCGCGCCGCCGCTCTGGACAGTCCGGTCGAGCTACGTGAAGGCGACGCCGAGCATCTGCCCTTCGACGGAGCGTCGTTCGACACGGTGGTGTGTGCGCTGTCGCTGTGCAGCATCCCCGACCCCGGTACCGCGATCGCCGAGATGTACCGGGTCCTGGTACCAGGCGGCACACTGCTGCTGGTGGACCACATCGCCAGCAGCTGGCAGCCTCTCCGGGCAGCTCAGTGGCTGCTCGAACGCATGACGATCCGGGCGGGCGGGGAGCACTTCACCCGCCGTCAACTGCCCCTGGTGGAAGTCGCCGGATTCGAGATCGCCGAGACCGTACGGCTCAAGGCCGGCACCATCGAGCGCATCCTCGCCCGCAAACCGACCGCACGCGAGGCAGACGCATGAACGCCGTCTCGAACGCGCCCGGGGCCGGTCAGTCGGCTGTCCGCCTCCTGACCCGCCGGGTGAGCAGCAACAGCACGGCCCCACCCGCCAGCATGACGAGGCCGATTCCGAAGGTCAGCCCGGTCTGCGGCCCGGTGATCGGCAAACCACCACCGCCGCCATCACTACCGCCGTCATCGCCACCGTCGCCGCCATCGCCTCCACCGCTGCTGTTCGCGGCCAGGACGACGGCGAATCCGTCCTGGTTGTCGCTGTCGTCCACGTCGGCGGCGCGTACGGCGACGGCGTTCGCGGGAAGTTCGGTCCGCGCCGCGTCCGAGCCGTCTGACCGCTGATCGCCCAAGCCCTCGACGTGCACTTTCCCGTCTCTCAATGTGGCGGGCGCTGTCACGGAGGCCGAGACCGTCACCAGGTTGTACAGCTCGACGGCGGAGTGCCGCTTGTCGTTCGGGTCGGTGTCCTGGTCGGCAGGAATGAGTGTGAGCTCGTCGTAGGTGCAGACCGCCGACCGTCGAGCGTCACCAAGAACGCACTCATCCAGAGGCTTGGTGAAGGTCACGCCCTCAGGCAGACGTAGCTCGACCTTGACGCCACTGACCGGCTTCAGTCCCTGGTTGGCGATGGTGTAACGGACCGCACCCGTCTCGCCCGGATTCAACGTCCCGGTGGGCTCGATGCTGCCGCCGGCACCGATCCGCACCGACTGCGTCACGTCCGGCGCGACCACGGAAAGGTCGGCCTCGGGATGGTCCACGACCTCGATGGGGAACCACTTGGTGTTGTCGGCCGGATTCGTGTCATCCGGTCTCACATCGACCGTTACCTTGATCCTGCCCTCAAGGGGCTCCTTGGTCTGGACGGTGGCGGTGACGGGAAGCTCCACCGTCTCGCCGGGCCCGGGAAGCTGGTCCGGCAGCAGACTGCAGTACCACCCCGTGGTATCGCCGTCACACTCGCCTACACCGCCGGTGGGCCAGAGTGTGACCCTCTGTCTGTAACCGTCCAGCTCGGACGCGTCGATCCGGACGGTGACCTCGGTCGGCGTCTCCTGTCCCTGGTTGCCGATCTTCAGGTAGAGCATCTTGCTCGTGACGCCCAGCGGAATCGTCGCTCCGGCCAGGTCGACGGTGAGGTCGGCACCCGCCTGTGCCGCCGAGGCGGAACCGACGGGCACGCCGACCCCTCCGAGAACGAGCAGCACTGTGGCCACTGTTCGTGGCAGCCCTCGTCGTCCGAATCTCATGGCGCGCCCTTCAACAGAATAGACAGTGCGGTCAGCAGTGGGTCTGATAGTGGCGGGCCGTCTCACGCAGCCGGGCGTGCACCCCCTCGTACGCGCCGACCCCGCCCAGATAGCGCTTGTCCACCTTCGCCACCATCGTGTAGTTCGAGTCGCACACGTTGCCGACCGGGGCCTCACCGGCCTGGCTGACCAGTTGGTACGCGTCGAGCTGGTCCAGCCCGACCAGCTCGGCGGTCCAGGTGACCAGGTCGTGCTGGCTGATCCGGTAGGCGTCCTCCAGCGGACGGGCCGAGCCGGTGGACATCAGCGCGTCGTCCGACTCCAGCCGCGGCCACGGGGTGCCGACCCCCTTGACGACGTCCACCACGACCGTGGTGTTCATGGCCGCCTCGATGCCGGTGCCGCACACCTCGCCGTGACCCTGCCGGCAGTGCCCGTCACCGAGGGCGAAGAGCGCTCCCGACACGTTCACACCGAAGTACGCGGTGACGCCGGCCCGCAGCTCCGGGGTGTCCATGTTGCCGCCGTGCGCGTCCGGGGTGATCGTCATCCGCGCCTCGAAGGCACCCGGCGCCACCCCCGCGGTGCCGTGCATCGGATCCAGCGGCAGTGCCACGGTGTAGTCGCCCCGGCGTGCCTGGTACGTCGCCGTGCCCGCGGCGACGTCGATGTCGTACCGCCAGACCACCTCGTCGAGCGGAGGTTGCAGGGTCGCCGTGGTGTGGGTGCCGGTGAGCGCGCCGAAGTGCGGAAAGGTGGTGGACACGGCCCAGTCCCGGGCCGGCTCGATGGAGATGAAGTGCACGGCGAGGGTGTCCCCGGGCTCGGCCCCCTCGACGTGGATCGGCCCGGTCACCGGGTTGAGGTACGGGAACTGGCAGACCTGCGACGGCAGGTCGTCGGTGCTGCGGACCCGGCCGCCGAAGCAGTCCTCGGTGTAGAGCTCGAGGATCGTGCCCGGGCGCACCCGGCGCACCGCCTCGCGCCCGCCGAAGGTGTAGGAGAGTTCGTCCGGCTCCGGCCGGTACTTCACCACGTCCGTGTTCACTGCGGCTCCTTCACCGGCTCGTCGGTGCTGTCGTGGGTGACTTCGACGAGCGCGGCGAGTTCGGGACGCCGGCCCGTCAGGTAGAAGGCCAGCAGGACCAGAAGCCCGACACCCAACCAGACGAAGCCGAGCACCTGGGCGGCGACCTTGGCGTTGATGACGACGTAGAGCAGGATCAGGAACCCGATCACCGGCACCACCAGATGCCGCAACCAGTCCCGGCTGCCGTTGCGCACCACGTAGTGGGTCACGACGGAGACGTGCAGCGCCAGGAAGGCGGTCATCGCGCCGAAGTTGACCAGTGTGGACAGCAGCGAAATGCCGTCGTCCCGGCTGGCCATGTAGAGGCCGAGCGCCAGGGAGATGGCGGCGACCAGCATGGTCGCGTTGGCCGGCACCTTGTGTTTCGGGTTGATCCGGGCGAGGAAGCGCGGCATCTGCCGGTCGCGGGCCATCGCGTACAGCAGGCGGGAGGTCGCGGCCTGCGCGACCAGGGAGTTGGCGAAGCCCCAGGCGATCGCGGTGGCCAAGGCGGTCAGCCCGGCCAGCCAGCCCCCGCCGGCCGCCCGGGCCGCGTCGTAGAACGCCGTTCCCTCGGGGTCGCCGTTGTCGAGCAGGCCGGGCGCGTCCGGCACCAGCAGGGCCGCGACCCACGTCTGCACGACGAACAGGGCACCGGCCAGCAGCAGCGCCGCGACCATCGCCCGGCCGATCTGCCGGGCCTCCTCGCGGCTCTCCTCGGCCAGCATGGAGATCCCGTCGAAGCCGAGGAACGAGAGGACGGCGATCGACACCGCGCCGAAGACCAGCGGCCAGGAGAAGGTGTCCGCGTCGAACAGCGGCCGGAGCGAGAAGCCCGCACCCTTGCCCTGCGCCAGCGCGACCACGCCGACGACCAGGAAGATCACGAGGATGACCAGCTCGGCGGCGAGCATCACCCGGTTGACCCGGGCGGTCATCCGGATGCCGAAATAGTTGACGACGGTGTTGAGCACGACGAAGGCCACCAGCCACGCCCACACCGGCACGCCGGGCACGAGGGAGTGCATGGCCACGCTGGCCACCAGGTAGAGCAGACCCGGCACGAGGACGTAGTCGAGCAGGATCACCCAGCCGGCGAGGAAGCCGACGGGCGGTGCGATGCCGCGACCGGCGTAGCTGTAGACGGAGCCGGCCATGGGGAACGCGCGGACCATCTGCGCGTACGACATGGCGGTGAACATCATCGCCACCATGCCGATGATGTAGGCCAGCGCGACCATGCCGCCGGAGCCGGCGTACACGCTGCCGAAGATGCCGAAGGGTGCGATCGGCACCATGAAGATCAGTCCGTAGATCAGCAGGTCGGTGAAGCTGAGGGTCCGACTCAGCTCCTGCCGGTAGCCGAACTGTTCGACCTTGGTGACTGTGTGGGGTGGGTCGGGAGGTTGAGTCATGGCACGCCTCCTTGATCTGCTCAGGCCGCACGTTAGTCCAGCCATCGACGAACAGCTAGATCTATGTGGCTGGATTGAGAGCATCGCGAATTCGCGACTCAGAAAAAGTCAGGTCCATCGACCCTCGGCGGGTGACGTGCGTGCTCAGGACGAGCGGAGCTGCTCGCGGAACCAGGCCCGGTCGGGGTTCACGACAGCCTGGCCGCCGAGCACGACGGTGGGCACGGTCTCGTTGCCGCCGGCCACCGCCCGGACGGCGGCAGCACCCGCCGGATCGCGCCAGATGTCCACCCAGTGCGCCCGCCGGGCGAGCCGGCCAAGGGAGAACCGGAGCTGGAGGCAGTAGCGACAGCCGGGGCGCCAGTACACGATCGGCCGGCCGTCCGCCGCGCTGGCCCGCTGCGCTTCGGCGGCGTCCACCGAGCGGGGGAAGGCCCACGGCGACAGCAGCAGCGCCAGCGCCAAGAAGATCAGGAACTCGACGCCGCCGACGGCGGACATACCGGCGGCCAGTTGCGCCACCAGGACCAGCACGCCGCACGCCGCCATCACGATCGTCAGAGTCCACCGCCGCAGCACGCCGAGGACCTTACCAAGGAGCCCGCGCGCGTCAGGGCGCGCGAGAGGGTGGCTGACCACGAATACGAGACGAACTCGACAATTCGTACCTTAGGTTACTGCGGAGGAGGCTGTCGAGACCGGGAGGCGACGTGGAGAGCTATCCGGCGATCGAAGATCACGGGCTCATCGGCGACCTGCAGACCGCCGCGCTGGTGACGTGCGACGGAACGATCGACTGGTTCTGCGCACCGCGCTTCGACTCGCCGAGCATCTTCGCCGCGCTGCTGGACCGCGAGCGGGGTGGCTACTTCCGCATCGCCCCGCACGACGTCCGGTACGTCACCAAGCAGCTCTACCTGCCTGGCACTCCGATCCTGATCACCCGATTCATCAGCGCGGACGGCGTCGCCGAGGTGATGGACTTCATGCCAGTCACCGGCGATCGGGCAACTGACACGCACCGCCTGGTCCGCATGGTCAACATGGTCCGGGGCAGCATGCGGTTCCGGGTGGAGTGCCGACCCCGGTTCGACTACGCCCGGGAGACGCACCAACTGGAGCGCCACCGCCACGGGTACGTCTTCCGCAGCCAGTCAGCGGCGCTCACCTTCAACCCGGTCGACCCCGTACGGCAGCTGATCTCGCAGGGAGGCGACATCAGCCTGGAAAACGGCGACCTGGTCGCGTACGGCACCCTGAACGAGGGTGACACCGGCGGGGTGGTCCTGGACACGGCCGGCACGGAGCCACGGATCATCCCACCGGTGGAGGTCCAGGGGATGTTGGAGTGGACCCGGGACTACTGGCGGCGCTGGGTCGAGCGCTCCCGCTACACCGGGCGGTGGCGGGAAATGGTCGAGCGCTCGGCCATCACGCTGAAGCTCATGACGTACGCGCCGACCGGCGCGATGATCGCCGCGCCCACCGCCGCGCTGCCCGAACTGGTCGGCGGCACGCGCAACTGGGACTACCGCTACACCTGGGTACGCGACACGTCGTTCTCGGTGCACGCGCTACTCGGCCTCGGCTTCACCGAGGAGGTCAGCCAGTACATGAACTGGCTGGACGAGCGGATTCGCGAGGCCGGTGACCACCAGGACCCGCTGAAGATCATGTATCGGGTGGATGGCTCCTCCGACCTGCACGAGGAGATTCTCGACCACCTGGAGGGCTACCGCGGCTCCCGACCGGTGCGGATCGGCAACGGCGCCGCCGACCAGATCCAACTCGACATCCACGGCGAGGCCCTCTACGCCATGCACCTCGCCGACGAGCAGGGCATCCGTGTCTCGCACCAGGTGTGGAAGAGCACCATACGGCTCGTCGACTGGCTCTGCCAGCACTGGGACCAGGCCGACGCCGGCATCTGGGAGAGCCGCCACCACCCCCGCAACTACACCTTCGGCCGGGTGATGTCCTGGGTCGCGCTGGACCGGGCCATCCGCCTCGCCACCCGCACCGGGCGCCCCGGCGACACCACCCGGTGGGCGGAGCAGCGCAACCAGATCTACAACCAGGTCATGGCCCGCGGATACCACCGCGGACGCGGCAGCTTCGTGCAGGCGTACGACGAGAACGTGCTGGACGCGGCGTTACTCGCCATGCCGGCGGTCGGCTTCATGACGCCGAGCGACCCCCTCTGGCAGTCCACCCTGAATGCGATCGAGCGCGAGTTGGTCTCCGACAGCCTGGTCCACCGGTACGACCCGGTCCACTCCCCCGACGGCCTTCCCGGGCACGAGGGCACCTTCAACATGTGCACGTTCTGGTACGTCGAGGCGCTGGCCCGCTCCGGTCGCCTGGACGACGCCCGGCTCACCTTCGAGAAGATGTTCACCTTCAGCAACCACCTCGGCCTGTACGCCGAGGAGATCGCCGCGACCGGTGAGCAGATCGGCAACTACCCGCAGGCGTTCAGTCACCTCTCCCTGATCAACTCGGCACTGGCGCTGAACGACCTGCTCGACGCCGAGGCCGACGCCCGGCGTCGCCGGTAGCTCGGGTCAACCCATCGGGCCGCGACCGGCGGCGCCGATGACCGCCATCATGATCAGGGTGCGCTGCCGCCGTCGGCTCATCAGCGCGAAACAGGCGGTGAGCGCCACCAGCTCCACCTCGGCCCACTCACCGGTGACGTCGACGCGAATCGGCCCACCCGGCCGGCCGGAAAGGCGCACCGCGAGCCGGTGCCCGTCGCGTACCAGCTCACCGCCGCAGCGACCGGACGCCCAGCGCGCCGCCCCACCCGACCCCGGCACGTGCGACCGGCCCGGGTCGAGCCGCACCGCGGCGCCGTGCTCGGCCTTGGCGGTGACCCCGATGCGCCGGCGGTCGGTCGGCTCGACCGTCCAGAGGCCCGCGTCGGTCCGGATCTCGCCGCACCGCCAGGTCCAGCCGGTACGCAGCGAGGCGCGCGGCCCGGCACCGGAGTCGAGGACGAAGGCGCCGTCCTGCTTGCGTACGGTCAGCGCGGTCATCGGTTCAGCCCTTCCGGGCGCGGCCGGGACAGGCCGAGGATGAGGACGACGCCGACGCTCAGGTGCAGCAGCGCAAGCGCCGCCTTCGCTTCCCCGCCGACGCCGCTCGGCGGCCCGGCCAGCAGTGACAGCAGCAGGGCTGCGACCGCGATCGAGGTCCACCAGACGCGCGCCCGGTTGGTGAGGCGTTCCAGCAGCGCGAGCAGCGCCCAGCCGGCCAGTGCCGCGACCGCGGCGGCCACCACGACCGCGGCCACCGTGATCTGCCGGGTCGCGTTTCCGGTGCCCGCCGCCAGGTCGACGCCGGCCGCCGAGTGCAGGATCGCGAACTCCGCCGTCGCCACCAGGATCGCGCCGGCCGCCACCGCGGCTCGGTGCAGGAGAAGGTTGTTCGTCATGCCCTGAGTCTGTGGACCGGCCCGGGTCGGACACGTCGGTCCGGACGCCGCGGCGCGTACATCCGTCGGCGGCGCCGCCTACTACCAAAGGAGGTGGTCCGGCCCTCCGCGAGCCCAGTAGCCTGCGCTGGTGGATGCGGCGACGTGCGACGTAAACCCGCCGCGGACGTGGCGTTCCGCCCCGGTGGGCGTGACGACCGTGGCGATGGGCGTGCTCATCGCGACCGTGCTGTGGTCCGCCACCCGCTCCGGGTCGACCGCCCTGGTCCGCGCCGATGTCGCGCTGGCGGTGGCCGCCCTGGCCCTCGTTCCGGTGGTCGTCCGCCGCCCGGAGGTCGCGGGCGTGCTGGCGGGCCTGCTGGTGGCGCTCTCGCCGGTGGCCACTCCGGTGGCGAGCTTCGCGGTGCTGTTCACCGCCCGCAACCGGCCGTTCCGGCAGGCCGCGGTGGTGGCGGCGGTCGGCGTGGCGGGCGAGGCGGTGCAGGCGGTGTGGCGGCCGATGCCCAGCCTGCCGTACGGGTGGCGGCTGGTGCTGATGACGGCCGCGTACGCAGCCCTGCTGGGCTGGGGCACCTGGGCGCAGGCCCGGCACGCCCTGCTGGCGGCGCTGCGGGACCGGGCCTGGCGGGCGGAGCAGGAGCAGGAACGCCGGGTCGTCGAGGCCCGGGCGGCCGAGCGCAGCCGGATCGCGCGGGAGATGCACGACGTGCTGGCCCACCGGCTGTCGCTGTTGGCGGCGGCCGCCGGCGCGATGGAGTACCGGCCGGACGCGCCACCCGAGCGGCTCAGCGCCGCCGCCGGGGTGATCCGGGCCAGCGCGCACCACGCCCTCGACGAGCTGCGCGAGGTCATCACGCTGCTGCGCAGCGACGACGCCGAGGCTCCGGCGGACGCGCCACCCGGGCAGACCCTCGCCGACCTGCCGCGCCTGGTCGAGGAGGCCCGGGCGGCCGGGCAGCACATCGAGGTCGACGACCCGCTCGGCCCGCCGGCCGAGGTCCCGCCGGCGGTCGGCCGCACCGCCTACCGGATCGCGCAGGAGGCATTGACCAACGCCCGCAAGCACGCCGCCGGGCAGCCGGTCCGACTCGCCGTCGGCGGGGCTCCCGGCTCCGGCCTGAGCATCGCGGTGAGCAACCCGACCACGCCCGACGGCGGTGCCGCCGGGCACGACGGCGCGGGCCTGATCGGTCTCGCCGAACGGGCCACCCTCACCGGCGGCCGCGTCGCCCACCACATCGACGCCTCGGGTCGGTTCCACCTCACCGCGTGGCTGCCGTGGCCGAGGTGACGGGCCCGGTCCGGGTCGTCATCGTCGACGACGACCCTCTGGTACGGGGAATGCTGACGATGATGCTCGACGGCGCCGACGGGATCGTCGTCGTGGGCGAGGCCGCCGACGGCGGTGCGGCGATCACCGCGGTGGACCGGCACATGCCCGACGTGGTGCTGATGGACATCCGGATGCCCGGCGTCAACGGCATCACCGCCACCGAGCGCCTGCGCCGCCGCCCCCGGCCACCGGAGATCATCGTGCTCACCACGTTCGACACCGACGAGCACGTGGTGCGGGCCCTGCGGGCCGGCGCCAGCGGGTTCCTGCTCAAGGACACCCCGCCGGAGCGGATCAGCCAGGCCGTCCGCGCCGTCGCCGCCGGCAACCCGATGCTGTCGCCGGGCGTCACGCGCCGCCTCATGCAGCGGGTGGCCTCCGGCGCCGAGTCCTACGAGCACGCGCGTGCCCGGCTGGCCCTGCTCACGCCCCGTGAACGCGACGTCGTGCTGGCCATCGCGCAGGGACGCTCCAACGCCGAGATCGCCACCGAGCTGCTGATGAGCGTGACCACCGTGAAGGCCCACGTCTCGCACATCCTGACCAAGCTGGACCTCGACAACCGCACCCAGATCGCCCTGCTCGCCCACGACGGCCGGCTGGCCTGAGCCGGACGCGCGGCCACCCTGTCGACGAACAGGACAGCGACTCGGCGGCCCTCCGAAGTGGCTTCTCAGGCGACGGCGGTGGCCATCCGGCGTACCGCCTCGCTGATCAACTCCGGTGCGGTGGCCAGATTCAGCCGGACATGGCCGCCGCCGCCGGTGCCGAAGGCCGAACCGGAGTTGAGCGCCACCCGGCCACGGTCGAGGAACACGGTGGCGGGGTCGTCACCGAGGCCCAGGGCACGGCAGTCGAGCCAGGCGAGATAGGTGGCCTGACCGGGCTGGCAACGGATGGCCGGCAGGTGCTCGGCGAGCAGCGCGGCAAGGAGCCGGCGATTGTCGTCCAGGCCGGTCAACAGGGCGTCGAGCCACTCGCCGCCGTCGCGGAAGGCGGCGGTGTGGGCGATCACGGCGAGGTGGCTGGTGCTGACGCTGGCCTCGAACGGAACGCGGGCGAGGTCTCCGACCGCGGCCGGGCCGGCGATGAGGAGCGCACCGCGCAGGCCGGCCAGGTTCCACCCCTTGGAGGCGGACATCAGCGACAGGCCGTTCTCCGCGCCGGGCACCGAGAGGTACGGCACGAACCGCTCTCCCCCAGCCACCACCGGAGCGTGGATCTCGTCGGCGACCACCCGCACCCCGTGCCGCTCAGCCAGACTGGCGACGGCGGCCAACTCGTCCGCGGTGTGCAGAACGCCGGTCGGGTTGTGCGGGCTGCACAGCAGGTACGCAACTGGCCGCCCACCAGCCCGAGCCTGCCGGAACGCGTCCTCCAGTGCGCCGAGGTCGATCCGCAGGTCCTCGCCGAGCGGCGCCTCCACGATCCGGCGGCCGGCGTGCGCCACGAACTCGTAGAACGGCGGGTAGACCGGGCAGTTGACGACCACCGCGTCCCCCGGCTCGGTGACCAGCCGCAGCGCCTCGACGATGCCGTGCATCACGTCGGGCACCAGCGCGGTGCGCTCCACGGCCAGCCCGTCCCAACCCCACCGACGCCGGGCGAACTCCGCCAGCGCCTGCGGGTACGCCGTGCCAGCGGTGTAGCCGGTGTCGCCGCGCGCGACGGCCTCGGTGATCGCCCTCGCGACCGGCTCGGCCAGCGGCACGTCCATCTCCGCCACCCAGAGCGGCAGCACGTCGTCCGGGTATTCCCGCCACTTGAGGCTCGTCCGTTGCCGGAGCTGGTCGATGGTGAGTTGGCGAAGCGGATTCACCGCGTTGCGGGCACCACGAAGCACAGCACTCATGGCTGAAGCCTATTCCGCTCCGGCCACGTCGCGATCACGGCCGAGGGTGGAGATGGCACCCGGTGCGGGCTGTCGGGGCTGGTCGCTGTGCACGGCCGCGCGGTCACGCCTCGAAGTCGCGATCGCCGGGCGTCTCCCGCCCGATCGGCGACGCGGGAACCTCCAGCGGCCGTCCCCGGCTCCGCAGCGCGTCGAGCAGCGCGACCAGGGCCAGCACTACGGCCACCACGCTCAGCCCGACCATCGGCGACCAGCGGGCCAACGCCGGTGTGCACAGCAGCAGGGCCACCAAGCCGATCATCCGGGGTCCGGAAACCCGGCCGAAGATCTCGTACTCCAGCCGCAGACGGGCGACGAGGAAGAGCACCGGACCGCCCACCACGAACAGAAGCCAACTGAGCCGCGGCGACCCGAACGGATGGTCGATCACCAGCTCGTAGCCGACCGAGGTGACCAGCACGCTGAGCACGATCAACGCATGCGTCCGTTCCGACGCCGTACCCAGCCGGCCGGGCATACCCGCCCGATCCAACGCCTCGGTCAACAGCAGCCCGGCGCGGTGGAAGTAGATCCGCCACAGCAGCGCGCTGGTGGCGAACGCGACCCCGAACGCGACGGCCCGCTCCGCCGAGTAGTCCCTGCCGCTGAAAACCGTGCCGATGACGAGGATCGACTCACCGAGTGCGATGAGGAACATCTGTTGGTGACGTTCGGCCAGATGCTTCCCGGTGATCCGCCAGCGGCTCACCGCCGCAGCCCCGAGCCGCGGCAGCGGCCAGCCCAGAGCCCAGGCGAGGTAGTCGACAGCGAGGGCGGCAGCCCACAGCGGCAGGCGAAACCGGTCCGGGCCCAACGCGCCGGCCAGCCAGAGCGGCGCGGAAATCGCCGCCCATCCGGCAAGCCGGAACGGCACCAGCCGTCGCGGATGGCCACGCAGCGCGGCGGCGACCACCAGCGGCCGCACCACCATCACCATCAGGTACGCGACCGCGAACGGCAGCGCTCGCCCCTCCATCGCGCGTGGCAGCGCCACCGCCATCACCAGGCTGGCGAACATGGTGCCGACCACGACGGCCTGGATGATCGACCGCTCTGGTTCGTAGCGACTGGTGATCCAGGTGGTGTGCGACCAGATCAGCCAGAGCGCCAGGAAGAGCAACAGGGTACGACCGAAACCTTCGAGCAGCGCCCAACCAGTGTCATCGTTCAGGTCGGCGAATCGTTGCGAGACCCGGGCGAGGGCCACGACGAAAGCCAGATCGAAGAAGAGCTCCAGAAACGTGGCGCGGCCCGAACTCGCCGGAGGGCGCAGCAGATCGGCTCCGCGTCCCGCCGCCATCGTCCGCCTCCGCCCCCTCGTCGCACCAACGAGTCGGCCGCCCGAGGGGTTGCGTCAACCCCTTGGGCGTCCCCCTCGCTGTGGTGGATCCACGGTGTGGTCCGCTGAGGCCCGCGAGCTGAGCGGGGGTCGGGCCTCGATTACGGTGACCATGAAGGGGGTGGGCCATGGCGCCGGAGGTATCGCCGCGAAGGGCCAGGGCCGTGCTCGTCGCGCTCTCCCTCGCCGCGTTCGCGTTCATCACGACCGAACTGCTGCCCGTCGGCCTGCTGACCCACATCGCACCCGACCTCGACCGGTCGCGCACGCAGGTGGGTCTGCTGGTCAGCGGGTACGCCGTCGTGGTCGTGCTGGCGTCCGTGCCGCTGGCCCGGCTGACCCAGCGGGTACCCAGGCGTCAACTGCTCGGCGGCACGATGCTCCTGTTCGCCGCCGCGAACGCCACCTCCGCGCTCGCGCCGACGTACGCCGTGCTGGCCGGCTCCCGCCTCGTGACCGCCCTGGCCCAGGCGCTGTTCTGGTCCATCGCCACGGCGACCGTGACCGGGCCCTTCCCGGTCGCGGTGCGCGGCCGGGTGGTAGCGCTGTTCGCCACCGGGGCGACGCTCGCCCCGGTGCTCGGCGTACCCCTGGGCACCTGGCTCGGGCAGCAGGCCGGTTGGCGCGCGGCGTTCGCGGTGCTGGCCGGGGTCGGTCTGGCGATCGCCGCCGCGGTGCTCGTCCTCCTTCCCTCCTACCCGCCGGCCGCTGGCGGCGCCGCCCGGGGCACCGCACCGGACGGGCGGCGCTTCGCCCTGCTGTTGATCGCGACCGCCCTCGGCATCGGCGGCTTCATGACCCTGCAGACCTACGTCACACCGTTCCTGCTCGACGTCAGCGGCTTCGCCGACGCGGTGCTGGCGCCGCTGCTGTTCGTCTCCGGCGCGGCCGGCGTCGTCGGCACCCTGGCCGCGGCCCGGACCCTGGACACCCGGCCGATCGCTTCCCTGCTGGCGCCGCTGAGCATCGGCACCGCCTCGCTGTTCGGCCTGTACGCGCTCGGCGCGCTCCGGCCCGGCGCGGTCGCACTCCTCGCCGGGATAGGCCTCGGTTACGCGGCGTTCGGCTCCGCCGTGCAGAGCCGGATGCTGCAACTGGCTCCGGGCAGCACCGACATCGCGTCGGCCGGCGTCAGCACCGCCTTCAACGCCGGCATCGCCGGCGGATCACTGCTCGGCGGCGCCCTCCTGCCCACCTCGGGAGCACGCCCGCTGGCACTCGTCGGCGGGTTGCTGACGCTGGCCGCCCTCACACTGCTCGCCCTGGACGCGCGGCGGTGTCGCGCCGCCGGGCCGGCGCCGACCGCCGCCCGTTCCGCCACCAGCCCCGCAGCTACGCGGCAGGTCACACCTACCCGGACGGGAAGGCCACTGCACGATCGGCAGAGTGCGCCCTAGGCTGTCTCGGTCGCATCGCCGCAGGTGATGTCGAGCGGGATACCGCGGTTGCGGTACTCCTCGCGGACCTTGACTGACTGGATGTCGCCGTACCACCGGTCCAGCGACTCGTTAGTGGGCACCCGTTGCGCGACGAGGAGCCAGGCTGCGCCGACCACGTGCCCGTCCATCTCGGCGACGAACGGCAGGGCTCGACGGGGACCTGCTCGAGTTCTGGAAGAGCTGACCTAGCGCTCGTACCGCTCGAATCGGATGACAACGTCCCGCAGGTGGTCGTTGGGTCTGCGGACGAACAGGCCGCGGATCTCGATGAACGGGTTGCAGATCGGCGGGAGATTGTCCTCGTCCACGTAGTCGTCCTCGTCCTCGTACTCCTCCTCCGCTCCGGGGTCCTTCAAGAACTGGACGAACGGGGTTTTCGGCTGGTCGGGGTGGGTGGGCTCGACCGGGTTGCGGTGCCACACGGTGCCGTAATTGCGGTTGAGCACCTCGCCCAGGTACCACCCCGGCACCATGACCGCGGGCTGCTCGGCCTCCTCGGCCGCGAGCAGGTCGTCCCAGCCGGCGAACCGCTCACGCAGCAGCTGCTCCAGGCGGTCCAGGGAGTCCACGGTGAAGTCCCACGCCTGCCCAGTCTCACGGGACCAGACCGGAAAGGCCGTTTGCTGGGCCGCCAACCAGGTGTTCAGCCGCGGGTTGTCGGCCCAGTCGCTCATGCGCGGTCTCCACTCAGCATTTGATAACGAAAAGATACCCATAGTTGTCGATTGGTTGCATCGGGGCACGCCAATACGACGCCGTTCCATATGGTGTCACACGGCGCCGGGGACCAGACGACTACGAACGGGGAGGCACCGGCGTCTCCCTCCCTGGATGGGATCTACATGAGCTACCCCAGAGTCCGGCTCCGTGCGCACCTGCTGTTCCGCGGCCTGGTAGCGGCCGTCTGCGCCGTGCTGTTGTCCGCCGGCACCATGCCCGTCGCCTCGGCGGCGGCGCCGCCCATGCTGACCGGCAAGCGCTGCGACGTGAAGTTCAAGCTGACCGGCAACCCGTCGAAACCGGGGACGCTGCCGGTCGGTGACGCCAGCCGGATCAAGTCGGCGTGGGACACGTACGACTACGTGAATCAGCGGCAGTCGATGGACGGGCTGGCGGCGCCCACAGCGGTTGACCTCGCGGAGGCCGGCGTCGACTCGACGAAGTGGAAAGAGGGCGACCCGCGCAAGGTCTACGCCAGCTACAACTACCGGCAGCTCAGCTCGAACCCGTACAAGGGCACGTTCCAGGACTGGCTCAACGACGCGTACATCGACAACGCCGCCCGCCGCACGCGTGGCGATGCCTTCCACAAGAAAATTGTGCAAGACCTGAACCTGGTCGGCCCGGACTGGCTCTGCGAGGTCGAGGTCAAGGACGCGGACGGCAAGGTCATCCGCCGGTACGACGCGGTCAACCAGAGGACCAAGGAGTTCGTCGAGATCAAGTCGGGTGGCGGGATCGTCGACAAGCAGCTGCCCAACGACCGCCAGGTGCTCAAGGACCCGCGGTTCAAGGAGTATTCGCTGCGCTACGTCTACGGCCAGGAGCCGGAGCCCCGCAGCACCACCAAGCTGCGCGAGCTCGGCGCCGACGCCGGACAGCACCCGGACGGCAAGTCCCGGGTCACCACCTACCAGCACCGCTCCACCCCGGTCGTGCGGTTCACCCCCGGCCCACACACCAAGTTCGACCCGACGCTGAACCCGAACCCGCAGGCGAACTCCGGCTCGCGCGGCGGCCTCAACGACATGCTCAACCAGTCGAAGCCGACCCCGGAGACCATGCGCCAGCAGATGGAGCGCATCCGACAGGGCGACACCACCGGTCAGCGCCTGCGCGGCCCCGGCGGCGTCGACTTCTCCACCCTCGAGCTGCGTTTTGTCGGCGCCCCGGTCAAGGGCGAGGGCCTGGACTACTCGTTCACCGCCGACAAGATGCCCGACCCGGACACCAACCCCGGCTTCGGCGGCCAGGAGAAGGCCCAGCTGATCTCCGACTCGTTCTTCACCTGGCTGGCGCTCACCCCGGAGAAGTTCTGGGTGAACCTCAACCCGGACGAGCCGCAGCGCGTGATGGACGCCAAGTTCGGCAAGACCGACGCCGGGCGGGTGCTGCTCGAGGCCGACCTGCAGATGAAGCACGACTTCGCCGCGGCCATGAACCCGAAGACCGACCTGGGCAGGAAGTTCTGGAACGAGAACCAGTTGACCGACGGGCTGCCCTGCCTGCACGGCATCCGCAACTGGATCGAACCGGAGCCCGCGCAGGTGCGTGAGCAGGACGGCGGCATCTACATTCTGGACGCGCCGCTCAAGGTCAACTCGGTGCCGCAGGAGGTCGACTTCGACCTGCCCGGCGACCCGTGCGAGCCCACCAAGGCGCAGATCGAGCACAACCAGAAGGTCGTCGAAAAGCTGATCGTTCCGGCGGTCGAGAAGAAGATCAATCAAGATGCCGCGTACGCCGACCTGCGCCGTGTCTACACGTCCCGGGTAGCGGCCGAGTGGATCCGGCTGCAGGACGCGAAGAAGGCCACCGACTACCACAAGATCATCAACAGCGACGACGCGTCGAAGTGGCCGATCCGCGGCGAGAAGTGGGACTTCAACGAGACCTGGCAGCGGTACCTCAAGTCGTTCCGCGACGGCGACTACACGTTCGAGTGGGAGGCCGGCGGGCAGGTCTACGTCTACACGATGGGCGGCGTCGACTTCTCCAAGTCGCCCAAGGAGAACGTGTCGAAGCAGCAGTTCACGGCGCAGCACCAGTACCTGCCGCGGAGCACGAGGACGTCGGTGCAGACGATGACCGACGACGCCGAGAGCGACGACCTGCTGCTGCTCGGCGGCAACACCAGGGCCAGGCCGACGACCGGCGACACTGCCACGCCTCCGGCGGACGACGACTCCGACGAGCCGCCGTCCGACGGTGCGGGTGGCGGCGACAACGACGGCGGCCTGCCGGTCACCGGCGACAACGTTCCGGTGCCCGTGCTGGTCTCCGTCGCGCTCGCCCTGATCATCGCGGGCGCGGCTCTGACCTGGCGGGCCCGTCGGCGGCGGCGCATCTTCGTCAGCTAGCGATCGTGTTTCGCACAGCGGCGGCATCGTTCCCGGTGCCGCCGCTGTGTCCGCCGAGGACGCGAAGGCGCACAGGAATTCGGTCGTAGGGCACGGTGGCTGCCGGGTCGTTGAGCGCCGCGTCGATTACTGGCCGGCACATGCTGGCCGAATCTCGGTCAAGGCGGCTATGCCCTCTGGGGCTTGGGCGTGCCGGGTGTGTAGTCGTACAGCCATGCGGTGGCCTTTTCATAAACCAATGGCACGAACACGCGCATGATCAGCGCCTGCAGGTGCCGCTTGACCGGTCCGGCCTTCTTGGCACCGCGGTTGTCCTCGGCCGCGCCGAGGAGCTTGACGATGCGGGGGCGGCGTTCCGCGTCGTACGCCTTCAACGCGGCTGCGGTCGTCGGCTCGGCCTGCAATGCCGCGGCGAGGACGACGGCGTCTTCGATCGCCATCGACGCGCCCTGCCCGGCGCCGACTGGGTGGGCCGCGTCCCCGACCAGGACGATGCGGTCGCTGTGCCAGGTCGGGACCGGGTCGACCGCGTGCATGATGACGGTCGGGTGCAGCCTGGTGGTGGCGGCTATGACCGCCGACGGCGCCGTCTCGGCCTCGTAGAGCTGCGCGGTTCGGTGCACCCATTCGGCGTCGCTCACGCCGGTGCGGTCGGGCTCGACGGCGTCGGCGATTTGGGCCGACCACCACACCTCTCCGTCGCCAGCGGCAATGTGGATGAAGGCGCCGTTGCGAGCGACGGTCATGTTGAACACCCCGGGATCGACGTTGTCCATCGTAGAAATTCCAGACACGGCGTAGAGCCCGGCGTACTCGGGATGCGGTGCTTCCGGGTCGAGCAGGCCGCGAACCGTCGACCAGATGCCGTCGGCGGCCACCAGCAGGTCGGCAGAGTCCCGTTTGCCGCTGGCGAACTCGGCGGCGACGCAGTCAGGGGCTTCGGTGACGCCGACGAGCCGTTCGCCGGTCACGATCTGCGCGCCGGCGGTGATGGCCGCGTCGCGCAGCGCACCGACGAGCCGTCCACGAAGCAGGGTGACGCTGTGCAGGGTGTCGCTGCTGCGCCTGCCCCGCGGCACGTCGCCCAGCAGCCAGCCGCCCGCTGACCACATCCGCTGCCGCGGTACGTCCACGCCCGCCGCCTGCACCGGCGGCAGACAGCCGAGCGCGTCCAGGCCCCGAAGCCCGTTGGTGGCCACACTGACGAACGAGCCGACGTCTCCGGCCGGATCCTCCCACGCCTCATAGACGGTCACCTCGGCACCGATGCCGCGCAGGGCGAGAGCGGCCCCAGCCCCGGCAACGCCACCGCCGATCACGATCGCACGCATACCCATCACTCCTTGAATGGTCGTTCAGTGAACCGAGATTCAGTGAAAGTATGTTCGGTATGCTTCACGTGGTCAACCGGTCATGCGGAAGGGGCACCGATGCGCCAAGGCAAGCCGACCGCCACCGAGCGCCGCACCGGCGTACGCAAGATCAAGGCCGCGCAGACCCGTGAGGCGCTACTGGACGCGGCCCGGCAGGTGTTCGCGGAGCGCGGCTACCTCAACACCAAGATCACGGACATCACGGCGGCGGCAGGCCGGGCCACCGGCTCGTTCTACGAGCACTTTGCCGACAAGGACGAGCTGCTGCAGGCGCTCCTCGCCGACCTGGAAGCCGCGGCCGACGCACACCTCGCCGACCACGACCACCCCAAGGACCACGACCTGACCGACCGCGCCCAACTGCGCGACCACCTCGAAATCGCCTGGACCGTCATGCGCGAGCACCGGCCGATCAGCATCGCCCTGTTCCAGTCCATGGTCGCCGCCGACCCCGCATCGGGCCGGGCCTGGCACGACCTGACCGGCCAGACCACCCCCCTGCGCGATCACCTGGAATACCTGCGCGAGCGGGGCCACTCCCTGCCCGGTGATCCGCAGCTGATCGGGGCTGCCATCGGCGCGATGCTCGCCACCCTCGGCTACGCAATGCCAGCCACGGGCAAGGACGCCCATGACGAACAGGTCATCGACGCCCTCACCGATCTGCTGCTCTACGGGCTGACCGGGCCACGTCACAACAACACAGCCTCCGCATAAGCGTTGCCGTTGACCACGTCGCTCTGGTGTCAGCGTGGCGGCGAGGCCTGCTCCAGTGGGCGTCCGTGGGCTCGGATCGCGTCCGAGACGGCGATGCCGAGCAGGACCGAGGCAGCTGCTGCAGCGACCCAGAGTGGCGGCAGGCCGACCATCACCGGCGCCATGGCCGCGAGGGCGACGATCCCGATCGGCCGTGGCCGGGACACGCGGGCGAAGGCCACGTACTCGAATAGTGAGCGCCCGGCTAGGAAGAGCGCGGGCCCGCCGAGGATGGCGCCGACCCAGGCGGGTCTGGTGTGGTCGAATGGATCCATCAGGACGAGCTCGGAACCGGCCGAGGTGGCGAGGATGCCGGCCACCATGAGCAGGTGGGACAACTCGGCCGACCGACCGAGCCGGCCGGGGTCGGCGGACGCTTCGATGGCCTCGCCCAGGATCTGGCCGGCTCGGTAGAAGTAGATCCGCCACAGCAACACCGTCGTGAGGAACGACAACGTAAGGGCCAATGTTCGTTCCGCCACGATCGGACCGCGCAGAAGACTCGAGCCGGAGGTCAGGATCGTCTCACCAAGTGCGACGATGACGAGCTGCCAGTAGCGTTCGGCCAGGTGCTCGCCCGCGACGGCCCACGGGGACACCCGCGAGCGACCCATCCCCGGTACCGGCCAGCCGAGTCTGCCCCCCAGGTAGTCGATCGCCAGGGCCAGCGTCCACAGCGAATTGCGCGTCACCTCCCCCGGTGCGAGGGCTCCGGCGATCCACGGCACCGCCGACGCGCCGAACCAGACGAGCGCCAGCATGTTGACGCGGCGCAGGGCGTCACCCCGCAGGGTGACGACGAAGAAGAGGGTACGGCCCACCTGGATCGCGACGTACGTGCTCGCGAAGAGCAGGCCGGTCTCGGCGAGAGCCCCGGATATCGCGACCGCCAGAAACAGACTCCCGAGCATCGTCGCGAGGACAACGAACTGGATCGCCGGCTGGAACGGGTCGAATCTGCTGGTCGTCCACGACGTCTGGGTCCAGATCCACCAGACGGCCAACAGCAGCAGCAGAGTCTCGCCGTTTTCCGCGAGGGAAGTGGTCAACGTCTCTGCGACGTGATCCCTGGTGTAGTCCAGCACCAACTCGTGCACGATCCGGGTGAGCGCGAATACGTACACCAGATCGAAGAACAGTTCCAGGAACGTCGGCCGCTGCGGACTCTCACGCCTACGCAGCAGATTGGCCACCCTGTTCGTCGTCACCGGCCCGTCCGCTTCGTCGGCATGTCGCTGAAGCAGTCGTACCACGGCAGCGGCGCGGAGAGCACCGCGATGGACGCTGTCACCACCGTTGAGGCAGGATGCGCGAGATGCTCGCACCGATCCCGCGCTGCGCCGGCGTCGTCGCAACGCTGTCCGTCGTCCTGATGGCTGGTTGTGGGACCCCGCAGCGGACGACCACGGCCGCACCCACCTCCAGCGTTCCCGACCCGGGCACCGCGGCGGCGCAGAGCGCCGCGCCGACCGTACCGTCGGCGAGCCCGTCCGCACGGACCGGCATCGGCGCCCGCCCGCGCCCGCCCGCCTCGGCGTGCCCCGTGTTCCCCGCCGACAACGTGTGGCACGCCGACGTCTCCCGGCTGCCCGTGCACTCCCGCTCCGCGGCCATCGTCGGCAGCATCGGCCCGGCCGCCGCCGTGCACGCCGACTTCGGCGCCGGCACGTGGCAGGGCGCACCGATCGGCATCCCGGTCACCGTCGTCGGCGCCGGGCAGCGACGGGTGCCGGTCACCTTCTCCTACGGCGACGAGAGCGACGCCGGGCCCTATCCGATCCCGCCGAACGCAGCGGTCGAGGGCGGGCCGCGCGGCGCCGGTGACCGGCACGTCATCGTCTGGGACCGCGACGCGTGCCGCGTTTACGAGCTCTTCGACGCCCACCCGGCCGGAGAAGGCTGGCGAGCAGGGTCCGGGGCGGTCTTCGACCTGCGCTCCAACCGCATGCGGCCGGCCGGTTGGACGTCCGCCGACGCCGCCGGACTCTCGATCCTCGCCGGTCTGGTCCGCTACGACGAGGTGGCCGCCGGACGGATCGACCACGCGATCCGGGTCACCGTGCCACGCACCCGCAGCGGTTGGACCTGGCCAGCGTCGCACTCCGCATCCGTCAACAAGGAGCCCTCGTTGCCTCAGCTGGGTCAGCGACTGCGACTCAAGCGCTCTGTCGACGTCTCCCGGCTACCCCGGCAGGCCAGGATCGTCGCCGAGGCGATGCGGCGGTACGGCGTCATCGTCGCCGATCACGGCTCGGCGTGGTTCATCTCCGGCACGCCCGACAGGCGATGGGACAATGACGCGCTGCACACGCTGGGCACTCTGCGCGGCAGCGACTTCGAGGTTGTCGACGCCACCGGACTGATGGTGAGTCGCAGTTCCGGCGAGACCCGCTGACCTCGCAACAAAGAGTGTGAGTTCGTGGTGGGTGCGGACCGCCGAACGTTGAGCGTCACCAGGAATGCAGCTTGGTGACGGGGCCGCTACATCCAGATGTACTCCTCAGCGATGGCGCCGTCGCGCCATTTCGCCACCGTCACCATCCGGCTGCCGTCTTCCAACTCGCCCACCACGCAGGTCCACTCTCCCGACCCGAAACCGATGGGGTGCGACTTGATCTGGATTGGCGTGCCACCGGTGCTCTCGGCGAACGCCTCCATGGCGTCGATGTGCTCCTGGATGCCGTGGGTCTTCGGTTGCCCTTTCAGGTCCACGAGAACGTCATCCGTGTGGTGGTGGGCGAACACTCCGTGCCAGTCGGCCGAGTTCCATCCCACGAAGTCGAGTTCATCCATGCCCTTCAGATTGCGGGTGACCTGGTCGTCGGTCATGCCAATCCCCCTTCCACGGCCCTTCAGGAGTACAGCTCTGAGTTCACAGCAAGCGTACGGAGACCTGCGGGATCCATCAGGCGAACGTGGCGAGTCGGGGCCGTCGGCGGTGGTCGACAGACCCGATCAGGAGAAGTGCGTCTTCGGCCGGGTCATTCGCTCCCCATCGATGATCAGGTCGACCTTCTCGTTGTAGAAGGCGATCAGCCCGGCGATCGGCAGGAGCGCGCTTGTGGGGAAGGTGTACGACCAGGCCAGGTCCGGGTGGACCGTGCCCGCGACACGCACGGACCAGTAGCGGCTGGTCCGGCCCTTGTACGGGCAGGAGCTCGTCGTCTCTGACGGCACGAGGTGCTCGAAGTTCACCTCGGTCTGGTTGAGGTAGTAGCGAGTCGGCAGACCGGTCTCGAAGACCAGCACCGGCGACGCCGACTCGGCCAGCACGACCCCGTCGAGTTCCACCCGTACGCGGCGGGTGGACCGTATCGCGTCCACCCGGGCATACGGGTTCCGAGGGTGTACGAAGATCTCTTCGTCCTCTTCAAACCAGCTGTCCATGGCGGCCCAGTCGAACCGAACGGTGTCCGCCAACCCGGGTAGCGCGTCGTCCCCGTACCACCGGGCGGACGAAGGACGGATCGTCTCGCCGCTCCGCAGCCCATGCACCTGTCCGGTCCCACAGCGGACCTGCTCCGTGCGGTGCTCATCGATCAGGAGGTTGCGGTTCACGTCGGCGGCCGGGATGTAGTAGTGGGGGTAAAGGGGCCACTCCCACACGTACCGCGCCTGTCTGGTGTCCAGCACCAGTTCGCCGGCGAGGTAGGCGCGGATGCGGCGGGGCACCGGCTCAACGCGGTCGTCCGGGGCGATCGCCTTCGGGTAGTCCGGCACGATGTCCTCCAGTTCAGCAGCAGCCTCGATTCGGGGGCATTGGCTCAACGATCAGGACGGCTTGGGTGTCTCGCCGATTTCAGTGGCCGCCGACTTGCACGAGTTCGGACGGCGTCAGCGTCTACCCATGACAACGCTCAAGGATGAGAAGCATTCTGGATCAGCCATGCCGACCGACCCTGGTGATGAGTTGTCGCGCCCGTACCCGTCACACCTATGACGGGACACGACGAGGCGGAAGGATGACGTGATGGGTGCGGACACGCGGCTGGAGGAGCTGGGCGTGAGCGGGCTGGGCGTGAGCGGGCTGGGCGTGAGCGGGCTGGGCGTGAGCGGGCTGGGCGAGGTCGATGAGCGGGCGTTCTCGGGGCTGGCGGAGCGGCACCGGCGGGAGCTGCACGTGCACTGCTACCGCATGCTCGGGTCGTTCGAGGACGCCGAGGACACCGTGCAGGAGACGTTCCTGCGTGCCTGGCGGCGGCGGGAGACCTTCGAGGGGCGGTCGACGTTCCGGGCCTGGCTGTACCGGATCGCCACCAACGCCTGCCTGGACCTGCTCGCCAAGTGCCGCCCGGAGCCCGCGACCGGCGGCGAGGTGCTGTGGCTGCAGCCCTACCCGGACCGGCTGCTCGACGAGCTGCCCGCGGGCAACGCGGACGAGCCGGAGACCGTCGCCGTCGCGCGGGAGACGATCGAGCTGGCGTACCTGGTCGCAGTCCAGCACCTCGCGCCGCGCCCGCGGGCCGTGCTGATTCTGCGGGACGTGCTCGGCTGGCCGGCGAAGGACGTCGCTGAGCTGCTCGGGGACTCCGTCAACTCCGTGAACAGCGCGCTGCAGCGGGCCCGCGCCGGCATGCGGGAGCACCTGCCCGCCGAGCGGCAGGACTGGACCGGCGACGAGATGGACGCCGGGACGCGCGAGCTGGTGCGCCGCTTCACCGACGCCAGCGTGGCCACGGACATCGACAGGCTCGCCGCAATGCTGCGGGACGACGTCCGCTGCTCGATGCCGCCCACGCCGGGCCTGTTCGTCGGCCGCGACGCGGTGGTGAACGACTGGGTCGAGGACGGCTTCGTGGGCATGAAGGGCCTGCGCGGCGTCCCCACCTCCGTGAACCGGCAGCCCGCCATCGCCTTCTACCTCTGGCGCAAGCGAGAGGGCGCGTATCTGCCGCTGACGGTCGACGTGCTGCGCGTCACCGGCGGGGCGATCACCGAGATCATCACCTTCCACGACGACCAGTTCCCGCGGCTCGGGCTGCCGGAGCGCCTGCCGGCTGACGGCACGGAGTAGTCCCGATGAGGAACGACATGAACAGCATGGATGACACCAGCGTCGTCGCAGGCCCGGCATCGGGCCGGACCAGCCGCACCCGCCGACTCCGCGGGCTCGCCGTCACCGGCTTCCTTGCCACGCTCGCGGCGATGGTGGCCACCACCCTCGCCGCTGCGCTCGCCCAGGCCGTTGGCGTCGACTTCGAGATCCCTGATGGCGGCGAGACGATCCCGTTGTCCGGGTTCGCCGTGGTGACCGGCTTCTTCTCGGTCGTGGGCGTCGTCATTGCCGTCGCTCTTCTTCGTTGGAGCGCTCGTCCTGCCGAGCGATTCGTGTGGGCGGCAGTGTCGCTGACCGCGATCTCGTTGATCCCGCCTCTCCTCGCCGGGGCGAACGCCGCCACCACCACCGCTCTCCTCGGGCTACACCTCGTCCCCGCGACGGTGATGATCCCGACCCTGGCGCGGAGCCTCCGCGCCCGGACCGATTGACGACCCCGCAACGGGACAACGCGCGGCGCAGGGCGTACCCGAGCGCACCAACGTGTCCTGCTGCCCTCCATTCAGCGGGTCGCGGCCCGCCGCAGCACCGCGACGATCTCCCCGATGTCGCTCTCGGAGAGCCGGGGCAGTTCGGTGGCGAACTGCTGGTGCGCGGCGGCGATCACTCCCTGCGCCGGCGCGCCGGCCTCGAGCGCCAGCTTCAGATCCTTCGCGGCCAATCCGTACGAGAACTGGGTGGGCGCCTCGGGACTGTCCAGCCGGGCGCGCACCCGCGGCACGAGTGAGCCGAGCGCGGTGCCGCTCAGCGCCGCCAAGGTGGTCTCGGTGGACAGCCCGAGCCGATCGCCCAGCGCCAGCGCCTCACCGACAAGCACGAAGGAGCCGCACAGTGCCACGTTGACCACCAGTTTGACGGCCGCGCCCGCACCCAGTGGCCCGACATGCTGGACCTTGCCGAGCACCTCCAGCACCTCGCTCACCCGGGCCAGAGTCTTGTCGCTGCCACCGAAGAGGATCGCCAACTCGCCGGCTGCGGCGGCGGGCAAACTGCCCTTGACCGGGGCGTCCGCGAGGTCCAAGTTGGGCAGTCGATCGTGCAGCGAGGCGATGTGGTCGGGGCCGCCGGTCGACATGTCGACCAGCGTCGCGTCCGGGTCGAGCGCCGCGGCGACACCGTGGTCGCCGAAGAGCACCGCGTCCACGGCGGCCGGGCCGGTCAGCATGGTGATCACCACTTCGGCGCCGGCGACCGCCTCGGCGGGGGTCGCGGCGACCCGGGCCCCCGCCTGCAACCAGTGCCGCCGCCTTGTCGGCGGTACGGTTCCAGACCGTCACCTCGTGATCGGCAGCGACCAGTCGACCGGCCATCAGGGAGCCCATCCGGCCGAGGCCAAGAAATCCGATGCGTGTCATCCGCACAACCTAGCGTCACCTGATGCTCCGCGGCCCACCCCGCTCACCGCCCTCGCCCGCCGGTCGGTCGCGGGTAGGGTTCGGCGGGTGACTGTCGACCGGACGCCGCTCTTCGTGGTCGCCGACGTGCACGGCCACCGTGCCGAACTGCGGAACGCGCTGCACGATGCCGGCCTCACCGACGCGGCCGGGCACTGGTCCGGCGCAGACGCGCGGCTGTGGCTGCTTGGTGACTACGTCGACCGCGGACCCGACGGCATCGGGGTCATCGACGACGTACGGCGGCTGACCGGGCAGGCCGCCGCCGTCGGCGGCCAGGTGCAGGCACTGCTGGGCAACCACGAGGTGCAGTTGCTCGCGGCGTACCTTTTCGACACCACCACCGTGCCCGGCTGGCCGCAGCGGGACGGCTTCCGGGGTGGCTGGGCGCGATTCGGCGGTCGAGACGACGACCTGCGCCGGCTCGGCGACGAGCACATCTCGTGGATCGTCTCCCGGCCGGCCATGGCGGTGGTCGACAACTACCTGCTGGTGCATTCCGACACCACCCGCTACCTGGAGTTCGGCGACAGCGTCGCCGCCGTCAACACCGGGATCGCGGAGGCGCTCGCCAACCGGGACGCCGCCGGCTGGCTGGCGTTCTGCCGGCAGATCAGCGACCGTGGCGCGTTCCGGGACAGCGAGCCGGCCAAGCCCGACGACCCGGTGGCCACCATGCTCGGCACGTACGGTGGCGAGGTGCTGGTGCACGGGCACAGCACGCTCACCAAGCACTTCGGGGTGGCCCCCGACGAGGTGCGCGAGGCCCTGCGGTACGCCGACGGCCGCGTCCTCGCCATCGATGGCGGCGTGTACGAGGGCGGCCGGATCCTGGTCACCCGACTCGAGGGCGGATGAGCGCCGAGCGGGCGACCACCCGTCGGATCACGCGTCGCGCAGCTGCAGCGACAGCAGGCCGATCAGCAGTGCGCCCGCCGCCCACAGGGCCAGGACGCCCAGGCCCTGCCAAGGTCCGATCGTCAGCGACTCCAGTGCCCTCGTCGCCTGGATTTTCAGGCCGGCGGACATCGGTGAGATCCGGTCGATGCGCTTCAGCCACTGGGCGTCCGTGACCACTGCGCTCAGGATCGGCCCGGTGTACAGCAGGATGAGCATCGTGGCGATGGACCCGGCGGTGTCGCGTAACACTGCGGCGACGCCGTAGCTCAGCAGCGCCACCAGAGCGAGGTACAGCATGCTGCCGTACACCGCCCGCAGCGTCGGCTCATCGGCCAGCGAAAGCGAACGGTAGCCGTTGGCGGCGTTGAAGCCGTTGCCGGGCAGGACCTGCCGGGCGACGAGCAGCGCGCCGAGGACGCCGAGCCCGCCGAGGACGACCACCACGCCGGTGAGGACGGCCGCCTTGCTCAGGTACACCCGCCACCGGCGTGGCACCGCAGCCAGGGTAGCGCCGATCGTGCGCGTGCCGTACTCCTCGCTCATCATGAGGACGGCCAGCACGACCACAGCGATTTGGCCGTACCCGGCACCGGTGAGGCTGAGCTTGGGCAGGTCCTCGAAGCAGGTCGACGGCGTCGGGCACCTGGTGATGCTGGCCGCGGCCGTGACCACCGCGCCGATGCCGACGGTACCTCCGACGGCGGCGAGTACCAGCCAGACCGTGCTCGTCACCGTCCGCAGTTTCGTCCATTCCGCGCGGACCGCGTCCAGCGTGCTCATGCGTCCCTCCGGCGGACCAGCCACAGCGCCACGACCAGCATCGCCACCGCGTACGCGCAAACGACGGCGAGCCCGGCCCAGGGTTGGTCGTAGGCGCAGCCGTCCTGCGGCAGGCAGATGCGCGACACGTGGTCGTAGTGCGGGGTCGTCTGTTGAATCGTGAACCCGGCGGCCGGTGTCAGTCGCATCAGCCATGTTCCAACCGCTCCCGGCAGGCCGGTGGCGAGCAGCTGCGGCAGGAGGAGAAGCACGATGACGGTGGCGACCGCGCCCGCGGCACGACGCAGCACGGTGCCGAGCGCCAGGCCGAAGACCGCGATCGCGGTCAGCACGACGGCGGTGCCGATGACCGCCCGCAGCACCGCTGGATCGGTCAGTGACCAGTCCGGATACCTGGGGGGCAGGTAACCGTTCCGCCGCTGGATCGGTCCGACGACGAGCAGCGCGGTGACCGCGGCCACCAGTCCGAGGACGAACGCGACCGCGCTGACGACCAGCGCCTTGGCTGCCAGGACCCGCCTTCGTCCCGGAGTTGCCATGAACGTTGTGCGCAGCATGCCGTGCCGGTGCTCGGCGGTGACGAACAGGACCGCCACCGCGACGGTCGCGACCAGACCGACGGGAATGCCGGTGAGGCCCTGCGCGACGGTGTCCTCCGACGTCGTTCGCGGCGCGACGTCGCCGGTACCGGTGAGCGTCAACCGGTCGCCGACCCATGCGGCGCCGGGCGACGTGGCCGTTGACTCCTTGATGTCCGGTACGGGGGCGTCGTTGATTTCGTCGTCCTGCCAGCCGCGCCCCGGCTCGCCGGGCTCGGCGCCTGGTGCGCCGACGGGCTCCAGGGTGGGCCGCTCGAACATCGCTCGGGTGAAGGTCGGGAGTTGGACGACGCTGCCGCTGCCGAACTGCCGCTGCACCAGGAACGCGGGCGGTGAGGTGACGAATGGCCCGACCTCGACGGTCTGCGGCAGGCCGGCCACGGTCACCGTCCCGACCGGCGTCCAGGAAACGCCGTCCGCCGACTGGAACGCGCTGATCGTCGCGCCGACCCGGGTGAGCCGGAGCCAGGTCGGCGCGCCGACGGCGGGGCCGGCGACGTCGGTCGTGAAGTTCGACTGCAGCCGGACACCGTGCCCGGCGGTCACCATCACCGCGGCGTAGCGCGCTCCGGGCCGCACGCCATCCTTGATCATGAGCCCTGCCTTGGTCCACGTGGGCAGCTCGATCTGCTTGTCCTGTGCGTCATCCTGAGAAGCACGGAAGTCGAGGGATGTCTCGCTGACCCGGGTGGTCACGCTGCCGTCGCCGGTGAGCGGGCGGTGCACGAAGTGAAACCGGTCCTGCACCCAGGTGCCGTCAGGGCCCGCGACGATCGAGTCCGGGTTGCCGGGTCCGCTGCCCGCGGCGGCCAGCAGGCTGACGAGAACGGTCAACACCGGCGCGGCCAGCAGGGCGAGCGTCCAGCGACGGACCGAGCGCAGCTTCGTCCACTCGGACAGCAGGAGCCGTCCGAAGCCGGGGTGCCCGGGGCCCGGTATCGGGTCCGCGCCGTGGTGCACAGTGGTCATCGGGCATCCCGCCCGTCACGTCCGCCGGTGGCGGCCCCGAACTCGACCGCGTCGCGGGTCAGTTCCATGTACGCCTCTTCAAGGGACGCCCGGTGCGCGGACACGCCGGTGAACGTCACCCCGCGGCGGGTGAGCAACTCGACGACGCGTTCGACCGGCAGCCCGGAAACGATCACCGTCTCCCCGTCGGTGATGGCGGCGAGCGCGCCCGCGTCGGCGAGCGTCGTCATGGCCTCGGTGCGCATGCCCGTCCGTACCGCGACCCGGTCCCCGGACGCCGTAGAGACCATCTCCCGAACGGTCGTGTCCGCCAGCAGACGGCCGCGGCCGACCACCAACAGGTGATCGGCGGTGTCCTCCAGTTCGCTCATCAGGTGGCTGGAGATCAGGACCGCGCGGCCCTGGTTGGCCAGCGACCGCAGCAGGCCGCGGATCCACTGGATGCCCTCGAGGTCGAGTCCGTTGATCGGCTCGTCGAAGATGACCACGGCCGGGTCACCGAGCAACGCGGCGGCGATGCCGAGACGCTGCCGCATGCCGAGGGAGAACCCGCCGACCGTCCGCTTCGCGACCGTCGCGAGCCCGGCCAAGTCGAGTACCTCGTCGACGCGCCGAGCCGGGATGGCGTTGGACCGGGCGAGCCAGAGCAGGTGGTTGCGGGCGCTACGCCCCGGGTGCGCTGCGGACGCGTCGAGCAGCGCGCCGACCGTGCGCAGCGGCCTGGTCAGCGTTCGGTACGGCCGGCCACCGACCAGCGCAGTGCCCTCGTCGGCCGTGTCGAGGCCGAGGATGATCCGCATCGTGGTGGACTTGCCCGCGCCGTTCGGCCCGACGAACCCGGTCACCATGCCGGACTCGACGGTGAACGACAGGTCGTCGACGGCCACCGTCGAGCCGTACCGTTTGCGCAGCCCACGCACCTCGATCGTCACGCCGGGGCTGCACGGGGGAGACTCGGTCATGGCAGTAACGCTAGGCGGCCGGCGCGGCCCGGTCGTCCCCGTACGGAGCCGTCTTCCGGGACCGGGCCCGGGTGACATCGCGGCGGCGGCTCCCCCGCGCGGGGGACGGACACCGGGGGACGCGGTGGATCGGCTGGGCGGCGAGAATGGTGGCATGCGGGGCGAAACGCACGGGCGGACGGCTGCCGCCGTCGGGTGGTTCGTCGGACGGGTCACCAGCCTGCCCGAGTTGCCGGCGGCCGCCGCGGCGCTGCTCGGCTTCGCCGCGATGGTCGAGACCGTCCTGCGCGACGCGGTTTCCAGTGCCCTGCTGCCGGCCGCGCTACTCCTCGCCGTCTGCGCCACCGCGCCGGTGGCACTACTGCGGAGTCGGCCGGTGTCGGCCACCGTGATCACAACGGCGGCGGCAACGCTCACGCTCGCGTTGTACCCGCGGCCGCCGATCGCGGTGCTCGTCGCCGAGGTCGCCGCGCTGTACCTGGTAGGGCGGCGCCGTCGGGCCACCGTGTCCGGCTGGTTCCTACCGCCGTTCGCCGTCTACGCGCTCCTCGGCCCGCCGGGCGGCGGCGTCGACGGGCGGATGTTCGCCTTCGCCGTCGCGGCGGCGACAGTCGGGGCGGCCGGCGCGGGTGCCGCCGTGCGGGCCCGGGCTGAGGCCGCGGTCCGCGACGAGTCCAGCCAGGCGACGGAAAAGGCCCTGCTCGCGTACGCGGCGCGGGGCGAACGCGCCCGCATCGCCCGCGAGCTGCACGACGTCGTGGCTCACCACATATCGATGATCGCGGTGCAGGCGGAGACGGCTCGGCTGACCACACCGGGCCTGCCGCCCGACGGAGCGAAACGCCTCCTCGCGATCGGCGACACGGCGCGGGCGGCGCTCACCGAGATGCGTCGGCTCCTCGGGGTCCTGCGCGACGATACCGAGGAGCCCGGGGTGACCGGCCAGCCCCGCACCCCTCAGCCCGGCCTGCGGCAGCTGACCGAACTGCTCGACGAGGCACGCAACTCGACCGGGGCGGGCGCGCGACTGCTCGTGCGCGGCCGGGTCATCCCGCTCGATCCGGGGGTGCAGCTCACCACGTACCGGATCGTGCAGGAGGCGTTGACCAACGTCCGCCGGCATGCGCCTGGCGCCGCCGTCGACGTCGAACTGGCGTACACGAGCGATGCGCTGCGCGTGCGCGTCCGTGACAACGGCCCCGGGCCGGCCCCCGGACGGGCCGCCAAGGTCGGACACGGCCTGCTCGGCATGCGCGAGCGGGTCGCCACCGTCAACGGCGAGCTGTGGACCGGTCCGACGCCGACCGGCGGCGGCTTCCTGGTCGACGCGGTACTGCCGTTGCCCAAGGAGGCGACCGCGGTCCCGGGTGCGGATCACCGACGCGCCGCAACCGTCGTCGAGTCGGCCGGGGCGGACGGATGAGCGGGCCGGTGCGGGTCGTCGTCGCCGACGACCAGGAGGTCGTCCGGGCCGGCTTCGCCGCACTCCTCGACACACAGCCGGACTTCACGGTGGTCGGCAGCGCCGCCGACGGCGCGGAGGCGGTGCGGATCTGCCGGGAGCGGCGGCCCGACGTGGTTCTCATGGACGTGCGGATGCCGGTGATGGACGGCATCGAGGCCACCCGGCACCTCGCCGCCGCCGGCGGACCCCGTGTCCTCATCCTGACCACGTTCGACCTCGACGAGCACGTCTACGACGCCCTCGGCGCCGGGGCGAGCGGTTTCCTGCTCAAGGACGTCACCGCCGAGCGACTGTTCGACGCCGTCCGGGTCGTCGCGGCCGGCGAGGCGCTCCTCGCGCCGACGGTGACCCGGCGGCTGATCGGCGAGTTCGCGCGGATACGCCCGCGACCGCCCCGGCCCCTCACCCCGCTCGGCGTGCTCACCCCACGGGAGACCGAGGTGCTGCGACTGCTCGCCGAAGGCCTGTCCAACCCGGAGATCGCGGAGCGGCTCGTGGTGGGCGACGAGACCGTCAAGACGCACGTGAGCCGGCTGCTGGGCAAGCTGGGCCTGCGGGACCGGGCGCAGGCGATCGTCGTCGCCTACGAGACCGGGCTGGTCATCCCGCGCGGCAACCCGGGCTGACCGGCCCGTGCAGGCCCGCGGCCACCGTGGCCGGTGTAGCTGGCCGCGAGAGACGAGCCGGCCTCCGATGAGAAGTCACAAATCAGTCGTACTTTGGACCGATCTGGAGTCGCACCACCGTTCGTACGATGGTCCTATGCACTCTCGCCTGCACGCTGTGTTGGCCGAGCCACGTGTGCCACATGCTCCGTCCCGTGTGTGGCGCGACTGGGCGTTGATCGCCGTCCTGGCTCCGGCGATCGTGGTGGAAGGGGTCTTTTGGCCTGATCTGCCGTGGCGGGTGGGCTGCGTCGTCGTCGCGCTCGCGCTGCTGCCCACACTCCTGTGGCGGCGTACGGAGCCGCTCGCGATGGTGGCGATCGCGTTCGGCTTCACGACGGTCGGCCCATTCGTGCTGCCCGGCGATGCCTGCCAGATGTTCACGGCGAGCTTCCTGGTCCTGCTGGTCTCCGCAATGTTCCGCTGGGGCTCCGGCCGGGATGCCGTGATCGGTTCGTTCTTCGTGGTCGCCAAGGTGGTCGCCGCTGGCCTGGCCGGCTCTATCAATGGCGGCGAACTGGTCGCCGGCTTCGCGGTGATGTTCGCCGCCGCCACGCTGGGCACCGCGATCCGCTTCCGCGCCGCCGCCCTGCTGCGCGAGCTCGATCAGGTGAAGCTGTTGGAGCGCGAGCGGCTCGCCCGTGACCTGCACGACACGGTGGCCCACCACGTGTCGGCGATGGCGATCCGCGCCCAGGCCGGCATCGCCGCCTCGGCGAGCCAGCCCGGCGCCGCCGTCGAGGCGCTCCGCGTCATCGAGGCCGAGGCGTCCCGTGCGCTTGCCGAGATGCGCGCGATGGTCCGCGTCCTGCGCCGCAACCAGCCCGCCGACCTGGGACCCAGCCCGCAGGTCGCCGACATCGAGCGGCTCGCCGGCCGCTTCCGCACCGGGCCGGCCGTCGACGTGGACTTCCGCGGCGATCTCGGCGACCTTCCGCCCACGGTCGGCTCCGCGCTCTACCGCCTGGCTCAGGAGTCGGTCACCAATGCCCGTCGCCACGCCCGCCACGCTACCCGCATCGAGGTCAGCGTCGCGGCCGACGACACCTCCGTACGCCTGCGGGTCAGCGACGACGGCGACGCCGGCGCCGCCCGCCCGACCGGCTCGCCCGGTTTCGGCCTGGTGGGCATGATGGAGCGCGCCGACCTGCTCGGCGGCACCTGCGAGGCCGGCCCCAATCGCGACCGTGGGTGGACCGTCACGGCCGTGCTCCCGCGCGAGGGGGCCGGCGCGTGACGGTACGCGTGCTCGTCGCGGACGACCAGGAGATCGTCCGTACCGGCCTCACCATCATCCTGAACACTCAGCCCGGCATCGAGGTCGTCGGTGGGGCTGGCGACGGCCGTCAGGCGGTCGAGCTCGCCCAGCGACTCCGCCCCGACGTGTGTCTCTTCGACATTCGCATGCCCGGCATGGACGGCATCGAGGCCACCCGGGCGCTCGCCGGGCCATCGGTCCCGGAGCCGCTCGCCGTGGTCGTCATCACGACCTTCGACCTCGACGAGTACGTGTACGCGGCACTGCGTGCCGGCGCCCGCGGCTTCCTGCTCAAGGAGGCTGGCCCCGACCTGCTCAGCCAGGCCGTGCACGCGGCCGCCAACGGGGATGCGCTGATCGCGCCGAGCGTCACCACGCGGCTGCTGAAGGCGTTCGCCGACGCGGGTCCAGCCGCGCCGCCGAAGCAGCCCATCGAGGCGCTCACCGACCGGGAGGAGCAGGTACTGGTCGCCGTCGCGCGGGGACGCACCAACAAGGAGATCGCCGACGAGCTCTACATCACGTTGAGCACGGTCAAGTCGCACATCACCAGCCTGATGACCAAGCTCGGTGTGCGTAACCGGGTCGAGGTGGCGATGTGGGCGTACGAGACCAACCGCCGTCGGACGCGTTGGTGACCGGCACAAGTACGACGACCGCGTACGACCATGGGCCGGCCCGATTGCGGCCCATGTGCCGATGAGCCGGGGCGGGTGCCGCGTCCACCATCGATGGCATGACGATGCGCGAGTGGCGGCTACCGGCCGCGTTGATCCTGCTGGGCCTGATACCGATGATCGCTGGTGCGGGACGGCTCACCGAGCTGGGCACCGGACCGGAGGTCACCCCGGCGAACGCTCGCTTCGTCGCCGACCCGCTGCCGGTGGTGCTGCACATCGTCGGCGCGGTGGTCTACACGACTCTCGGAGCCTTCCAGTTCGTACCCGGCCTGCGCCGTCGCCGCTGGCACCGCCTCGCCGGCCGGGTGCTTGTCCCCTGCGGACTGACGGTCGCGCTCTCCGGCGTCTGGATGGCGTTCGCGTACGACCTTCCGGCCCATGACAACGACGTGCTCGCCGGCATGCGGCTCGTCTTCGGCTCGGCCATGGCCGGCTCGATCCTGCTCGGCCTCGCCGCCGCGCTACGCCGGCACTTCGCCCAGCACCGCCGCTGGATGGTGCGCGGCTACGCGATCGGCCTCGGCGCCGGCACCCAGGCGTTCACGCACGCGCCGTACCTTGTCGCGACCGGCGAACAGCCCGATGGGAACGTTCGCGCCGGCCTGGTGCTCGCCGGTTGGTTGATCAACCTTGCCGTGGCCGAGTGGTACCTGCGTCGTCCGGCCCGCGCAACGTCGTCTCGACCGGCTCGTCAGCCGCGTGCTGCTGCCCGATGACATCGTCCGACGGCGACCCCGGGGACGACGAGCCGAATCCGCCGGCCACTTGGCTGCCGCCGCTACGAGCCGACCGCCAGTCGTAGTCCGAGCGCGACGAACGCGACCGCGCAGACTCGGTTGATCCGCCGCGGCCAGCGGCCGTCGGCGAGGCGGCCGGCGAGTCGCCCGGCGCCCGCGCCCAAGGCGATGTCGACCGTGAGCTGCACCGTGACGAACAGCGCGCCAAGGAGCACCAGCTGGGCGGTGGTGTTGCCCGCCGCCGGATCGACGAACTGGGGCAGGAACGCCACGCTGAACAAAATCATCTTGGGGTTGAGCAGGTTGGTGACCAGTCCACGCAGGAAGGCGCGCCCGGCACGACCACCGGGCTGCGACGCATCGGAAGCCGAAGTGCCGGCGCCACGCAGGGCCTGCACCGCGAGGATGATCAGGTATGCCGCGCCAAGCCAGCGGATTGCCGTGAACAGCACCGGCGAGGCTGAGATCACCGCGGCGAGACCGCAGACGACCGCCGCCACATGCACCGCCTCCCCCGCGGCGACGCCGAGCGCGGCCACCACCCCGGCGCGAGTGCCGTAGCGGGTGGCGTTGGCCAGCACGAACATCATGTCCGGGCCGGGAGTCACCATGAGGACGACGATCGCGGCCAGGTAGCCGGCCAATGCCGGCACGGAGAGGCCGAGCACGTCTCAGCCCTCCCCGGCGCCGTCAAGCAGCGCCCGCCTCAGAGTCAACCGGTGCTCCCGGCGGATCTCCGCCTCTCGGTACCGGCGCCGGTCTCCGTCGGTTTCCGGCAGCAGCGGCGGCACCGTACGCGGCTGGCCGTTGTCATCGATGGCGACCATCACCAGGTGCGCGGTGGCCACGTCGGTGGGCGGCACCGCCCGGTCCCACCGGTCAGCGGTCACCTTGACCGCAACCTCCATCGAGCTGCGCCCGGCCCACGTGATGCGAGCGTCCACATGGACCACGTCGCCAACCCGGACCGCCCGGAGAAACGCGGTCTCGTCGATGGCGGCGGTGACGGCCGGTCCGTCGGAATGGCGGGCGGCGACCACCCCGGCGACGGAGTCGATGAGGTTGAGGATCCGGCCACCGTGCACCGTACCCATGAGGTTGGTGTGGTGCTGATCCATGATCTGCGACAGGGTCAGGTGTGACGCCGACGGCGCTCGGCCGGCGATCGTGGCGGTGTCGTGCACAGCGGTAGTCCGTCCCTCGGGAAACCACACCGTCGGAACGCGGACACACGCTGACGAGCACGCACCCACGCACAGCGCGCGCGGCACGTCACCCGCCCAGCCCACCCGCGAGGCCGACGGCAGCGCACACGGTTGTGTACGCGGCACGGGCAGGTCTTCGGACTCGCGGGCATGGCCGGCTGCGCCGGTCTCCTACTGGCCGTCGCTTCCCAGGCCTCTGGCCCAGTGCTGATGACGGCGGTCGTTCCCACTCACCGCTGCGGGGCAGTCCCGGACTCACACCGGGTTCCCTCTTACGACGCCCAGCCAGTCACGACCGGGCGAACCAGCGCCGTCAGGAGCATAGCGGGTCCGCGACGCAGCCCAACCAACGCGACCGCGAGGCAGAGCGGGCGTCGTCATCCACATGATGAAGATATTCAAATTCGTGGTCTTCTTTGACCGCACGCAACTGCCCCTCGTCCTGGGCGTCGACCACCACGTACCTGGCGCGTACGCCGCGGCCGCGCCGCCACCGGCGCAGACCCGGGCAGCGACCAGGCCATTCGAGGTGTCGCTGACCGGCACCGGGTTGATCCAGCGACACCATTCGCGCGTACCGGTGACCGGGGGCCGCGAAAGGCGTCCCGTACGCTCACCCGAACACCTACTACAACCCGTCGTATTGTTTGGCCGCGGATGTCGTAGCCCTTGACGCCGGCGGCACCGGACACGGAGGTACCAGGTGACGGATGGTGACGAAATTACCGCGTGGGCCCTCGCGGCGGGTCGGGGCGACCATGACGCGGCAGCTCGGTTCATCCGCGCCACGCAGCAGCAGGTCCGGCGTTTCCTCGCCGCGCCCGCTGTTGCGGGAACTGTCGCAGCCGGATTCTAGGCTGGCGTCGTGAGCATGAACGGCAACTGGATGCGCGTTTCCCCGGACGAACTGGAATGTGCCAGGACCAACCTCGGCTGGGCCTACGAGATCGCGATGACGGAACGGGACGACAACTCCGGACGCTGGACCGCCACCGACAAGGCATGGAACGGGCTCGACTTCCTACTCGACCGGCTTGGCTTCGGGATTCCGCTGGTCCTGGGAGCCGAGAGGTTCGTGGAGTTGCCAGACGTCGAACCCGACAGCGACGAGATGTTCGACTTCCTCGAAAACCTCGAGGACGACTGGGGCTACGGGCCGCCCTCCTATCTGACACCGGTCCAGGTAGCGGGTGCTGCCTCGCAACTGGCCGCACTCACCGAAGACGATCTCATCCGCGGCGTCGACCCGCAGGAGTTGAAGCGCGCCGAGATTTACCCTGGAACCTGGGAAAAACCCGGCGAGCTGGCGTGGGTGGCGCACTATCTGCCAGGCGCCCGAAGCTTCTTCGCCGCAGCCGCCAAAGACGGCGATGCGGTGATCTGCTGGCTCGACTGAACGCACGCTCATCGGCATAGGGTGCGTCAGGGCCAGTCACGTGACGGCGATAGCCGACCCCTTCGGGTCCGCCGAAGAGGTCACCGCAGCGGATGCGCTGGTCATGGCGCGGTGGTCTTCGGCGGCCCCGTCGGCGCGGCAACCCCGACAACCATGCCCTGATGTCCGCACCGGCTGGGATCACATCAAGGTTGTCGAGTTGTTGAGGCGGTACTCCATCCACGCCACCGAGACTTCCACGCCGCCCGGTAGCGCGTATCGGCCCAGTTCCACGCGCCAGGCATCCTCCAGGTTGGTGGATATCCGGGGGCCGATGACGTCGGGTCTGGTGTCCGCGAATTGACGGAGGACACGGCGGGGAAGAGTGATCTTCCCTCGCCCGCGCAGGGTCGACTCGCCGACATCCCGGCACACCAGGTAGTCGAGATTCGGCTGGGCCCCGATCTCCTTCGCTCCCCCGCGGGCGGGAGCTAGGCCCGTCACCGCGAGTGCGTCCATGAAGGCGATCAGGGGTGCGGCGAGACCGTCGTCGGTGCCCGCGGCCCGCCAGGAGAACCAGAGTGGGATGCGGTCATTCCCCTCGTGTCGAACGAGCATGGTCGGCCCGGTGAGGACCTGATAGTCGCCTGCGCGGTCAGTCAGGCCGGTGAGCTTGTCAAGGCCGGGCTTGCCATTGCCGTTTCCCGTCACCAGCGGCAGGATCTCGGGGAGCAACTCCTGCGGAGCACTGGTCCGGCCCTCCATGTCGTCCCCGCCCGCCGATCGGACACGACGGCGCAGGTCGCTCTCGAACTCCTGGGTTCCTCCGGGTGGGAGCCGGTTGACGGCGAGTTGCAGGTGGATGAAGGCGAGGTCGTCCAGCGAGATGATCGAGCAGGCCAGCACGCCCAGTTCGGGGAACTCGCGAAGGTACGACATGATCGCGCTGGTCGATCCGACGCGGGCGGGTCCGACGAAGGTGATGGGCAGGGAACACCGCGGTTCCACGTCGTCCCATCGGGCCCGGGCCGCGTACTTCTCGGCCCTCGACCGGTCGTGCGGGCGGACCAGATACCAGTTGCCTTGCCGGTGGCCCGGCCGGATGTCGGCCCGCCAGAACCCGTAACCGCGTTTGCCGGCGAACTCCGCGAACGCCTCGGAGAGCTTGAGGCGCCGTTCGGCGCCGGCACGTCGGAGCGCCATGGCGAAACGCACCGCGACGACGGACGGTACCGGCCATTCCCCGTCGTCGGGCCGAGCGGGCAGCTGAACCGGGCCCTGCACGGACAGTAGAGGTGCCTTGTGCTCGGCGGCGATCCTCGATACCTCCGCGATCAACTCGGCGATCGCCCGACTCTGGAAGCTCGACCGCCGGGTGGTCTTCTCCTGAATCAGGATGAGGCCCTCGAACTTCTGCCCCGACTCGTAGATGAAGGTCGGGTTGGGCCACGCGGTGCCCTGGAAGACCCACGAGTCGGACGACCGGTCATCGACTCTGAGTGCCACCGGAAGATCGCTGCCCCGGCGCCGACGCTGCATACCCTGCGGGAGTGCGCCGACGTACGTCCCGATGACCAGCCCGACCCCGTGCGCGGCGGCGGAGAGGGTCTCGCGCGGAGTCTGGCCCGGTGGTGGCGGCGCTTCGCGGCTGCCGTTCGCCACGCCATGGTCGGGTTGCGGTAGCGGAGACCGGCCGGCAGCAACCCGGTCGTCGAACAGGTCACGAAGGTAGCCGCCCCGATCCAGGACGTGGTGCACCTCGAAGTTCACCTGCATCAGGGACTGCCTCGCCATCAGAAATCCAGCTCGGGCGAGATCGGCCAACGCGGCGGGGGAGGCTTCTTCTTCGTCACTCATGATGCCATCCAGTCGATTGGAAAACGGCGTCCGTCGGCACTGGCTTGGCGGCCGGCGTAAGAAGCCATCTCGGAGCGGACAGGCGCGCGGGTGCGAGGTCGCGGTGCTTGGCAAGGCGCCGGTGCAGGATTGCCGCCGCCAGAAGCGGAAGCGCCGTCGTCAGGGCGAGCATCCCGCCCAGCGCGGAGCCGTGGACGTCGGTGGCGATGACCGCGGAGGCTCCCACGGCCGACGCGATGGACAGGTGCGCCAGGCGCCGGGACTGTCGTCGAAGGTGCCCGAGAATCGTGTGTCGCATCGGGAGGTCGAGCCTCGTGTAGAGGAATCCGGGCACCAGCAGAAGTACCGCGACCACCGCGTCCGCGTTAGAGGAACCGTTGGCGAAACGGCCGTAGGGCCACGGACTTCCCGCGAGCAGAGCGCCGACGAGGTAGATCGTGGTGGCCACGGCGAGCGCGAAGGCGATGACGCTGCCTGGGCGCACCCCGGTCGCGTCTCGCAGGGTCAGCGTGCAGGTCACGGAGGTGTGTTCGCCGTCGGACGATCGGGGTGAGGTGCGCCGCCAGTAGGCGTGCGCCCGGCTGCTCGCCTGGTCGTTCTCCACGGAGAAGTCGGAACCGAGCTGCTGTGCTTCGATCTCGTCGGCCGCCTGATCGAGATTGTCGGCGGTCAGGGTGGGGTTGGTCAGCAGGGGCGCCTCGATCCTGTCCTGCTCGTTGACCAGCGGCTCAGCCGACAGGTAGAGGTCCGCCAACCGGCTGCTGCCCCGAAGCGCGGCGTCCGTCATCTCCAGCCCAGCCTGGCTGGCGTCCCATCGCCGGGATCGGAGAAGTTCGGAGAGGCGACCCAGCGCTGACTGCAGTTCGAGTTCCAGCAGGCGGGCCTCGGTCTGCCGCCCCGGCTTGTGCCTGCGTTGCCGGTCCGCGAGGGCGCGCAGATCCGCGGTCAACTCCGTCGCGTTCGCCTCGTCCACGTCGGTCACGAGAGACATCGCCTCGATATGGACGCCGGGCTCGGTTTCGGCGACCACATGGTAGGAGCGCAGGCTCGCGGGGATCCGCGCCAGGTACTGGATGCGGTAACGGGCCGAAGTCGAGCGGGACCAGACGCTGGCGCGGTCGGCGGCGCGGCCCTGCTCGCTCAGATGTACCGGCGCGTCGTAGCTCAGCAGGTGGTCGTCCTTGGTCAGGTCGAGGGCGGTGACCAGGAGGTAGTTGTTGAGGGCCACGTCGAGCAGGTCCGCGTACGACTCGAGCTGCGGCTCGTACTGGCGCAGCACGGACACGACGAGTTCTCGGCAGTCGTGGGCTTCGGAGGCGCCGGCTGGCGGGGGCCGAAGGATGCGGTGCTCGCCCTGCTCGACGTCACCCAACGGCCTGCTGCGTTCGGTCAAGAGCGCGAGCAGGGCGGCCTGGAGCAGCCATCGGGCCTGTTCCTCGCGGAGTAGCCGGCTCACGTTGGACGGTTGGCGCGACTCCGGCCGGCTGGACAGGATGCCCTTCAACAGTCGGTACAGACCCGACGCGAGCAGTCGGGACGTCTCGTACTGGGTCAGTCGGGGAAGTTTGTTCCCGGCCGCGTCAACGACGTCGATCGGCGAGACGCTCAACCTCGAGATGCGCGTCACCGGTACCCAGATGGTGGGCGTAGCGGGTTGCTCCTGTTCCGGGTCGCGGGCGCTGCGGCTGCTGAGGCGTTGGAACAGGTGGCTGGCCTCGCGCTGGCTCGGGTCCAGCAGGCTCAACCGGACGTCCACCTCGGTGGTCCTGCTCGCCACGCCGTGCTCGACGAAGGAGAGCCGTTCGGTGAGCCGGCGAATGTGGTTCTGCCGCAACGCCATGTCGAGGAAGGCGAGACCTACGGCGGCCCCCTCGCGGGACAGCGGGGGCGGCGCCCCCGGCACCGGCACGGTCCGGATCGCCTGCACTAGCGACGGCATACGCGGTGACTGGACCGGCTCGGGACCCACGCCCTCGGTGTCGCCGCGCTGCGCTGGGATACGGGACATCGACCCGGCCGGTGCGACCAGCTCGGATACCTTCCTGGTGCGAATGATCTCCATCCGTCCTCCCTGCTGACGTCCGGGCCACCCCTTGCCAACCAACACCGAATCCATGGCGAAATGACCGCGACTCGACCTGGAGCTTTCACTCGGATATTGGCGGTCCTGGTTGGGCGGTCAGTCAAAGGTACGTTCAGTGTCAGTTCGTGGCTGCGCTGTTACACTCCGCTGAACGGCGTGCAATAAATGCGCTGTGGGGAGCGGAGTCGACTCACTGGGCGTCGAGGCCGACCGCCCCGCTCACCGCGCCAGACACCCGTCCGACCCGGCTGGCCACCGCACCAGGACCGGGCCGCATGGCTGCTCCGCGTCAACCGGCTGCATGGGCAGGAACGAGACTGGGCGGCAGCCACCGGGTTCGCGGACGCATTCCAGGGCGGTTGCTGGCAGGAACGCACCAGCGTCTACCGTATTTCCCGCTGGGAAACGGCTGCGGTACGTGTTCCGTTCCTGGCCGTACGGCGCTACGAGCAGTTGCTCGACCTTCCTGACGGCAGTCTCACTGCACTTCTTGACACCATTTACCGCTACTTCGCACCGGATGTCAGCGCTTCTCCCCTGCTAGCCAGAGGTGCAAATCCGCACGCCACCGAAAAGCTGGCGCGCATTGAGCAACTGTTGGAGCTCATCCTCTCGGACAGCATCGTGACCGGGTCGGAATGGGACGAGCTGACCACACAGCTGGCTGCGGCCCCCCGCCAGGTCATCACGCCACACTCGGCCTGGCGCGAGATGGCGCAGCGACTGCTGTCAGAGATGATCATCGCCGACGGGCTGGCATGGATGCAGCGTCACGAAGCGCTCAATCGACTCCTGGCTCACCCCGTCGGCCAACAGGCCGCCATCGCCGCCTGCGCCGACCTCGCGGCCGACCGAACGGGTCAGGTCTTCGTCGAGACGGTGAGCATCCTCGACGGCAGCTCTCATCCGGACGCGAGCCGGCACCTACTCGCGCAACTCGCCAACCCCACCAACGACCGGGCTCAGTACGGAGCCCTGCTCGGCTGCGTCCGGAAGCTGCGGTACGGACACTTCACCAGACCGCAGCTACAGCGGCTCCTACCGGTCGTCCAAGACCTGGTGCTCGACCCTGCCACCTACGAGAGGGCGCAGCCGCTCGCCGCCGAGCTGCTACGGCGGCTGCCAACGGACTCCGCACGGCCCACGGCGCAACTCGGCCGGGCGCTGACCCTCGCCCCGGCCCGGCCGGCGCTGGAGGCCGAACGCCCTGCCGACGAGGACGCAGCCCGGGTACTGGTCACCCGGCTCGTGGGCGCGACGTTGGTCCGGACACCGTTCGTGGTGCCCAATTTCCACGACCGGCTGCTCCCGGCGTTGTTGGACGAGATGCTGTTCAGCCCGGTCTTCGACGTCCGGATGTACGCCGCAATGCTGCTCTCCGGCACGCCGTATCGTCAGCCTCTCGCCGCGGCGCTCGCCTCCGAGCTGGCCATCAGCGCCGCCAGCGGCCCGACGGAAGAGGCGCTGACCATCATCGAGGCGCTCCGGATCGTCGGTACGTCGGAGCAGCGCCCCATGATCGAACGATTGACCACAGCAACCGGGCTCCCTTCGGTCATCGCCCTCGCCGCCACTCAGGCGATCGGGCACATCGGTGGCCGCAGCAGCGATCACTACTGGAGACAGGCGATAGAGCACCACACCCGCCGGTGGCGACAGAACCGGAGCAACACCCACGCGACCGCCTTGATTGGACTGGTCTACGCGCTGGGCATCGCACGCAACGAGCGGATGCTTCAGCTCGTGCGGAACGACGCCACCCTTCCTGCCGAACCCCGAGCCGCGGCATCGTGGTGGCTGAACCTGCCTCGGCGCATCCTCGACAGCGCCCTCCGGTGAGGGTCTGTGCCTCACGTCCGCCGATCCGATATTCGCTCAGGCCCACCCAAGTGGATCATGTACTAATTGTGTCCGAGGGGCGACGTCGACCACTGAGCCATGGTCGTCGATCTGCATGCCGGAACGGGTGGCCCGTTCCGCGCCCCAGTCATAGAGCGCCTGCAAGACCGGCGCCAGACTGCGGCCCTCGTCCGTGAGGCAGTACTCGACGTGCGGCGGGACGGTCCCGTGATCTTGCCGTGCGACGAGGCCGTCCGCCTCAAGTTCTCGTAGCCGCTGGGTGAGCATCTTCTCGCTCACGCCGGGCATGCGCCGGCGCAGTTCCCCATACCGGTGCACGCCCTCTTTGAGGTGCGCCAAGATCACCGTGCGCCACTTGCCCCCTAGCAGGTCGACGGTCAGCTCCACCGGGCAGCGATACCGCTCGGCCATCGTCACCTCCGCGCCGGGCACGCACCCAATGGTGCGTACTTGATCATCACATCCGGGTGTGCTGGGCTGTTCCCCATGGTGACCGAGTACATCAGGTACCGCCTGCCGCAGGAGCGGCTGGACGGCTTCGAGGCCGCATACGATCGGGCCGCCGCCGCGTTACGCGCCGCGCCGCAATGTGTCGACTACGAGCTCATGCGCAGCATGGATGATCCCTGCCGGTACATCCTGCGCATCACCTGGACGTCCGCGGACGACCACCTCCGCGCTTTCCGGGGCGGGCCGCACTTCGGCGCGTTCTTCGCCGAGATCCGCCCCTACGTCCAGGACATCGAGGAGATGACCCACTACGCACCGACGCCGGTCGCCGGACCCGGTGGCGGCGCACCACCCATGCTGTACGTGTGGGCCGGCGGCACGGACGCGTTCGTGCGGCTGTGCGACGCGTTCTACCAGCTGGTGGTCGCCGACGACCTGCTGGCGCCGCTATTCGCGCACATAGACCCCGACCATGCCAGGCACGTGGCGACGTGGCTGGCCGAGGTGTTCGGCGGCCCGGCGACGTACAGCGCCGAGCGCGGCGGCTATCCGACCATGCTGAACCACCACCTCGGCAAGGCCATCACTGAGCCGCAACGCCGGCGCTGGGTCAACCTCATGATGGACGCCGCCGACGAGGTGGGCCTGCCCGCCGACCCCGAATTCCGGGCGGCGTTCGCCGGCTACGTCGAATGGGGCACCCGGCTCGCACTGAGCAACTCGCAGCCCGGCGCGAACCCGGCGCGGGAGGCGCCCGTGCCGCGGTGGGGCTGGGGTGTGGCACCGCCATACCAGGGCTGACCCGCCCTGCCAGCAGTGCCAACCGGTCAGGACCGTCCGGCCGGGTCGCGGTCAACGGGACGGAGGAGGACCGCTGCCAGGTGGCGATTTCCTGTTGCCTGGCTGCGGATCGACCAGGCGGGTGCTGGCGTCGATGGCGACCTGCAGATTGGTCGAGTAGCGGTAGTTCTTGCTCCGCGCGGCCAGCCGGTGGTCCCTGGTAGGGATCAGCGTGCCGTCGACGATCGCGATCTGATCGACCGGGCACCGGCGGACCGGGGCCAGGGCCAGCAGCGGACCCAAGGTGTCGATGACCCGGTGGGCGGCGGAGTGGACACCCCGAACAGCGGCCCGATCTGCCGCATCGTCAGGTTGGTGCGCCAGTACGCCGCGACCGGCAGTACCCGGTCGGGCAGGTCGACGGCCCACTGCCGTTCCGACCAACCGTCAGCGATGGCGTCCCCGCCACGCTCGGCAACCAAGCGCACCAGCTTACGGAACTGGGCGGGCTGCAGACCGGTGAACGGGAAGATCCACTCCGGCCGGCTGAGGAGATCACCTACACCACGACATCTTCGATGACCGTCCTCATGGGATAGCAGCCGGGTTACGAGACGTCCCCTCGGCGCTCGCATTCGCTTCGGCGACCTTTTCGATCTGCCCGGCTAAGCCGTAACGAGGCAGAGACCGACTGCCGGCTCGTAGCCGGTGTCGTCGCGGCCAGCAGATGCTGCACCTGGATGGTGCTCACTTCGACGGCCACCGCTGCGGCCTTTGCCCGGCCGAGGCCCTTCAACGGTCCTATTCACGGAGTTACTACTCAGCCGACGCCGGGGCGGACTCGACTGACAGCCGGGCGTGGGGTGCGTTTGCTACGACGGTCGTAGCAAACGCACCCGACGCCCGGACAAGCACCTATTCAACACAATCTGCAGCTCACCGGGTCGGTCAACGACATGCTGAAAGGCCAACTCGACCTCGAACAGAACGCGGCGAGCGGGGCCGGCAGCGTAGACAATCTTTTGGGTCGCTGGCGACGTGACTACTTCGGTGTTCTCTGGGAGCACACGTCGACTCGGCCATCCCGACCGAGCGTCTCACCTCCTCCCCCGGCGCCTGGAGGCCTTCGTCCGTGGCGGGTCAGGGTTCAATCGGGCGGACCTGATCGCGGTACCGCTCATAGAGGACGCGATTGTGCGCGTCGCCCTGAGCGAGATTCGCGGACACGTGGACGGGTGGATCGATGCCGCGGCCCAGCAACTGACCGCAGATCAGTTCGGTGAGCAGCTGCGCGATGAGGACTCCGGTGAGCGACGAAACCGCCCCTATCCGAACTCCTGGGGTGATCTCCAATGCCGCATCCCCCGCCGGGGCGCGGTTGTCGATGACCACATCCGCCAAGTCAGCGAGATGCGGTCCGTGTGTCGAACGGGCACCGGCCGAGCGAGTGTGTGCCAGTGAGGTGACCGCCACGATCGGATGCGCGTGCTTGCGGGCCAGCGCCGCCATCTCGATGACGGCGGCGTTAATGCCGGAGTTGGAAACGATCAGGAAGGCGTCGTGCTCGGAGGGCGCGGCGAGGTGGTAGATCCGCTCGGCCAGGCCGGACTCGCGCTCGTACGTCGGATCAAGGATCGGCCCCGGTTCGGCGCCACCGAACATCACGAGATCCTTGACCGCGAGCATGCTGACGGCGGCGAGCCCGCCGGCACGCGCCGCGAGTTCGAGGGCGACGATTCGCGAGTGGCCGGTCCCGAACGCCTGTAATACACCCCCGGCGGTGATGGCGTCGGCGACGAGCCCGGCCGCTGCCTCGATGGCGTCGAGTTGTGTTGCCAGGACCTGTTCGAGTGCGGTCCGGGCGATGTTGGCGTAGGCGGGCTCAGGCACTGATCCTCCTGGGTTGTTCACGGTTTCGGACGGCCTCTACGGCCGTCTCCACGGCGGTCTCGACGATGATCTCGCCGCTGCCCGAGGTGACGGGACTGGCATAGGTTTCGTAGCAGGGTTGCGTGTCACGGGTGGGTAGGTAGCCGAGGTAGCCGTTCGCATAGCCGAGGACCACAATGTCCCTAACCTGGTCCGCCGCTGCGGAACGGATCGTTTCGCCCAGCTCCAGGAACAGCTCGCCGGGAACGGCCACCACCGTGACCCCGTCGAGGTCCACCGCCTCTACGTCGATCACATACGGTTCCGTGCGCTGGCGGGCGGCCTGTTCCTCCGCGATCCGCAGTCCCTGTTGCAGAACCCGGTGGATACGTTCGTCTTCGTTCCCTGGCGGCGGGGCCCGACGCACAGCGACGTCAAGCTCAGCTCGCTGTTTCGGCGCAAGCGCCACTGTTCGCGAGACCGGCGGACGTACCGGCGTCGGGGTACCCCTGCTGACGCGTGGCGACACCGGTTCGACCCGGTCCGCCAGCAAGACGCCGAGCCGATCCACCTCGTCAAGCCCCCGCCCCTGACGGGTGTGCCTGGTACTGATGTCACCGGCCGCACCGGTGGCGACGACCACCCACCTGTCAGGCGTGGACAGCGCCCGGCGGATGCCGCCGTTGAGGTCCGCGCTCACATGATTGTTGTCGGCGGGAAGGATGGTCGGGTGGACCGGCGAGACCACGACCAACCCCACCACGTCGGTACCTGCGGTGACCACAATGGTGTCGACGGGAATGTCCAGGGGACCCGGGTCAGCGATGTTGCGATGACCCGCCAGCTTGGGGACCAACGTGCGGGCGGAGTCGAGTCTGGCGGCACGCTCGGAAGCTATGGCGGATCGCGCGGCCACGAGCGATGCGGCTTCGAGCCGGTCGGCGAGGTGCCGTGGCGTGGCGTCGCCGCCGGGACTGCAGCCCGCCTCGGGACTGGCGTGGGTGTGCGTGGCGGCGACCCAGCAGGACTGCACGCCGACGTCGCGCAGGGCGGTCCGAATACGGTCGACGACGTCGACGTTGACGCAGATCAGGTCCGCGACCACCAACGCGAACCGGTGGCCCTCGTCGGCGAAGGTCACGACATGGACCTCCAGCGGGTCGAGCACGTTCTGGACGCCGTCGGAGCGGTCGACGTACCCACCCATGGGTTCTCCGGGCACGACCTCGAGACGTGCCACCCCGTGTCCGGCCCTCATGCGTCGCCACCGGATTCCTGGCATCCAAGTAGGCGTGCATACGGGGCGGCACCGTTCAGGAGCACCGGACCGCCGTCGAGCGGCTCCGCTCTGGGCGTGACCAGGGGCAGCCCTTTGGCCTCGAGTACGGCCGACAGTGCCTGGTAGAGAGCGCCGCCCGGGGTCAGCAGCCGTCCGCTGAAGGACACCCGGCGTGCTGCCCCGCTGAGCCCGAGTCGGTCGGTTGCCGCTTGCGCCGCGTCGGCGAGATCGGTCGCGGCCTCGACGCAGATCCGGCACGCCACCGGGTCGGCCTGGGCGGCTGCGTCGTTCACCTCGCGGGCGAAGGCCGCCGTACGCGAGATCATGGCCGGGTCCCGGTAGTACCTCTGAAGCGAGGCCAGGTCGACGCCGCCCAGCGCCGCGACGAGGGGGTCGACCAGCACGGTTGCCGGCCCGACCTGGTCGTACGACGCGGCCGCTGCGCGCATCCCGGCCAGTCCGATGGCGTACGCGCTGCCGCGGTCCCCGAGATGGGGACCCCAGCCGTCGAGCCGGGCGTGTGCGCCGTCGGTGTCCACCGCGAGCACGGTCGTTCCGGTCCCGACACATAGCAGTACGCCGGGACCGCCGAGAGCGCCGGCGTGCGCGAGGATGCTGTCCTCCACGACCACGGCCGGGCCGCGGAACTCCCGTTCGAGGGCGACGGCAAGTCGCCGGCGCTCAGCGTGCTCCCCCGGGACGCCGGTCAGGCCGGCTACCACGCCCGACACCTGCGCGGGAAGGGGGATCGTCGCTGCGGCGCCACGAACTGCGGCCAGGATCCGGTCCACGCCGTCCTCATGTGGCCGGTAGGAGAAGCCCGGGCCAACACCGAGGTGGCGGCCCGCCGGGGTATGTAGCAGAAGCCGAAGCTCCGACTTGCCGCCGTCGATGGTGATCGTCGTTGTCAACGCGACATCCCTGCCGTCAGGCCCGCGACGATCTGCTTGGTCGCGAGTGCGAACACCACGGCCAGCGGCACCAGGGCGATCACGAGTCCGGCGAACAGGGTGCCGCGATCGGCGGCGAACTCGCCGAAGAACCGGGTCAGCCCGACCGGGATGGTGTACTTGTCCCCGCTCCGCAGCAGCACCAACGGATAGAAGAAGTCGTTCCAGGTCGGCGCGAACTGGAAGACCGTGGCCACGGCGATCGCCGGCCGCATCAGGGGCAGGACGACCGACACGAACAGCCGGCCCTCGTGTGCCCCGTCGATCCGCGCGGCCTCCTCCAGTTCGCCGGGCAGTCCCCGCATGAAACCCATGATCACGAAAACCGAGAACGGGATCCCGCTCGCCGCGTAGAGCAGTACCAACCCGATCCGGCTGTCGATCAGACCTATCGACTGGAACATGTAGAACACCGGTAGCAGGCCGAGCTTCGCGGGAATCATCAACCCGGACAGGAAGAACGCCGCCAGCAGGGCGCGGCCCCGGAATTTCCACCTGGACAGGGCGTAGGCGGCCATCGCCGAGACGCTGACGCACAGTGCCACCGAAGCGCAGGTGACGGTCAGCGAGTTGATGAAGTACGTCGAGATCGACGCGGTCTGCCACGCGCGCGTGTAGTTGCTCAGGTCGAACGAGCTGGGCAGCCCGACCGGTGCCCGGAGGATATCCGCGTTGGGCCGCAGCGATCCGATCAGCACCAGCAGCAGCGGGCCGAAGGCGACCGCGGCGTAGGCCCACAGGATGAGCTGGCGGCCGGCGGTGTGGAGTAGCGGACGCTGGCGGGTGCCGCGCGGAGGTGGGAGGTCAGCCCTGGCTTTCCATGCCGCGCGAGGGGCGGCGTGCAGTGTCTTCATCTAGTGGACCTCCCGGCGGCGCAGCGCCCGCTCCAAGGCCAGGGAAACCCCGAAGATGAGCACGAAGATCAGCATGGCCAACGCCGACGACTCTCCGATCGCGTTGCTGCCGCCCTGAAAGGCGGTTCGGTAATAGAGCAGGCCCAGCACGTCCATGGCGCCGCCGGGGCCTCCGTCGGAACCACCCAGCGCGTAGACAAGGTCGAAGATGTTGAAGCATCCGATGAACGTCAGCACGGTGATCACGCCGACCGCCGGCATCAGGAGCGGGAAGCGGATGCTCCAGAACGCCCGGGTCGCTGACGCGCCGTCCATCGCGGCCGCCTCCTCCAATTCACGAGGGATACCGGCCAGGGCGGCGCCGAAGATGAGCATTGGTCCGCCGATCCACTGCCAGGCGTTGACCAGGATCAGTACGGGCAGCGCGAGGTCGGGCTCACCGAGCCATGGCCGCGCCCACGCGTCCAGGCCGACTGCTCTGAGCGCGAAATTGATCGGGCCGAAGGTGGGACTCAGCAGGAGCGACCAGATGTAGCCGACGATCAGCGGGCTGATCAGGTAGGGAAGCGAGAAGAGCGTCTGGAACAGCCGCTTGCCCCAGGGATTGCGGTGCAGGAGCACCGCCAGGCCCAGTCCGACGGTGTTCTGGATCGCCATGGTGCCGACGAAGAAGAGGACATTGTGCCCCAGGGCGGCCGGGATCTCGTCGCCTAACGGATAGCGGGTAAATATCTCCTGGTAGTTACCGATTCCGACGAACGTTCCCTGGCGGGTGCCGTCCCACTCGAACAGCCCGTAGTAGAAGGCGGTGACGAGCGGTACCACGACGAAGAAGCCGTACAGCGCGAACGCCGGCAGGCAGAAGGTCGTAATCCACCCTGCCGAGACCCGTCCTGCCCGGCGGCGTGTGCGCCGGGCAGGACGGACTGTTAGTTCTTGGGCCGGAACCACTGATCGACCCCTCGTTGGATGTGTGCGGCCGCGTCAGCGGCGTTGCCTCGGCCGAGGACGTAGTTGGAGAGCGCCTCGGAGGCGAGGTCCCAGGCGGTGGGTGTGCCGCCGGAGAAGTACGCGTAGGTGACGTACGGGCTCGGGTTCGCCTGGTATTCCTTGAGCGCCTGGGCCAGGAGTTCGTCCTGCGGCTCGACGCCCGGTACCGGAGAGATCTGACGAAGCTCTGTGGACAGGGCCCGGCCGAACTCCTCGGTCGCCATCCACCGCACGAGGTCCAGAGCCGCGTCCCGGTGGGGCGACTTCGCGGAAACGCCGAACGACCCGTCGACATAGCCGGGCACCAGCGTCTTGTCGACCGCCGCACCGGGCGCAGGCGGGGCGTTGAAGATGCCCAGGGAGAGCTGCGGGTTAGCCTTCTGAAGCCCAGCGAGCTCCCACACACCACCGGGGAACGCGGCGGCCCGGCCGGAGGTGAACAGTGCCAGCGCGTCCGTGTAGCTCACCCCGGACGCCTGCGCCGGCCAGTACTTCTGGGTGCTTTTCCAGGTCTCGAGGGAGTTCACCCAGGGCGCGTCGGTGAACTTCGCCGAGCCGTTGAGCATCTTGGTGAGGTAGTCAGGGCCGCCGTACATCGTGGCACCGAAAATCTCCTGCTCGATCGGCAGCATCCATTTATCGGTCACGGTGTTCGCCAGCGGGATGACGCCAGCCTTGCTGAGCTTGTCGAAGCCCGCGATCATATCCGCCCACGTGGTGGGGGCGGCGATGCCGTTGTCGGCGAAGATCTTCTTGTTGTAGATCACGTGCAGCGTCTGGAGCGCGAACGGGACGCCGTAGATGCGCCCGTCTTTTTCGCCCCTCGCGCCGTCGAGGATCTGCTTCGGAAAACCGCTCAGCTTGTCGACCGGGCCGTCGAGGGGCACCAGGCTGCCGGCGCCGACCAGCGGCTGGAGCAGCCCGTAGGAGCGAAGCTGCGCGACGTCAGGGCCGCTGGAGTCGGTGAGGCCGGTCTTGAGGATCGTGTCGTACTCGGTGTTCTTGTAGGGGAGGTACTCCACCTTCACGCCCGGGTGAGCCTTCTCGTAAATTTGGAAGATCTTCTTGTACGCCGCGACATCCTCCTGTCGCCAGCCCCAGACCTTTAGGTTGACGGCGTCGCTGCCGCCCCCGCCGCCTGGCGCGCACGCAGTTAGGGCGAAGGCAAGCAGCGCCGCCGCCCCCAACACACCGCGTCTTCTGGGCATCGCATCTCCGATCGTCGTGGCCGCCACCCGCTGAACGTGGCGAACGAGCCGAGGTTAATACTGGTATAGACCGGAGGTCAACGGTTTCGCCGACGTCGCCAGCCATCCGGGGAGCTGGCCCGTACGATGACGGCAAAGTTGTGGGAAGGGGAGCGGTCCGTGCCAAGGACGCGACACGAACCGAGCGACGGGGCGCTTGAGTCTTTGCTGGCGGAGCACACCGGCAGCAAGGGCGAGCACATCAGGGACGTCCTCACCACCATGGTGCTGAACTCGCGGGACGGTGCGCTGCTCCCATCGGAGCGGGTCCTTGCCGAGCGGTTCGGAGTCGCCCGGATGACCGTCCGGGGCTCCATCGATGCGCTTGAGTCGAAGGGAATGGTCCGGCGGGTGCCCGGGCGTGGGACCTTCGTGCAGCATCCCACGCTGACCCACTCGGAGATCTTCCGCTCGTTCAGCGAGGACATGCGGATGCGCGGCATGACACCGGGGGCCAAGTCGTACCGCGCCCGCATCCGCCCGGCCAGCCGCCTGGTCGCCGCCAACCTCGACATCGCCCCGGGCGACCCGACCCACTACATCGAGCGGATCCGTACGGCGGACGGCATCCCGATGGCGCTGGAGCGGACGAACCTCTCCGCGGCGCGGTTCCCCAGCCTGCTCAAGGTGATGGAGCGCGACGACTCGCTGTACGAGGTTCTGGGCCGCGTCTTCGGGGTGCGGCTCGAATCGGCGCGGCAGACCGTCACCATCGCCCGGCTGACTGACACCGAGGCGAACCGACTCGACGTCGCCGAGGACGCCCCGGCGTTCCTGATCGAGCGCATCTCGGTCGACAACATGGGAAAGGTCGTGGAGTACGGGCGGTCGCTCTACCGCGGCGACCGCTACGCCATCCGGATGCACGTCAGCCCCCCGTCCCAGGGAGGCTGACGCGCATCCGGCGGCCCTTCAGCCGAGACCGGTGAGGTAGTGCGTCTCGAGTTCGGCTGCGGTCAGGGCACGGTCGTAGATCGCCGCCTCGTCGAGGTCGCCCTGCAGCCGCTGGGCCGTGTCGTCCCCGCGGCCACCGAGCTTGACGCTCGCCGTACCGCTGCCTGGCGACACCGACGTCGCGACGCTGTTGTCCGCGACACCGTCGAGGTACACGGTCAGTCGTGACCCGTCGAAGACGGCGGCGACGTGGTGCCATTCCTTAGCCGTCAGCCGGGTACGGCCGGTCACGAGGCCAGACCCCTTCCCGGCAGCGCCGAGCGACCACGCCTGCAGGACGCCGTCGGTCACCCGCAGGGCGTAACCGTTGATCGCCGGCCCGGCGTAACTCTCGATCACCGCCTGCCCGGGTGCCGGGGCGAGCGTGTCGAGCTTTACCCACGCCTCCAGCGTGAAAGCGCCATGAAGGTCGGCCCGGGGGCTTCGTGGTGCCTCAATGTAGCCGGCGGAGAGGTCCGCCGCCCGGTCACCGGTGATCGCACCCTCGGCGTCCGGATGCGCGCCGGCCAGGTAGGTCCCGTCCTGCCCGCTGGCGGAGCTGTCCGCGGCGGTGCTGGAGACGGCCGCGTCGCCGAGCCTCCAGTAGCCGGCCGGGTCCGCCCCGGTCACGATATTCGGGTAGCTCTGCTCCCCCACCAGGATCGGCAGCGACACCTTCACCGGTGGCGCGCCTTCCTCGTTGAAGGCCACCGTGACCTGGTAGCGCCCTGGCTCCGCGCCAGCCGGGACAGTGACCTCCACCGGCACGCTCGCGACGATGGTCCGGCCACCCGGCTGGGCACGGAACACCTGCGTCGCCGGGTCGGTAGTCCAGCCGTCCGGGCCCGTGGCGGTCACCCGTCCACTGACCTTGTGATCCGCGAACACCTCGAAGGAGACCTGGAACCGCTTCGTCTTGCCTGGCGCGATGAGCGACCCCGGCGGATCGACCGAAACGGTACCGCTGAACACGTCGGAGTAGCGCGGGGCGATCTCGTAGACGCGCGGGGCCGCGCTGCCCGGCGCCCACCGGATCCGCACCGCGCTGGCCGCCAGGTCCGCCGCCGGCACCTTGGTGAACCCGTCAGTGAGCGGTCCGAGATTCACCCAGGCGCCATCGACCAAGGCCTGGATCATCCCGTCGGCGGGAGCGGCCGCGTCCTGCACCACGGTCACCGCCGACAGCCGGTGCGGCTTGGCGATCGGGACCGTGATCGCATCGCCGTCCTGCGGCTTGCCGGCCGCGACGTAAGCCGTGTCGTCGCGCCGGTCGCTCAGGTTACCCAGCGCGGACCCTTGGGCGGCAGCCGGTAGGCCCGTGGGGGTCTCGAGATCACCGTACCAACGGTCACCGATGTAGCCGTCGCTCTGAGAGGCCGCGAAGCTGAGGAGATCATCGACCGGGCCGGGACTGATCTGGTGCGACGTCCCGTCGAGGATGCCGCGGGCACGCGCCTGCCCCCGCCGGGCCAGCCAGGCAGCTTCGCCGTCCCCCCGGTCCTGCGCCCGGAGCACGCCCAGGGCCGCCCGACCCGCCTGGCCGGTCGTGCCGACCCGGTCTAGCCAGGGCCCGATCTGCTCGAGTAGCCGAGGGTTGTCGAGTCGCGCCCGGAGTGTGGTCGGGAGTTCCTCCAGACGGCGCAGCTCCCGGTCGAGCTGGTTGAGTTGGGCGTTTACTGTCCGGCCCGCCGAGTAGTCGGCGATGAGCCGGTTGATGAGAGCGGCGAACTGCGGCCGTGCGGTGTTGTCCAGAGCGCTGGCCTTGTTGTTCTCCGCGAAAAGCCGCAGCTCGTCGTACGCGTCGCCGCCGACGATCTGAAGCGTCCGAGTCCAGGAGCGTTCCGCGTCGTAGGCCCCGGGGTTCCAGGCGTAGTCGGCCTGGGTGCCGAGTGGGATCTGCGAGGCCTCCTGGTGCTGGACGAGTTCGTTGAACGAGATGCCGACGACGTCGTCCGCCATGCCGGCGTCACGGTTCACCAGTGGGCCCAGCAGCAGTCGGTTGGGGCTGTAGTCGTTGACCGGGTAGTTGTCCCAGATCATGATCCGGTGCCGCGGCCAGGCGTTCTGAGCGGCCCGGAGGTCGTCCTCCGTGATGCTCGACGAGACCACTTCCGGGCCTGTCCAGTAGAGGTCGACCTCGGTGCTCACCAACTCGTCGAACCGGTTCTTGTACGGCGTGGGCGTCATGCCCCAGTACTCCGTCGGCACGGCCACCATCCGGCTGGCGCCGGGACGCTTTTCGATGAACTCCCGTTGAACCAGGTTGGTGACCCCGGCCTGAGCGGCCGCGAGCGGCGACGGATCGCCCTCGTAGGCGTCCCGGTCCTCTTGGCACGCGAAGTTGCCGGACACGTCGTCCCAGGCGATGACGTAACTGCGGACCCCGATCTCCGACAACTGCGCCAGGCGTGCCAGCAGCTTGGCCCGGTCGGCCTCGCGCACGTGGCAGATCCCCTGGCCAGGTGCCAGGGGCGCCTCCGGCGAGATCCGGTACACAAAGTCGACATGGCGGGACGTCGCCAGGTCGACGATCTCCTTCAGCCGGCCCAGCTCCGCCTCGTCGTACAGGGAGTCCCAGTGCGATCCGGTACGCAGATCATCCGCCGGTCCGTAGAAGAACTGGTTCATCTTGTGCCGGGCCAGGAACTCGATCTGTGAGCGCCGGTCCTCCTGCGACCACACCGGTCCGTAGAACGACTCCATGCCCCCACGGACCCGGTAACCCGGCCAGTCGCGCACCGCCACGCCGTCTACGGCCACCCGGGAGCCTTTCGACGTGAGCAGCTGACTCAATGACTGAACGGCGTAGAAGGTGCCAGCGCCGTCCACACCCGAGAGGACGATCCGCGGTCGGCCGAGCCGATCGTGCCCGGCCACCAGCACGTACCCCTCACCGGGCAACCCCGCCGGCCCCTCCACCCCGAGAGCATTCAGCGCGGCGGTGCTTGCCGACGTCTCGCTCGGACCGCCGAGGAAGATCACCGGACGCGATTTCGCAGTTTCCGCGCTGCCGACGACCCTGGCGGTGACGCCGCGCGTGTGGAGCACGTCCACAAGAGACGCCTTAGCCGCCGGATCTACGGCCGCACCCGCGACGACATCGACGTTGTCGGACAGGACGACAGAGCCCGGACGCGGCTCCACACGCTGCGGCGCCGGAAGAATACGCGCGACGCCCACCCGATCAGGAACTTGGGCCTCGCCCCTTGCCGGCGGAGGGTTCACCAGGCCAATGACGAGCGCGACCGATCCGGCCAATACAACGGTGCGGCGATAGCCACGAGACGAACGCAACAGAAACATCAAACCTCCACTCAATCTATTTGGGCCAGCCGTGGTTCGGGACGTGTCTCGGCGTTGCGTGCGGTGAGGGAGCCACCGCAAGGACTGACCAACATGACGTCAGCAGGGACGAGGCCGGTCGGCGGCTGCCGCCTCATCGAGGATGGCGTGCACCTGCCAAGGCCGGCATGCCCGCGCCCCGCCCAACGCCGAAGTCAAGGGCCACCATCAACCCGGCGTGCCCACCGAGTAGTGTTGCGCGATCTCGTCGGCAGTCAGGGCATGGTCGTAGACGGCAACCTCGTCGAGCAGCCCAGCGAGCCTGGTACCGGCGTCGTCACCACGGGCCCCCAGCTTGAGGCTTCCGGCCCCGTCGGTCGGGTTCACCTTTGTGGCGGCCGAGCCGTCGAGTCGTCCGTCGAGGTAGACCGAGATGGTCGACCCGTCGTAGACCGCGGCAACGTGATGCCACTCGTCCGGTGTGGCGACCGTCTGCCCTTCGACCGACGCCAACTGCCCGGCTACGCCCAACGTGAGGGCGCCTATTTTGCCGCCGGGCAGGACGCGCAACACATAGCCGTTGTAGGCGGGGGCATCGTATTTCTCGACCACGCTGTACTGCCGGCAGACGTCATTGAGATTCACCCATGCCTCGAGGGTGAACGAGCCGCTGACGCTCAGCGAGGGTGAGTCCGGTACGGGGATGTGGCCGTCGGTCAGCTCGGCGGCGGTGTCCGGGTCGCCCGTCAACGCGCCTGGGCGGCCCAGTGTCACTGCGTCTGTGTAGGCGCCGGGGTTGCCGGTGCCGGAGGAGTCCTCGGCGCTCGTGCCGGATCGCTCACCCAGCCGCCAGTAGCCGACTGGTTTGTCGGCCAGCACCTGTGCCGCGTAGGAGGACTGGCCGGTGACCGCCGGCTGCTGACGTGGCGACGTGTGCCTGGGTGCCGAGCCTGCCGGAGCCGACGATGAGGTGCTTCGCACGGTAGTCCCATCGGACTGCAGTGCATGGAGCGACTGGCCGGGGTTGCCGAGCACGCCCTTGACGTAGTGGGAATCGATTTGGCCTGGGGTCAGGGCCTTGTTGTAAATCGCGACCTCGTCCAAGCTGCCGACGAAACGGTCCAACGCGTCGTCTCCACGGGCGCCCAGCTTGAGGCTGCCCTTGCCGTCAGTCGGTGCGTTGGCCATCGGTGTGGACGCTTGCAGCTGCCCGTCGATGTAGGTCCGCAGCGTTGTTCCGTCATACGCTGCCGCGACGTGATGCCATCGCCCCTGCTGGACACTGCGGGGGCTGGACGCACTGGACTGCGCCTGGTCGGCGGCGGTGAGCGCCTGCAGCTTGTTGCCGTTGACCAGTCGCAAACCGTAGCCGTTGCGCGACGGCAGGCAGTCGCTGCCGTCGTACTTCTCGATGATGCCCTGCGGTCCACCCGCGGCGTCCTTGACCCACGACTCCAGCGTGTAGGCACCGGTGATGCTGAGCGAGGCGCTGTCAGGAATCTCAGCATGGCCGTCGTCCAGCCGGACTGCGGTGTCGGCAGAGTCGGCGATCGCCCCTGGCTGGGACCGGCCGACGCTGCCACGGTAGGCACCAGTGTTTCCGTTGCCGGAGGCATCGACCACCGGCTGGCCCGGGGCGTCATCGAGCCGCCAGTAGCCCACCGGCCCGTCCCGTTTCACCAGCGCGGCATAGTCCGTTGGGTCCGGCCGGGCGACCCGGACCGACAGCGAGGAGGTCCGCGCCGTACCACCGGACGGTCGGGTGACCACGTCGATCCGGTAGTTCCCGGGTGCCGCATCAGTGGGGATCCGGACGGAGGTCGCGAGTTCGGACCAGGCCAGTCTCTGGTTGCTGTTCACGCTGAACGGCAGCTTGGAGCCGTTGACCGTCCACCCGGCTGGAGCGCCGACCTCGGCGGTGCCGCTGACCGTGCCCAGCCCGAGCGCCTCGACCTCCAGGTCCAGCGCAAACGTCTCACCCGGCTCCAGCAATGGACGCGGAGTTGTCACCTTCGTGGCCTCCGCGCTCGGTGCGTCGGCCACCTTCGTCGCCCGGTATGTCGCCCGGACCGTGATCGCCGTCGTCGGCCGGTCAAGGTCGACCAGCTCGCGCGCGGCGTCGAACGTCACCGGTCGGCCGTCGACAGTGACGCCGGTCAGCTGGTGACCGCGCGGCGCGCGCAGGTGCAACACCACGTCCGTCAGCGGCGCCCGTCCGGCGGCCGCGCGGGGTGGGTCGACCCGCACGGTCAGCCGGCCGTCCGTCAGCTTTGACGAAGAGGCGAACCCGACGTTGCCGAAGGACGTGGGCAGGTCGGCGATCTCGATCCGCTCGCCGTCCGCGAGCCAGGGCCGCGGCGTAGCCGGCGCCAGGTGCAGCCGGGTCGGCATGCCGTCGGCGTCCAGGTCCTCGCTGACCAGCAGACCGCGCAGCGCCTCCAGGTAGGTGGCGTTGTTCGGCGACAACGGGGGCCAGTACTGCGACCGGTAGTACTCACCGAATTGCGGGCACGGCGAGATCGTGGCGCCCTCGCCGCCGACGAAGGTGTGCGGCGTGAGGTCATGCGCGAGCATCCCGTAGAAGCTCAGGTCGAGGCGATCGGACTCGGCACTGTCGGCCAGGAACCGCATCAGTGAGTAGCCGTATTGCTGGTCGATGCCGCTGGACTTGTATCCAGGCACCGCTGGCCATTGGTTGTGCGGGATGTTCTGGCAGACACCGGGATCGGCGGTCGACAGGTTGAACCTTGTGAGGCCGAGGAACAGCGACCCGTGCTTGTAGAGGTAGTCCCGCAGTCCGGTGGCTGTCGCGCTGCCCGGCTCGAACAGCCCGGTCGCGAGGGCGTACGGCATGATCAGGTTCCAGTAGCTGCCGAGGAAGTTGGTGGTTACCTTGTCGTACGGCTTCGACGACTCGGGGTCCAGCAGTGCGATCGGCACGAACATCGAGCCGTCCGGCAACACCGTCTTCGACTTCTCCACCGCGCCCAGCAGCGACGAGCGTAGGCCGGCCGCCTCATCGAGGAACGGCTTCGCCTCGTCGGTACGGCCCAAGAGCCGCAACGCGACACCGACATCGCGCAGACCGCGCCAGACCTCGGACTGGTGGTGCAGGCCGTAGACCGGCTCCGGGATGTCGGAGGCGTAGCGGGTCTTGGCCAGCAGACCGTTCGGGTCCGCGAGGCGTTGCCGCTTGAAGTCGGCGAGCCAGTCGCGGAACATCGGTAGGTTTTCCTGCAGCAACGACCCGTCGTTGCTCTGCAGGTAATACGTCGCCACCGTCTGCAGCTTGATCCCGCGCTCCCAGGACAGGAAGAAGCTACCCTGGCCGCGTCGCAGCATCTCGGTGAGGTTCGCGCGCGCCTTATCCTGGTAGCCGAAGTCGCCGAGCGAGGTGACCGTCGCCGCGATCTCCGGCACGAAGGCGAAGGACTTGTCCAGCGACTCGTAGCCGTTTCCGACGGTCAGATTGAAGCCCATCACCAGGTTGTTCAGAAGCGTGCTGCGCATGGCGTCCGCGGCGTACTTCTCCGGGATCCGGACCTTGGCGCCGGCGTTAAGCTGCGTCGTCCAGTAGTCGCCCGTGCGGGACTTCGCGGCGTCGTACAGCGCGGCCGACGGACGTACGGTGGTGAGCTCGGCCGGCTCGTTCGGCACGATCAGGTACAACTCGGCCTTTCCGCGGCTCAAGTCGGGCGTGAAGCTCAGGTCAGGCGCGGACCAGGTCGCTGCACCGCTGAATGCGACCACGGCCTCTCCATCGAGTGTCAGCCGCCCAGGCTCGGCGACGACGTCTGCGACCTTGTCGCGGCTCAGGTTGAGCCGGAGCCGCGGGTGCGCCTTCGCCGGCCCGTTGACGACAAACCGGAGCATGCTGACTGCCGGGCCGCCCGGGGTGAGCTCGGTGACGAACGACTCGCGTTCGTAGCGAACCCCGGCGGCGTCACGATAGGAGTTGGAGAGAATCGGCAGGTATCCTCCGGTCAGGCGGGGGTCGCCCGACCTCACCTCGGCCTGGCCGTAGCGCTCGGCCCCGCCCGCGCCGACGAAAAAGCGGACGCGCTGAGTCGCCCGCGCGTCCGACCATTGCGACATCAGCTCGCTGCCGTCAGCGACGTGCAGCGAGAAGTCCCGCTCCTCGGCCCACCGACTGGGGTCCGGCGCCGGGTAGGTAAAGGGCAGGTAGTACCAGGGCGAAGCGGCGTCCGTCGTACCACCGTGGTTGGCCGGCACCAGCAGCGGCTTGACGTTGGTCATGGTCGGACCGTCGGGCAGGTCAAGCAACTTCTCGCCCCAGTGGTCGGATCCCTGCTCCAGCGCGCCGTTCACTCGATCGACGTAGCCATCGGGCAAGGTCAGATCACCGCGAGAGCCGGACTGATCGTGAGCCGTTTGCTCGCTGGCTGTCTGCTCACCGACTGCCTGGACGCCGGCGGCCTGGACCTCCTCGGATACCTGCGCCAGCAAGCTGGCCGCCAGAGTCACCACCGTTAGCAGCGACAGCCCCGCTCTCACTGTCGATCTCGTAGCCATTTGATCCACCTTCATGTGGATTACCGCACGGAATACCGGACTAGTCCAGTAACTCTGGGGCATGTTCCACGGCGGTGTCAACACTTTGGCCGGCAGCCGCCTGCGCGAGGATGCGTCGCGGTTGATCGGCGCTTGCGCGAGCCGTCCAGTGTGAGCCGCTCGTTACTGGATGAGCTGGTCCCGTCGGCGTGGCACGACGTCGAGCAGTACACCAATAATCCGATCGAGGCTGCTCACAGCCAGCTGAAACACCGGTTGAGACCGATGCGCGGTCTACGAACGGATAAGACGGCACAAGTGATCATCCGGCCACACGTTCATGCAGAACCTCCGCCGCGGACATTACGAACTCGCTGCTGACACCCGCCGGCAACACGGGTGTCTGTGGCCTTCGCCGCCCCCGGAGCTGACTCGCGTCCGGTGCGCTACTGCGGGACCGGCGCGCCATCCGGGCCGAGCTGCGGCCGCAGCTGCTGGACCGCAGTCGCGTCCACCTCAGCGGCCGGGCAGCGACTCCCCCTCGGGGTTGCGGCGGCCGCATGGGGTGCCCGACCCGGGCCGGGTCGCGGTGGACCCCGCGGTGATACGAGCCGACGGTGGTGAGGCGTGTGGGACCTGGCCGTGCTGCGTGGCCAGGAGGAGCTGTTCGGGCCGGACGCGTCCGACCCGACCGCCTGGCGATTGATGTCCGGGATGGACGTTGTGGCGCTCCGAGGCTGGGTCAGGTTCGTATTGCGGCGCGGGAGGTGGGCCGAGTGCGGCCGATCAAGACCTGCAGCGGCCTGCCGCAGAGGACCGCGCCCCGTCTGCCGGTCCCGGGCGTGGTCCTGCATCTGGACGCCTCGGCCGGGGCCGACGAACCTTCTCCGGACGTCGTCAATGTTTTGCCCGGTTGGCAACTACCCGGGCGGCAGGCCAGGAGTCTCCCCCCGCCGGCGTCGGCCACGCCCCACGAGCACCGCTGCGCGACCGAGGTGCGGTCACCGTTTGCAAGGGACAGAGAAGGGCTGGCGACGACGACCATTGAACCAATAACGTACCCAGGTCGGCAATATAAGTCATTGACCTATGTACTGTATTTGAGTGTAGAGTTACGCCATCGGATCTACGTATGGAGGTCCACACCTCGGCGGAACCCCGGTGACCGAACAACACGGCACCCACCCGGCAGCCCTCAGGCCCGGCAACGGCCGCAGTCGATCGCCAAAGCCGACGACGATCCGCAGCCGTCGGATGCGACCAAAGAGCTTGGCCTGTAGATCCGGTCCCGCCCGTCCGCACAGGCGAGCGCGAGTGCCAGGGACGAAAGAAGGAGAAGAATGGGCAAAGCACACGATCTGAGCCGCCGGAGTTTCCTCGGGGCGGCCGCGGGAACGGCTACGGCGGCAGCGATTGGCGCCACCGCGAGCCCGGCGATGGCGGGGGGTGGCGTCGCCGAGGGCCAACTCCAGCCCGAGGGCCAGGCGGACGTGGCCGCAGCCGGCCATGGCGGCAAGTCCGTCGCGGCGATCACCTACCGGACGACCCCCAGGCCCGGCTGGGTGCCCGACGACTTCGTGGCGCCGAAGAACGCGCGGCAGCAGTTCCTCACCATCGACGCCATCGACGGGTTCAAGGTCGACGCCGTGCTCTTCGAACCCCGTGACAGGAAGCCGAGCGACACCACGCTGGTGCTCAGGGTCCACGGCAGCGGCGGAAACTACCTGGGATTCGAGATGCCAGGGTTGTCGGCGGCGGGCTATGCCGTACTGGCGATCAACACCCGGCAACACGACGACAACGGCGAGACGGACAACTTCTTCGACATCCGGAAGGACATCGAGGCAGCCTTCTTCACCGCCGTCGATATGGGATACAAGAAGATTGTCCTGAACGGTCGCAGCCTCGGCAACATCCAGGTCCAGTTCTACGCCGCCACGAACTGGGACCCCCGCATCCGCGGGGTCATCCTGCCGTCGATGTTCGCCAAACTGCCGTGGAAGTCGCGTCATCTCCTCACTCAGGACGAGCAGAACTACAACCAGCTCTTCGACGAGTCGATGCGGTTCCTGGCGGCGGGACGAGTTGACGAGATTCTGCCGACCGAGATGCGCGGTGGGGGCGGAAGTCCGAGCCGGACGGGTCCGGTGACCGGGCAGCATTTCCTGTCCTACCGGTGGGAGGCCACCAGCGCCGCGGACGGCACCTACTGGATCAAGCGTATTCCCATCCCCATCCTCATGATGCGTGGCGACCAGGACACCACCATCCGGGACTTCGAGCCCAACTGGCTGCTGGCCGAGGCCAACTCCGAGGGCTCGCTGGTCCCGAGCATCAAGTTCGTGGAGATCCCCGGCGGCAGCCACAGCCTCAACGAGAACCCCGAGGCGGTACTCGAAGCCGAAGTGAGCTGGCTGAAGAGCCTGGGGCTCTGATCGAACCACCCCTGGTTGCTCCGACCGGGGCCGGCCAGTGGACTGCCGTTGTCGAGCCCGGGCATGCCGATCCGTCGCACGGACGGCGCCTGCCTCGAACGACGGCGGTCCGCTGCTGCCCGACGAATCGGCGCTGACCGCCCTCGGGCCCGGGACGTTCTGACCCGAGCGGGACGCCACTGGCCCACCAGCCTCAGCGCGTTCCGCTCGCTCGTCACGCGCTGCGGCAAGGCTATCGAGCCGAGACCGATCACTTCGGTCCTCCCCCGGATGGCTTTCGAAGCCGCTTGCGTCTGTGCCGCGTGGTGGGCCATAGTCACCCCATGATCTCTTCACGGAAGGGCGGCGACGCCCAGGCGCGATGAGCGCCCCCGCGCGGCGCAACGACGCCGCGATGCCTGCACAGGCCGTCTACAGCAACAACGTTCGTGACCTGTGGCAGCAGGCCGTCGGGATTCGGCAGGAGTGGCTTGGCCACGCCTTGTCCACAGAACCGGCTGACAAGCCGACCGCCGAACGCTGTTTGACCGCCATTTACGCCAGAATGAAGCGGCCGCAACCCCGATTTGAATGGGTCGAGTCGCCCGACAAGGCACGCTCCCTGATCACCGGATGGCCCACCCTCGACCAACTCTACGAGTGGATCCGCGACCCTCGCCCGCGCGGAACACCACCACTGGCGAGCGATCTCGCAATGGTCACCTCGCAGCTCCGTGGCGCGCTGAGCGCGAGCGTCACTCACACCGACCCGGAGCTGTCACCGATACGCGCGGGCAAGACCAAAGAACCATGGCCCGAACTGGCGCCGCTCCACGCGCTCGACAGCGGCGTTTCGCTCGGTGTCGTGCTGCACCAAGGCGTACGCACGGCACTGCACCGGAGCCTCGCGCACGGGTACTACCTACCCGTGCGTGCCACAATGGCCGGCGGCGGTCCGGTCCCCGTTTGCTGGTACGGCCAACAGGACGCGTCCTGGGTCGCCTACTACGACACGCTGCATCGGCTTGGTCTTGCCCGGTACGGGCCGAACGAGGCCGAACACCTCAACGCGTGGGCCAACCTGGCCCGCTCCTGCGGCTGGTGGTGGCCGGCCGAGGACGTCTGCGTCGTGGTGGACCGGCCCCAGGAGATCCGAACCGAGCCGGTCTCCGCAATGGTGCACGAGCCGGTCCGATTGCGACCTCGCGGTGTGCGCTACCGCGACGGCTGGCAACCGCTCCTGAAACTGTGACCTGAGCCGACAGCCGGCCGGGTCGGGGCTCCCATCAGGCCCGGCCGGCACCGTCGTCCACAAGCCAGCCGCTTCACCTACGTCTCCGTCCACGGACAGAGCACACGAGACGTCGCGGGCAGGCTAGGAAAAGTCGATTCCCACGTACTTGCTCTCGAGATATTCCTCGATTCCCTGGGTTCCACCCTCTCTACCCAGGCCCGACGCCTTCATACCACCGAACGGCGCGGCCGGGTTGGAGATCACTCCCTGGTTGATACCTACCATTCCCGTTTCAAGCCGCTCAGCCAGCCGGATCGCTTTATTGAGGTCGCGGGTGAAGATGTAGGCAGCAAGGCCATACTCTGTGTCGTTGGCAAGAGCTGTCGCCTGCTCGTCGTCGGAAAAGCTGGTAATCGGAGCGACCGGACCGAAGATCTCCTCCGACAGCAGCCGTGCGTGGACCGGCACATCGATCAGCACCGTCGGCGCGTAGAAGAAGCCTTCACGCTCGAGTCGACAGCCCCCGGTCAGAACGCGGGCTCCCTCCGTCGCCGCGTCCGAGACCAGCCGCTCTACCTTCCGCACCGCGGCCTCGCTGACCAGTGGGCCTGCCTGCGTCTCCTCGTCGGTTGCTGATCCGACGAGGAGAGCGTTCATTCGGTCGGCTAGGCGCTGCGAGAACTGCTCGACGACGGCGTCGTGCACGAGGAAGCGGTTCGCCGCGGTACATGCCTGGCCGCCATTGCGCATCTTGGCGAGCAGGGCACCTTCCACCGCAGCGTCCAGGTCGACATCGTCGAAGACGATGAACGGGGCGTTTCCTCCCAGCTCCATGGACACGCGCAGCACGGAGTCCGCCGACTGGGCGATCAGGCGCTTGCCGACAGCCGTTGAGTCGGTGAACGTCAACTTGCGCAGACGCTGATCCCGAATGAGCGGCTCGGCGACACCGCCGGCCCGGCTGGTTGTCACGACGTTGACCACGCCGTCGGGCACTCCGGCCTCGACGAGGACCTGCGCCAACGCAAGAGTGGTCAGCGGTGCGAGCTCGGAGGGCTTGACCACAACGGTGCATCCGGCCGCCAACGCGGGCGCGATCTTGCGGGCGCCCATGGCGAGCGGGAAGTTCCACGGCGTGATGGCGAGAACCGGCCCGACCGGCTGTCGTATGGTGAGAATCCGACTGCCGCCCGTGGGCGACTGCGCATATCCGCCACCGACACGCACGGCCTCCTCGGAGAACCACCGGAAGAACTCGGCGCCGTAGCCGACTTCGCCCCGGGCCTCGGAGATGGTCTTTCCCATCTCAAGTGCCATGAGCATGGCGAAGTCGTCGGCCCGTTCATGGAGCAGGTCGTGCACCCGGAGCAGGATCTCGCCCCGGGTACGTGGTGGAACGGCGGCCCAGCGGTCCTGCGCTCGCGACGCCGCGGCCAGGGCATCCATGCCGTGGTCCGGACCGGCGTCGGTCACTGCGGCGAGCGGTTGGCCCGTGGACGGATTCCGCACATCAAACGTGGCGTCCGTGCTCACCCACTGGCCGTCGATGAACGACCCGGTGGGCACGGAGGACAGAAGGCGGCGCATCGCCTCCGCGGTACCGTCCACTAAGTGCTGGGCCCCGCCGCTCTCAACCACGCTCGGCATGGAACTTCATGAAGTGGTTGACGGCGGTCTGGGCTACCTCGAGGTCCTCCCCCGCGGTTCCGGAGCTGATGCCGATGCCGCCGACCACCTGGTCGTCGACGACGACGGGGAGTCCACCGCCGATCACGGAGAAACGACCGCCGTTGGTGTTGTGGATGCCGAAGGTCGGCTCCCCGGGCACGCAGAGCTGGTTGTAGATGTGCGTCCCCTTGCGAGCGGTGGCACCGGTGAAGGCCTTGTCGATCGCGGTGGCGATGCTGCTCACCTTGGCGCCGTCCATCTGCTCGAACATGATCAGGTGCCCGCTCTCATCGGTCACCGCGATGCTCATCGGGATGCCCAGGTCGACGGCGGCCTGACGCGCGCCCTCCACGAGTACGGCGGCGTCGTCTCGTCCGAGCCTTATGACGGTCAGCATCAGAGTTCCTCCACTATCTCTAGGTCGGTCGTCGCGAGAAAGGCACGCAGGTCGTCGAGGTCCTCTCCGGTCACCGGCGAGTACGGCGGGTATGGGGCACCGGCTGGCACGCCCAGAAGATTCAGCGACGCCTTCATCGTTGGTGTCAGGCCGTATCGCATCCACTTCGTCGGATATAGCGAGAACTGCCGTTGCAGCCGTACGGCCTCGGCAACGTCGCCCTTGAGGAACGACTGCAGGATCAGCGATGCGATCTTCGCGACGGGCGGTGGCAGCGTCACACCGGATCCGCCGAGCTGGAGGCTGATCAGCATCATCTGCACGGTGGTGAAGTAGTGCGCCAGGCCGGCCTGGTCGATTTCTTCGATCAGCCGCGACACCCTTGAGAGATCGCGCGAACTCTCCTTGACGAACCGAATGCTGTCCCGGCTCGCCAGCGCAATGGTCGCTTCGGGGGAAACGGTGGCTCCGGCCCCGGCGTTGAGGTAGAGCATGAGCGGCAGCGATGTTTCGCCGGCCACGGCGTCGACGTAACGCTCCAGATCCCGGGGTGAAGGCTCGCCACCGAAGGGCCGAAGCGGCGCCAGCAGCTGCACGGCGCTCGCGCCCAACTCCTCTGCGAAGTGAGCGAGGTCGATGCTGACTTTGAACGACGGGTGGGAGACGCCGACCACGACCGGCCGGCGCCCATCGACGAACTCGATCGTTCTGCGGATCAGCTCCCGCCGCTGCGGGAGGTCGAGGTACTGGTACTCCTGCGCCTCGACGCCCGCCGCGATCACCATGGCAGCGTCACAGTCCTTCACCACGTAGTCGACACCGTGCTTCAGCGCGTCGTAGTCCACGGTCAGCTCTGCGGTGAACGGGGTCAGCGGGGGAACCACGAGACCGGGGATGGTCATGACGGTGCTTGTCATACGAGCGACCGCCTCCGCTTGAGCTGGTCGACCTGGAAGCCCGCGACGGTCTTGTACCGCTCCGTGATCGCACGCAGTTCCTCGTCGGAGACGATGTCGCTCAGGCGCTCGAACGGCTTGTCGCCGCTGCGCTCGTGCACCTCGCGCAGGATGGCGTCCGGCGGGTTGGCCCGGTTCATGCGGACGACCTTGCCCGTCGCCTCGACACGCGTGACGTCGTACTCGTGGAGTGCCTCGTCGGTCACGCCATGGCGCTTGAAGCTGCCGGCGAGGAACCGTGCGTCGAGGATCGCCTGGCCTGCGCCGTTCGAGCCTCGCGGGTACATCGGGTGGGCGGCGTCACCCAGCAACGTCGCGCGACCGAAGGTCCACGTGGGAAGTGGGTCGCGGTCCACCATGGGGTAGATGAGGATCGGGTCGGTCTTCTGGAGCATGCCAGGCACGTCGAGGAAGTCGAAGTGCCAGTCCTTGAAGACCGGGAAGAAGTCCTCGAGCCTGCCCTTGGCGTTCCAGTCGTACAAGTCGGGTCGAGGCCGCTCCAGGGTCGCGACGAAGTTCATCAGCTGGTTGCCCTGGCCATCGATGTTGTTCCTGATCGGGTACACCATGAGCTTGCCGACGCTCATCCAGCCCATGCGGACGGTGTTGGCTCCGCTCAGGAAGGGTGGCATGGGGGTCGCGCCCCGCCAGATGGTGAGGCCGGAGTAGAGCGGATCGCCCTCGTCCGGATAGAACTGCTTGCGCAGCGCGGACTTGATGCCGTCGGCCCCGACAAGGACGGAGGCGCGGACAGAGGGAAGGTCCTCGCCGTTCGGCCCGACGAAGTGGGCGGTGACCATGTCGTCACCGAGGTCGACGCGGGTGAGTCGGTGACCGGTGACGACGCTGTCCTCGCCGAGCCGCTCGCGCACGGCTTTCAGGAACACCATCTGCATGTCACCGCGGTGTAGAGAGAACTGCGGCCACGGGTAGCCGGCCGCTTCACCTGCGGGCTCGGTGAAGATGTGCTGGCCGAACCGGTTGTAGTAAGACGCGTCCTTGGTGCGGATACCGACTTCGTCGAGCGCCGGCACCAGGCCGAGTTCGTCGAGTTCACGAACGGCGTGCGGAAGCAGGTTGATACCGACACCCACGGCCGTCAGCTCGGGCACCGCGTCGTACACACGGCACCGTATGCCGATCTCTTTGAGGCTGAGGGCGAGGATCAGGCCACCCGCTCCTGCACCGACGATCAGAACCTCGGTGTCTTTCGTTGCATGGGTCATCCAGCGCTCCTATGGAGGAAATCACTGACCTTTATACGTTACCTAGATTAACTATCTGGGTGTGGAGGGTCAAGGGGTGCGGAGCGGCGAGATGGGTGTGCGGCACCGGTCGGCGAAACGGAAGCGTCTGCCTCTGGCCCGCTACGCCGTGCCGAGCTTCCGCGCGCGGCAACGTTTCGACAGCGGCGGCTGGCGCGTTCGCGGGCGTCAGCAGGGCAGGGGCGATCGCGCCGGCGCCGCTGGAACGGGGCCTACGCCAAGCCGTTTCGCTCGCAGACCCCCCGAGCGCCGCCATGCCCGCACGGCTACACGCCTACGACGCCAGGCTCACGCCGCACTCGGCGCTCGACCAGCCGCCAGCCACTCCCCAAGGTCTCAGGCCGGAACACTCATCTCGCGGCCGCCTCTCGCTGTGCGTGGATGGCCGACTGGACGAGGCTCCTGATGGACTCCAGGTCGTCGTCGTTGAGCGGCACGCCGACGTAGAACGCCATGACGGTCAGGGCAGCCGCGCGGTCTTCCTCCGTCAAGTGCGACTGGAAGTAGGCCACGTCGCGCCGGACGCCGTCGGACACCGTCGTGAGGCACCGGCGACCGTGCGCAGTCGCCTCCACCAGGATGACCCGACGGTCCACTTCCGAGGGACGCCGGACGACCAACTCCTTGGCCTCGAGGTCTTGAACGAGTCGCGACGCGAAGGCACTCGTGACGTTGAGGCGCTCGGCGATCCGGCTCACGGGAAGGGCTCCCTCGGTGACGCCGCCACCGAGGATCTGGATGAGCGCCTGGTGCTGAAGCGGCTCGAGGTCCGAGTTGCGGGCCACCTCGTCAAAGATCCGGAAGGTGCGCCGGATGATGTAGCGAGCACGTGCGACACCCTCGAAGTAGGCATCCACCTCGACGGGGGTTCCGCCAGGGCCGCCCCTGAGCGCGTTGATGGTGGCGGCGATGCCGCGGCCTACGCGCCCTGGGTTCCGTACTGATCGACGAGCCACTGCTATACCTACGCTTCTTGAAATCGTGGCCGGTCGGTCGCGAACGTGTCCATACACGTTCGCGATCGCGAATGCGCGGCCAGGCGTCATATTCGCCTCCTGGGGCGCCCTGCTGACTTTATCGGAGGCCTCCCACGGTTAACATCTACCCGTCTAGCGACGCCTCGAGGCGGAGTCCAGACGATCCACGGCCCTGACTCTGTAGCGGGTGCCGGCGTTGAACCAGGGTCGGGCAGCAAGCTGCTGTCGCCGAGGCGCTTCCCCCGCTGCACGGCGCTCCGGCGATTCGAGCGCAGACGCATCGGCGAGCCGGTGGATCGCCACCCGGGTCCACGGAGTGTTGGATCCCGTCACATCGATCAGGCTGACCCCGCGCCAGGCCGCGGCCTTGAGGAGCATGGGTGCGTGTTCCTCGCGGTACCACGCGTCGAGGTCGTCCAGGTCGCTCCGCGGTGCCGAGAACGCCACGACGAAGAGCAGGGGTACCGCAGCCTCGACGTCGCCGTGCTCCTGGATGACTTCCCCCGTGACCCTGACAAACTGGTCCAGTCCCCCCATCCGCGTCTGCGTGGTCGCGGCCGTCCTGGCCTGCAGGGCTCGGTACGCCTCCGTGCCCAGCGCATCCAGACTCGCGAGGTCGTAGATCACCAAACCCATGTCGTGATCGTCTTCGGAGACGTACCTACGGGCGTCGAGAAAGCCCGGCATCGCCAGTCGTCCGGTGACGTGCTCGGCCTCGTACCACGTGAAAAAGTCGTCGACGTCATCGGCCTTCGGACGGAGGACCGCGAGAAGTACTGCGCTCACAGCTGTAGCTCCTAAATTGTTGTGCGTCGTTGTGTGAAAAAGCGGCTCTAGCCAGCTCCTCGCGCACCGCCGGCACCGGCCCGGGCGGCCTCGGACCCACTGACGTCATCGGCGTGCCTACCGAACCGCTTCCAGCAGGCCGTGATGACGACGAGGAGTACGGTCAGTGCGCACAGGTACGACCACGCGCCGTCGTAGCCGGCCGCCGAGTCGACGAACATGCCGAAAGTGAGCGGCCCGACCATGAAGCCGGCATAGAGCCCCAGTGAGGTCCAACCGGTGGCGCGGCCTACCGAGCCACTTGGCGCGGTGCGCACCACCGTCATCATGATCACGACGTTCGCAGCCAACGCACTCGCTCCGAAGATCGCGGCGCCCAGCCAGACCATCAGGTCACTGACGGCAGCGGCGAGACCGCATACCGCCAAGCCCACGCCCGTCAGGACCGCCAACCCGGTCAGGAGCGACGGCGTATCGAGGATGCGGTCCATCACCCGCCCCCACACAAGGCGTGCCAGCACGCCCGTCCCGCCGAGCGTGGCCGAGACCAGCCCGGCCTCGCTCACCGAGTGGCCGAGCACGTCGTGGGCATAGAGCGGCAGGTACACGTTCGTCGCCTGGATGGCGGCACCGGTCACCAGCGCGTAGGTGGCCAACCACCACACACTGGGGTCCATGGCCGCACGGGGGGCGCCGGCTCGCGCGGCGCGTGGAGCCGCGGGGCCCACGACCCATCGGGTGGCCACGAACCCGAGGACCGCCAACACCCCGCAGAGCAGAATCGCCACGCGCCAGCCGAGCACCACGGCCAGTCCTGGGAGGGCGAGACCTGCCAGCAGTTGGCTTGCCTGCACCCCTGACTGCTTCGCTCCCACGACGAGCCCTTGTCGCCCGACGGTCACCGAGCCGGCCACCGCGAGGTTCGTCGCCGGGTTGGAGGTGGCGACCGCCATGCCGGCGAGACCCACGCCGAGCACCAGTGGGACCAGCGAGTGCGACATGCTCACGGCCACCATGGCCGCCCCCGCACAGACGAAGGTGAGCCGAAGCATCCGTTGGGCACCGAGGTGGTCGGTGAGCCGCCCGAATCCGGGGGTGCAGGCGGCCGCCGTACCGAAGGCGACAAGCCAGAGGCCGCCGAACTCGGTCGCCGACAACCCGAGGTCGGAGACGACCAAGGGACCCAGTGCACTCAAGGCATAGTGCGTCAGCGGACCGACCCCCATGCCCAGCGCGAGGTATCCGGCGAGGAGCGGCTCATAGGCGGTCGACGGATTGCCGCCGTGCCCTCTCATGCGCTCGCGTGCGGCTCTCGCACGCTCTCGAGCAAGGACGTCCTGCGCAGGAACACCCGCTGCGACTCCTCGCTGCTCGCGATGGCACGTAGCTCGTCGAGCCGCTGGGCTCGCACGACCGGGTCCTTCTCCTCGAGCCGCTTCTTGTTGCTCACAGTCTGCTGCTGTACATAGCGGATGTTGAGGTCCCGCCGGCGGCGTTCGTAGGCGTCGAGCACGTCCTCGTTTCGGGAGCCGCGGAAGTCGTCCAACGCCTCAAGGAGCTCGACGGCGTCGTGGATTCCGCAATTGAGCCCGAGGCCGCCGATCGGGTTGTTCACGTGGGCCGCATCGCCGGCAAGGAAGGCCCGGCCTACCCTGAACCGGGCCGCCACGCGCTGATGCACCCGGTAGATCTTGCGGTGCAAGATCTCCCCCTGCGACGCGCCGGGGCAAATGCGCTCGAGCCGCTGCATGGACGCCTCGTCGCTCAGGGCCTGTTCGTCGGACTCCCCGACTGATGTGGGAAGCACCACCCGCCAGCGCCCCTTCAGGTCCTCACCTGCGACCTTGAACAGGTTGGACCACTCGAACGGATCCGCGAAGTAGCTGCGGTAGCTGCAGGACATGGCATCGGCGAAGTCGAAGAGGGAGGTCAGCACCACGAACCGCTCCGGCCAGGTGTAGCCCTCGAACTCGATGCCGAGCCCCTTGCGAACGGCGCTGCGGCCGCCGTCGCACCCGATGACCCAGTCGCCCGTGAGCCGGACCGGCCCGTCGGCGGTCTGCCCATGGACGACGACAGAGTCGGCAGACTGCTCCAGACTCGTGAACGTGCACCCTAGCCGTACTTCGACATTCGACATCTCGGCGAGCCTGCGCAGGCCGATGCGGGCGAGCTTGTGCTGCTCGGTCTGTACGACGAAGGGGAACCTCGTCTCGTGACGCAGGACGTCGTGGTCGAGCCGTGCAACGAGACTCCGGCTCGGCTTGTCCCAGAAGTCGAAGTGACGGGCGACCAGACCGACGCTGATCAACTCGTCGACCAGGCCCAGGTCGTCGAGCATCTCGAGGGTCGAGGGGTGCAGGGTGGAGGCTCGCGGGTCGTCCTGAACCTGCTCCGCAGCCTCCAGCACGGTTACCTCGAAGCCGCTTCGTGCAGCGGCGAGGGCGGCGACGACACCGACCGGTCCCCCACCGACGACGATCACGTGCCCCATGTCATCCACACTCTTTCGTTCGTGCCGGAGAGAACCACGGGAAGAGACTGTCCGGGAGCGAGTCCAGGAACTCGAGGGTCTCGTCGAGGGTCACCACGTCGGCGTACTTTTGCTGCATGTCCAGCAGGTTCACCCGGTGCGACAGCTGCACGCGGTCGAAGGTGCAGTCGGCGACCACGGCCATCCGGTAGTTGTTGGAGAAGCCGTCAATGACGGTGGCCCGCACGCAGCCACTGGTCGTGGCGCCGCACACCAGGACGGAGTCGGCCTTCAGCTCCACCAGGAGGCTGTTGAGCTGTGTGGCGAAGAAGGCGCTGGGCTTCGGCTTCGAGATGACGATGTCGGGATCCTCAGGAGCAATCTGCTCCACGATCTGATTGCCGCGCCCCCGTGTGACGACTGCGTCCTCAGCTCGCCGGCGGTTCTTGTCCGCCCAGCGTCCGGAGTCGAGTCCGTCGGGACGGGGATCCTGGCCCGTGCTGTAGATGACCGGAATCCCGCGCCGTCGAGCGGCAGCGGTGAGCCTGCCGATGTCCGGCAGCGCGTCCCAGGCATGCTCGCCACAGCTGTTCCGCCACGACCTGATGGAGTCCAGGATCGGCTCGGGGCGGTCGCCACAGAAGTTGTAGTTGACGTCCACGACCAGCAGGACCGGGCGTTCACCGAAGCCGGCGCGCTGCCCGTAGCCCGCCGCCTCGAAGACCGCGCGCTCATGCTCGTCGAGCAGGCCTTCGAGCACGTCGACGTGGATCGCGGCGGTCACTCCGGGTCCCGCCCGCCGCTGACGCCGGCGTACCAAGGGGCAACCCGCGACTCCAGCCAGCCGACCCCCCGCGTCAGACCGATGCCGAGCACCATCAGTACGACGACCGGGACGAACAGCGCCGACGTGTCAAACCGCTGGCCCGCGTTGATGATCAAGCCGCCGAGGCCACCGATCGAGGTGAAGAACTCGGCGATCACGATGCCGATGACAGCGCGTCCGATACCCAGGCGCAGACCCGTCATGATGTGTGGCACTGTCGCGGGCAGGATGATCTTCCGCATGATGGCGGTTTCACTGGCCATGAAGGACTTGCCGACCTCGAGGAGGGGCTTCGAGACGGCGTTGACCCCCGCCCACGTACTGATCACGATCGGGAAGACCGTCATGACCACGACCACCGCCACCTTGACGGCGAAGCCGAGTCCGAACCAGAGGATCAGCAGGGGGATGAACGCCACCATCGGCATGGCGTAGCCGCCCGTCACGTAGATGCCGAGGGCTGCCTCGACGGCCCGGTACCGGCCCAACAGCAGGCCGATGGGGATGCCTGCGACAGCAGCGATCAGGTAGCCGAGCAGCAGCGGCTTGAGGCTGTCGAGCAGTGCCGTGACGAGCGTCCCGTCGGCGAGTTGGTCGCGGAACGAGACGGCGATGGCCGTCGGGTACGAGGCGAAGATGGGGTTCATCCGTCGCCCGAAGATCTCCCAGGCCACGAGCAGGACCAACAGGGAGGCGATGGTCACCAGCGTGTAGGTGTGTCGGCCGCGCAGGACCCGGCGCCGCTTCGCGACAGCGGTGGGGTCTGGTCCCTGACGGGTGGAAGTTCGTTCCTGCGCTAGGGAAGTCATCGGTCCCCTCCTCGATCGCGGCCCTGCGGGTCGATGCCGTGCGCCGCTTCGCTGTTCTCGTGGACCCGCGCCATGAGCCGGCGCCAGATCTCGTACCTCGTGTGAGCGAACTCGTCGAGACCGCGGATCGCGAACAGGTCCTCGCGCGGCCCGGAGATCGGGATGTCGAAGATGTGATCCACGCGGCCCGGGTTCGGGGACATCAGCACGACCCGGTCCGCGAGCAGAACGGCTTCGTCCAGGTCGTGCGTGACGAAGATGATTGTCTTGCCGGTCTCGCGGTGAACGCGCAGCACCTCGAGCTGAAGACCCTCGCGAGTCTGCGCGTCGAGCGCTCCGAAGGGCTCGTCCATGAGGAGCACCTGCGGTTCGATGCTGAGCGCGCGGGCCAGACCGACACGCTGCTTCATGCCACCGGAAAGCTGGTTGGGACGCCTGTCCATCGCGGCGCCCAGGCCCACGAGTTCGAGCTTCTCGCGGGCGATCCGGCGACGCTCCGCCTTCGGCACGCCCTTCACCTCGAGCCCGAACTCCACATTCTGAAGAGCCGTCCGCCACGGGAAGAGCTCGGCGTGCTGGAACACCAGACCGCGGTCAAAACCGCATCCAGTGACCACTTTGTCGCCCACGGTCACGGTGCCGCTGGTCGCCCGCTCCAACCCCATGATGATGCGCAGCAAGGTGGTCTTGCCGCAGCCGCTCAAGCCGGTCAGGGCGACGATCTCGCCGTCGTTGATCGACAACGACACCCGGTCCAGGGCCTTCAGAGGCTGACTTCCCTTGCGATCCGAGACGGTGAAGTCCTTGGAGACGCGGTCGATGACGACCCTCGGCTGCGACTGGGCCGGTGGAGTCGTCGGAGGGCTCGCCTGCGTCTTCCCGGCGGTGCTGCTTGCCTGCATGGTCTCAGTCCTCCAAACGCTTCAGCGCGGCTTGCTGGTACGAGTCATCGACGAGGGACTTCACATCGATCGACTTCTTGAGATCACCGGACTCCTGCAGCACCTTTTCCAGGTACTCGAGCTTGGTCATGTCGATGCCGCCGTCGGGATCGACCAGCTTCTTCTCGACGATGACGTCGTGGGTGAAGGTGACCATGGGGTCGTCCGGGCTCACCTTCAGCGCCTCCGCGGAGATCTTCCTGGCCTCGTCCGGGTGGTCGTACGCGTACCGCAGACCCTGGATCAGGCCGGCCAGGTACCCCGTGGCCAGGTCGTCCTTCTTCTTGAGGCTGTCCTCGCGAGCGATGATCATGTAGCGCGGATAGTCGGGGATGATGTCGGCGGAGAGGCCGAGGACGTTCACGCCGTCCTTCTCGGCCCGCGGGACGTAGTCCGTGGCGTCGGCCGTCGCGTCGACCGTGCCCGCCACCACGGCCCGGTACCGGTCGGGGTTGCCGCCCGCGTTCACCTTCTGGACCGACGTCCAGTCGACGCCGGCGTTTTTTAGCATCAGCTTGGCAACGAGGGCTGGAAGTCCTGTCGGCGACGAGATGCCCACACTCTTGCCCTTGAGGTCCGAAATCGAGTCGTACTTCTTGTTAGCGAAGATTGCGAAAGGGTTGCCCTCCATTGAGGAACCGATCACCTTTGCGTTGAGACCTCCTTGCTGCGCGGCGATGTAGAGTCCGCCGGGGCTCTGCTCGATGGCATCCACCTCGCCGGAAGCCAGCGCCGGGTAGACCTGCTCCGCGCTCTTGAGCTCGACGAACTCGACGTTGACGCCCTGCTCCTTGTAAAAGCCCTTTGCCTGCGCCATGCGCAAGAAGCCGCAGTCGCTGGTACAGGGCATGACACCCACCTTCCAGGTGGTGTCGTTCGACGCGCTGCCCTTGCCGGCTCCAGCACTGCATCCACTGAGCATCGTGGCCGCACTGAGGGCGAAGACAGCTGCGAGGCGGGGGATGGCTCTCAGCTTCATCGGGGGACTCCCTAGGGGGTGGTTAAGCCAGGTAACTTATTTCGGTTGAATTTTTCGTGACCTACTTTGGCGATCCGGGAACGACAACGCTGTTCGGTGGCGTGGGGACGGAGTGGTGGCGTCCTCGGGCGTCCAGCCGCTCCTCGGCACCGGCGCGGCTCACGCCTCGTACCTGACCTCGAAGGTGAGGCAGCCCTCCTCGGACTTCCACGGGCCGTGCTTCATGCCGGGCGGGCGACACGCGTAGTCCCCTGCGGTGAACGTTTGCCCCAACCGCAGGTCGGTGATGGAGCCCTCCAGGATGTAGACCTCCTCCCAGAAGTCATGAGACTGCACACCGTTCGGCGTCGTGTCCGTCTGCGGTTCGAAGCGGAGGATCCGCGTCGCCACGCCGCGCTCCGGGTCGCGGGCGAGGACTCTTTCGGTCAGCTGGGGTACCACGCCCTCACACGGTGTGAACGCGGTCTTTTCAATGGAGACGAACTCCAGCTCGGGCTTCGGCATGTCTTCCTCTCGGCCGTATCTACGGTGGGCGATGGTCAGGAACGCCGCGGAGCAGCGCGGTGCCTCCTCATGAGGACCACAGGGGGGCGAACTCCCTGGCGACCGCTCGCGCGAAGGAGCCACCGGCCCCTGGCAGGGCAGCGCGCCACCCGAAGTCCTGCAGGCTCGCGACGGCGCTGTCGTTGATGGCGGGGTTGTAGAAGGGAAGGTCTCGCTCTACGAGGTTCGCGATCAGCCCTGTCTCCATTGGCGGGAAGAGGCCGTCGGCGACCTTCTCGGCCAGAGACGGATCCTCCCGGAGGGCCCGCTGTGCGCGGACGATCGCGCGGACGGCGGCGGACACGACCTCTGGCGACGTGGCAGCCAGCCTCCGCGACGTCATGAGGGCAGGAAACGTGAAGCCAGCGGCTTCTCCGTCGCAGCGCCGTGCGTCGAAAATGACCTTGCCGATGCCGTCGCGAACCGCGACCTCGGCGCCCATGCCGTTGGCCCAGAACGCGTCGATGCGGCCTTGCTCGAGCGCCTGCGCGGCGGTGAGGCCGAACGAGACGCTGGGGGCGTCAGCGCCCGGAACCGGAGCGATGTCGATCCGAGCCTCGTCGAGATCGAGGCCGGCACCGACCAGGAGCTGGCGGAGCCCTGTGTCAGGGCCGGGTGCCGCGCCGATCCGCACGTCGCGCAGCGATGTCCACGAGCCGGCGTCAATGTGCGAGTCCGCCGCCACGACGAGGTACCAGTACATGTTGCTCGACAGCGCGGCGACGAGCGTCGTGTCGTCCCACGCTCGCACGTCGTACAGCGGTGCATGCGCGGCACCCGCCAGGAAGTCGATCTCGCCATCGCGCAGCGCGGCGGCCGCGTCGGTGACCGGGAAGAGCAGCTCCAGCGTGACGTCGAGGCCTTCCTCGCGCATGAGGCCAAGCTCCACCGCCGCAACAGCAGGAAAGTACGAGTTCGAGATCAGGTCGGGAACAGCCAGTCGCATCTCGCGCTCCTCGGTCGGTTGTGATTTAGTTAATCTAGGTACGGTACCTAGAGTCAAGGACTTCGGCGGATACAGCCGCAACGGACTTCCGGCCCACTGGCCCGCTCCGTACGACGTCCTGGCGGAGAGGGCACGCATGCACGACCCGACGCAGCACCCCGACCTGTCGAACGTCCTTGGCTCGCTGGCGGCGCGGGCCCCGCGTCTCCTGATCGACAACGAGTGGGTCACGCCCTCCTCCGGAGTCGTGCGTCGCACACTGAACCCGTCCACCGGCACCGAGTTCGCCAGTTACGCCGTCGCTGGTCCGGTCGACGTTGCCGCCGCGGTCGACGCGGCCAGGGACGCCCAGCGATCCTGGGCCCGCACGACGCTCGGTGAACGAGGTCGCTGCTTCGAGCGCCTCGCGCTGGCCATCGAGGACCGCGCCCACGAGATCGCGTTGGTGGACGCGATCGACGCCGGGCTGCCCGTCCAGCGAATGTTCGGCGATATCGCCGGGGCGACGAGGTCGCTGCGAGGTTGGCCAGGGCTCGCGGGCGCGCTACGAGGTGATGTCCTGCCCGACGATGACACCCTGCACTACACGCGCTACAAGCCTTACGGGGTCGTGGCCAAGATCGTGGCCTACAACCACCCTTTCCTGTTCGCGGTCAAAGGCAGCCTGGCAGCGCTCACCGCGGGCAACGCCGTAGTGCTGAAGGTCGCCGACCAAACGCCCATGTCGGCGCTGCTTCTCGGAGACCTGGTCCGGGAGATCTTCCCTCCAGGGGTGTTCAACATCATCACCGGCGACGCGCACACCGGCGACGCGCTGGTGACGCATCCTGACGTCCGCCGCATCGGTTTCACCGGCAGCCCAGCGACAGGCCGCCTCATCCAGCGCCGTGCCGCCGAAGACGCCGTGCGATCGGTGTCGCTGGAGCTGGGCGGAAAGAACCCGATGATCGTCTTCGCTGACGTTGACGTGGCGCGCACCGCCCGTGAGGTCGTGAAGGCGATGAATCTGCGCGCCAACGCCGGCCAGTCGTGCGGCTCGACGTCACGGCTGTTCGTCCACGCCGACGTGCACGGCGCGTTCGTCGAGGCGTTGGCCAGTGAGTTCTCCGCCCTGACGCTGGGCCCGGCGTACGACCCCGCCGTCGACATGGGCCCTTTGATCAGCGCCCGTCACGCCGACAGAACACGCGACTTCATCAGGGGAGCTGCCGCGGAAGGCGCGACCCTGGTCTCGGGCGGACTCGATGACCCCCGGGTTCCGCAGGAGGGATTCTTCGTCGCTCCGGCCATCTTCACTGACGTCGCGCCGGATTCGAGCATCGCGCAGGAGGAGGTCTTCGGTCCGGTGGTGTCCGTGTTCCGCTGGAGCGACTACTCGACGATGTTGCGCGACGTGAACAGCGTCGAGTACGGACTCACCGCAAGCGTCTGGACGAATGACGTGCGCAAAGCGCTCCGACTGGCCGATGACGTGGAAGCGGGTTACGTCTGGGTCAACGACAGCACGACCCACTACTGGGGCACGCCCTTCGGCGGATGGAAGAACAGCGGCCTTGGACGGGAGGAGTGCATGGAGGAGTTGTTGAGCTACCTGCAAACCAAGAGCGTCCACGTGAAGCTCGCCGCCTGACGCGGCGCCAAAGAACGGTGTTTCCGATGAGAACAGCCGACGACGAACGGAGTGGATGGTCATGAAAACAGCTTTGGTGCAGGTCGCCAGCCCTTTCACCGAGCCGGTCGAAGGCCGCATCGAGCGTGTCGGCGACCTTGTTGCCGGCCTCACCGACGTCGACCTGGTGGTCCTCCCCGAGTTGTGGGCCCCTGGCTACTTCGCATTCGACCGCTATGACGAACTTGCGCAGTACCTCGACGGACCGCTCCTCTCCACGATCAGGGGCTGGGCCCGAGCGCTCGGGGCCCACCTGCACGCCGGCAGCGTGCTCGAACGGGACCCAACCGGTCGCCTTCACAACACCGCCGTGCTCGTCGATCCGACCGGTGAGGTGCTGTTGGACTACCGAAAGATCCACGTGTTCGGCTATCAGTCCCTCGAGTCGAAACTCCTCAGCGCCGGTCAGCGGGCGGACGTGGCGGACACCGCCATCGGCCAGGTCGGCATGACGACCTGCTACGACCTCCGCTTCCCGGAGCTGTACCGGCACCTCGTCGACCAGGGTGCGGAGCTCATCATCGTGCCGGCCGCCTGGCCGGCCGCACGCCTTGAGCACTGGAAGCTCTTCACCCGAACCCGTGCCGTGGAGAATCAGCTGTTCTTGCTGGCGTGCAACGCCGCCGGGAAGCAGGGCGAGGTCGAGCTGGCCGGCCACAGCGTCGTGGTCGATCCCTGGGGACGCGTGCTGGCCGAAGCAGGCGCCGGTGAGGAGGTCCTCTACACCGAAATCGACCGTGCCGCAGTCACGGAAATACGGCGCGAGTTCCCCGTGCTTGAAGACCGCCGGCTACGCAATCAGGCGACCTTCGGCTGAACAGCTTTCCATCTCGTCTACACGAACCCAGAGGGAAGGACATTTCGTGCCTGACACACCCCTGATCACTCTGACAGTCGCCGGCACAGCCGACCAGATCCACCTCTCCGATCCCAGACTCGTCGTGGCGGGCTACACCGGCCGTGACCGCCAAGCGGTCCAAGCGCACATTGACGAACTGGCCCACATCGGCGTCACACCGCCACCACGCGTCCCGATGTTCTACGAGCTGAACGCTGACCTCCTAACGACGGACGCCTCCGTCGACGTGGCCGGTGACAAGACCTCTGGGGAGGTGGAACCGGTTCTGGTGTTCCACGGGGGCCGCTTCTACCTCGGTATTGGCAGTGACCACACGGACCGCGAACTCGAAACCCAGAGCATCGCCAAGTCAAAGGCAGCGGCGCCCAAACCGATGGGCGCCGCAGTGGTGCCGATGGTGTCCATCGAAGAGCGATGGGACGACATCGTTGTGACGTGCCGGACCGATCGCCAGCCGTACCAGCAGGGCCGCCTGGCGGCGATGCTGACGCCCCAGCAACTGCTCGGCAAGTTGGAGGCCAGTGGCACGAAGCTCACGGCGGACACGGTGATGTTCTGCGGGACCCTGCCGTTGCTGACCGGAGAGTTCGTCTACGGGACCAGCTACGAGATGGAGATGCACCTGCCGGACGGCCAGTCACTGACGCACGCCTACCAGGTAAAGCACGGAAGCGTCTGATCCGGTCGGCAATCAGAAGTGCGCAGCCGCATCTGCGAAGGCTGTGGTTTCTGCAGGGCGGCGCCGGGCTTGGGCATGTAATCAGGCGCCGGCAGAAGCTTGTCGACGCCTGATGCGATCAGGGGCAGGTACGGAACACCCGACGCCGTGGGGCCGTGCCGCGTTCTCGGCACGGCCCCGAACGTCGTTGTCGGCCGTTCAGCGTCCAGGCCCGCGCTCTATCGGTTGAGCTCCGGCGGATACCGCTGAAGCTGCCTGGACAGAGGCAAAGCAGACCGCTTGCAGCCGGCCGCGTCGTCCGGGCTTGAGGCAGACGAACCCGGCGATCGAGATCCGGCCGGAGCCCTCGCCCGAGACGGCGACCACGGGCGTGTGCCCGCGTCGGCTCCACGTGCGTGATCGCGGCGGTCGCAGAGCCTGACCTGCCTCGTCCTGGAAGCAGATCCACGCACCCGCGCCGCAGCTGGTCTTTACCGCCGGAGACCGTCGGCGCAGCCAGCTAATGATCGCCTCAGGGTCGCGTTCGGCGGCACGTCGTCGGCAACGTTCGCACCTCGTGCGGATTGATCCGGGGTACGGCGCTGGTCTACGCCTCGTCATCCAGCGTCTACGGCCGGCGAGCCGACCCAGCCGTGAAGCGCTCCGCGAAGCGAACCCCACCGACAAGGCCGAGGTCTACCGGCAACTCGGACTCCGGCTCACCTACCAACCCGAAACGCAAACGGTGCGCGCTGCAGTGGATCTCAGCGCGCACCATTGGTAAATCGTTTGTGTCCGAGGGGCGACACGAACCATTGCCCCACCGTCGATGACGATCGGCAAGACTTTGAAGCTTACTAATGAGTAGCCGCGTTGGTGACCTCTTCGTGTTCGCCGAACAGGTCACCAGGCGAGAAGTCGTGGTCAGCGTCTCGCCCGTGAGAACCGCGTGCAGCACCGATGGTCAGCGCAAGACGGACCGTGCAGTATGACGCGGTGACCGAATCGCAGCCTCCTTCATCAGCCGTTGCATGGGCCGCTGAAGTCGCCGGTCCGGGTGCCTCCGCGCGCACCGTTCGGCGACTCACCGGCGGCACTCACGCCGCCACCCATCTGCTACGGACCGAGCGCCCCACGGGGGAGATGGTGCTGCGCCGGTTCCCGCCGGGCGACGACGCCGCCGCGCGGGAAGCCGGCGTGCTGGCAACTCTCGACGGCTTGGACGGCTGGGCTCCGAGGGTGGTGGACGTGGATCCCGCCGGTCATCGGTTCGGTGAACCGGCCATCTTGATCACCCGGCTGCCCGGCCGCGCCGACATCATGTCCGTCTCCTCGCGGGGGGCAGCCGAACAGCTAGGACGGGTCTTGGCCCGCATCCACGCCGTGCCGCTCACCCGGCTTACCGGGCTCCGGGACGGCATGGCAGCAGCATCCGCCTCATCCCCTGCCGGCGTCGACGCGGGGCCTACCGCATCGATCCTGGCTGCCCATGCTCATCGCCTTGCCGGTCAAAGTCCCGTTCTGACGCACTATGACTATTGGTCCGGCAATGTCCTGTGGGAGCAGGAGGTAATCACTGGCGTCGTCGACTGGTCAGGGGCTGCACAGGCGCCACGCGGCCTCGACGTGAGCTGGTGCCGACTTGATTTGACTCTGCTGCACGGCCCGGACTCGGCTGAGATATTCCTGGCGGCGTACGAGCAAGCGGCAGCAGCAGCTGTGCCCGACCTGGCGCTGTGGGACTTGTTCGCCCTCGACAACTCCTACCGCACCGTCGAGACCTGGCTCCCCAACTACCACGACCTCGGCCGCAGCGATCTGACCGCAGCCCACTTGCGCGAGCGTCACACCAGCTGGACGCAGGAGTGCCTCGCCCGCTACCGAATGGAATAGGAGACGCAGGCAAGATCGTCGAGCAATGGCGCCCGCATTCTCATCGGCTGAGGGGCTGTCTCGCTAACGGTGTTTTCGGCGATCTTGGTTAGTAGGTTTCAGCGGCTGGGAAGCGGTCGCTGAAGGTGATGGCGAAGGCGTTCAACGTGGGTTTCCAGCGCATCGTCCATCGGGCTCTGCCGACGCCGGTGGGGTCAAGGGACCGGGTCACCAGGTACAGACACTTCAACGCGGCCAGCTCGCCGGCTGGTCACACACGTACGAGCCTTCGGTCATGATGACCGGCCGCCACGGCGAGTGCCTCGAGCAGTGGATCACCGCCGTCGAACACGACACCCTCACGCCCCTGGCCGGGTTCGCCCGCAACCTACGCCGCGACCTCGACGCCGTCCGCAACGGCCTGACCCTGCCGCACAACTCCGGCCCGGTCGAAGGCAACATCAACCGCCTCAAGATGATCAAACGTCAGATGTTCGGCCGCGCCAGCCTCGACCTACTGCGCAAACGCGTCCTACTCGCGCACTGAACGCTTCACACAACCGGCGACAGAGCCCGGACCTTGACCACGATGGCGTCGATGAACACCGCCGCATAAATTTGGCGGTTTCTAGGGATCGTCGCGAATCAGCTCGTTGTCATTTGGCGTCTCCATTGTCTCATCATCTGCTGCGGCGTCTTGTCGTTCAGGCACAAGCGTGGCCGTTCGTTGAGTTCGCCGGCGATCTCTTGGAGTTGATCGTCGGTCCATCTGCTCAGGTCGGTGCCTTTCGGCAGGTACTGGCGAAGAAGCCCGTTTGTGTTCTCGTTGGAGCCACGCTGCCAGGGCGAGTGCGGGTCAGCGAAGAAGATTCTGAGGCCGGTCGCTTGCTCGATGCGCTCGTGGTGGAACATCTCGTTGCCTTGATCCCAGGTCAACGTGCGCCGCAGCCTGGCAGGTAGCTTCGCGAACGTGCTGATCAGCGCGTCGCCAACGGACCGGGCACTGTGATCGCCGGGCAGCCTCACCAGCAGGGTGAACCTGGTCTTGCGCTCCACCAGCGTTGCGATCGCTGATCGTTGACGGGCACCCATGATCAGGTCGCCCTCCCAATGCCCCGCCTGACGGCGGGACTCGACCGCGGCTGGCCGCTCACGGATCGACTTCATGTTGGTTGACTGTTTCAGCGCGCCCTCGCGAGACCGGCCCCGGCCACGACGACGCCGGTAGGTGCGGCCAGTGCGCAGATTGACGGGATCGGCGTGAAGGACCAGGCCTCGATAGACCGCCTCGTAGATCGTCTCGGCGCACACCTGCCACGCCAGCCGGCGCGGGTATCGCCGTCGCAGCCACCGGCTGATCTGCGCAGGCGACCACCCCCGATGCAGTTTGCCGGCAACCGCCTCGCGCAACGCGTTGTCGGCCGCCAGCCGCCGCGGCTTCGGGCGCCGTCGGCGCACATGAGCCTGGTTGTGTGCATACCACGGCTGATACCGGCCGTCGGGTTTGCGGTTGCGAGCGATCTCCCGGTACACGCTCTGGTAACTCTTGCCGATCCGGGCGGCGATCGACTTGACCTGCTCTCCTCGGGCGAGCCCGTCGGCGATCTCGATCCTGTCGTCCTGACTCAGATACCGCCCGCTGATCGGGGTTTCGACATAGCTCACGCTGCCAGCGTCGATGAACCACAATGATCCACAACTCAGCGACACGCCCACTTCCTGGGCGGCTCGAGCACCCCGCACTCCTGTCCTGATCAGTTCGAAATAGCGACGCTTGACGTCCGTCGACATCTTGTTCGGCGCGTATCTCGGCATGCGAACCCCGTCCCATCAGGATTCGCAACGACCAGTAGAAACCGCCTTTCGTCGAGGGGCCGGTGGGACCAGTCGGTCATCTCCTCGATCACCTTGTCGGTGATCCGGGAGATCGTCTCCTTCGACACCGAGGCGCCGTAGATCTCGGCGAAATGCGCGCTGAGTTGAGTCGGCCCGCAGCGCGGTTCCGGTGTTGCCACCGGCCCGTTTCTGCGGACCGCTCGCCGAACCCGCCGTGCGCCTCTCAACGCAACGGGCTCTCCACGGTTTCTGCCGTCAGGCTGGTTCCGTTGTTGCCCAGGGGGTGGGGATTCTGCTGCGACGGCGATACCGAGTAACGGCGGTCGACGCGATGTTGTGCAGTTCGATCCCGTCCGCCGTGATGGTCCGCCACCCGGTCGGGGTGCGCAGCCAGCGGTGAACGTCCTTCCATCTCCAGCGTCGTTTGGCCTTGACCCAGCGAACAACTCGCCACCAGATGAAGTAGGCGAGCCGGTCGAAGGTGTGTTTGGCGACGGCGTGCCGGAAGTAGTTGGTCCAGCCACGCGTGATCTGGTTGATCCTGATCAGCGTTTCTCCCAGGTCCTGCTGTGACAACCTGCGTGTCAGGGCACGGATCTTGTCCTTCAGTGACCGGACTGGCCGGTCACCGATGAACGTGTAGACGTGCCACTGGTCGCGGGTGCCCATCTTGCGTCTCCACCGGATGCGAAAGCCCAAGAAGTCGAACCCGTCGGCCATGTTCACGATCCGCGTCTTGGACGGCGACAGTCGCAGTCCCAGCGGAGCGAGCACGGCCGCGACGTCCCCGCGCAACGCCTCGACGTGATCTCGGGTGCCGAACACCATGACGACGAAGTTCTCCGCATAGCGGACCAGTCGCCACGTCGCCTGACCATGATCACGCCGATGGTGGCGCCGATTCTCCGTCGACATCCGCCCACCAGGCTTCCACTCACGGTGCAGGTGCTCATCGAGCACACTCAACGCGATGTTGGCCAACAGCGGTGACAGGATGCCCCCTTGCGGCGTGCCGGTCGG